>JBGSTM010000291.1:0-6806 GCA_041736495.1 Akkermansiaceae bacterium
GGTCGCCGATGACGCAGCCGCCGGGAAGCGAGACGACGCAGCGGCCTTTGCGGGCGAGCAGCGGGCCCATGACGCAAATCGAGGCGCGCATCCGGCGGACGAGTTCGTAGGGAGCCTCGTCGGAAATATCGGCGCAGGTGATGCGGACGGTGCCGGAGGAACGTTCGACATCGGCACCCAAGGCGCTGAGGATCTGGATCATGTAGTTCGTGTCCGAGACATCGGGCACGCGGCGGATGATGCAGTCTTCCCCGGTAAGGATCGCGGCGGCGAGGATGGGCAGCGAGGCGTTTTTGGAGCCGGAAATGTTGATGGTGCCGCGCAGGGTGGAGCCGCCGTGAACTACGAGTTTGTCCATGAAGAGATAGGGGATGGTGGATAGGGGATAGTGGATGGAAGATACGGAATCTGCAGATTCATGATCTACAATCCACGATCGTTTAGGGTCGCTTGGCGAAGGGAAAACGGGCGACTCCGGAGAGGTCGGATTTCACTTCGATGTCGGTGAAGCCGGAAGCTTTGAGAATTTCAGTGACTTGTGAAGCTTGATCGTGGCCGATTTCCAGAACGAGCCAGCCGCCGGGGTTGAGACGGTGGAAGGCCTCGGGAATGAAGCGGCGGATGAGGTCGAGTCCGTCCGGGCCGGAGAAAAGGGCGAGTGCCGGATCGTGCATGACCTCGCGGGCCAATGTGGCGCGGTCGGCTTCCGGGACGTAGGGCAGGTTGGCGACGATGCCGTCGAACCCGGCGTCGATCGCGGAAAAAAGGTCGCTTTGGAGGAAATTCGCGTTGGAGATTTCCAGGGAGGCGGCGTTTTCCCGGGCCAGTGAAAGGGCGTCCGGGGAAATGTCGGCTAGCGTGGCGTGCCAGCCGGGACGGGCGGCGGCGAGGGTGAGGCCGAGCACGCCGGAGCCGCAGCCCATGTCGAGGATTTGTTGGTTTTCAGGGAGTTCCCACGCGAGAATCCACTCGGCGAGTTCCTCGGTCTCAGGGCGCGGAATGAGGGCGCGGGCGTCGGTCTTGAATTCGTGTTTGTGAAACCAGACCGTGCCGAGCAGGTGTTGGATCGGAATTCCTTCGCCGCGCTTTTTCAAGGATTCCCGCAGCGGGACGAGGTCGGATTCCTCCATCAGCCGGTCGAACTGGAGGTAAAGATCCATCCGCGTGCAGCCGAGTTTGTGGGCGACGAGCATCTGCATGTTCCGGCGGGCGTCTTCGATGCCGCGTTTTTCGAGATAGCGGGTGCCGCCATCGATGGTTTCCAGAACGGTGCTCATTCGTAAATCGGGGCGCAGAGTGAGTCCGGGCGGCGGGCGCGCCAAGTCCGATGATCGGAGAAATTGAGGTCCTTATTTGCTCGCGGGCCGGAGTTGCCAGCGCGCGGTGGTGCGCAGCCCGTCATCTTCGAGCCGCATGCCGACATCGACGCCATCCACCCGGCGCAGCAGGCCGAAATCCCGGCTGCCGGCCGGATAGTCCGGCTGAGTCGGCTGTCTCACGGTGCCATAGCGGCTGCTGGTCATTTCGTTTCCGTTCCATTTCCACTCGCCGCCGGCGGGGTGAATGGGCCGGAAACCGAACCAGGAATTGTGTTTCCCGGTGGCTTCCTGGAGCGAACTGCTGCCGGTGACGAGCAGTGGTAGGAGATCGCTGATGCCGCTGAACGCCGCCGAGCGTTCGCGTTCCGCCGCGGAGGCGAAGAGCGCGGGGAGTTGCAGGCGGCAGGCGCGGGGACTCAGGCTGAGTTGCGCGCCCGGCTGAGTGCCCGCCTTGGTGCCGGTGATTTTGAACGGGCTGGTGAACGGCATGTTGCGGACCACGAGAAAGCGGTCCTGGACCTCGATGCCCAGCCGCAAGTTGATGAAATTGAAGAAGTTGACCCGATATACCCAGCCCTCGCGGCCGGTCACTTTGTAGAGGTTGCCGGTGACATCCCGGCTGGCCAGGTTCACTTGTCCTCCTACCGATTGGTCGAGCGCACGGCGGACCGCTGCGGCGTCGGTGAGGCCCACGCACAAGGCCGTCGGCCGGGTGAACATCGAAATAGCGGCGGCCAACATCGGCATTTGGCGGCTGTCCATCGGGCCGAAAGCATCGGCGAGCTCTCCGCTGCCGATTTCGAAGATCGGGTCGGCGTCAGCGATCGCGAGGTGGATGTCAGGCCCGAGAAAATCGAGGATGGAGGTGTCGAGGCCGACGGTTTTGGCAAACCCATCGAGCATTTCGCCGCCCTGCTTGACCCAGATTTCCTCACGCAGGTTCATGGAAAGGGTGGCGACCGGCTCGGGTTCGATCACCGGGATCCTCAACGGCGACTCATCTTCCCCGCTGGCGACCATTTCGCGGATGCTGTTATAAATACTGTTGTCGATGAGCGGCAGGATGAAAACGGAAACTTCGTAGGTCGCAGGATCGGGTTGGTCGAGACGCAGGGCGATGGGATCGAAGAACCGACGCCAGTAAGAGCTATAGTTCTGAAGATACTCTCGGTAGGCGGCCGTTTCCCTGGCGGTGGCGTGGGTGATGCCGAGATCGATAAGCGAGTGCATCCGCGGCAGGGTGCCGAAGGTTTTTGAAATGGCGCCGGATTCGGGGTCGAGCACGGCGTCGGTGGCGATTTTCGGAGTGGAAACATAGTGTTTTGCGATCAAATCGGAGGGCGTCGCGTTCTCATTCCCGTCCAGTTTGGCCAGCAGTGAACCCGCGACCAGGCCTTCCATCTCACCACGGGCATGGATGCGGCGGTGTTGGGAAATTTTCGTTTCCGGGCCGACCAGGCGGCGGATGAACGGATCCGAGAGATAGATAAACGCGCGGGTCGAGTCCTGTAACGGCAGCTTGGTGAGCAAGTAACGGAATTCCGCGCTGCGGCCGAGGCTGCCCTCGCCGGCGGCGGACTGGAGTTCCAGCGATCGCGCGAGTTCGCCAGCGTCGGTGCTGACGAACAGCAAACTACCGCGCTGCGCCCAGTGGGAGGATTCGCCATTCGCGCCCTTGCGGACGGCGGTCGTGTCGAGGTTGTTGATTCCGAGCAGTTGGAGAAGTCCGGCGGCGAGAACCGGATTTTTGAGCAGGACCACCGCCGTCACCTCGGTGCCATCGATGAAGAAAAAATCGGGCGTCGAGATGGCGATTTCCTCCACCGCGCCGCTGTCGAGCAGCCGCCGCATCCACTCGCGGTCCATCCCGAGCGCAGCGAGGTAGCGTTCGCTAAGGCCGTATTGCAAACTGCGGCCGGTGGCGGAGGAACCGGCGTTGAAAAGGAACTCCGCACCGCCATCGAGCCATGAAATCAATCCGGCGGGTTTCGGGAAATAAGCGAAAAACCGGTCGGCGGGGATGACCTTCGCGAGTGGGATTTGGCCGCCCGGTTGCGTGCCGAGCATTTCCTCGAACGGATGCGACTTCACCTCCACGCCCTTGATTTCGCGGATCGGCGTTTCCTTTTCATCCGAAGTCTGGCGGGTTTCGATGTCCTGCATTTGCAAGGTCTCGCTGATCGCCGCACGGCCGCCGAAAACATTGAAAACCGTGGTATTGCGACCTTGGCGGCGTTGGGCGGGAAAATTCCGATCTGCGGCGAACGAACTTGGATCAACGCCATAAAGCGCCGGAGCCTGCTTGAACCAGTGCGGGAGGATGGCAGATGAAACGTCCTCGGCGTGTGTCGGAAACGACGCCAAACGGTGGAAAGCCCATTCTCCGAGCACCTCGCGTTCGCCGGGGGTCGCCTTGGCCGGATCGATGAGAACGCTGGTGGTCTTACCAGTCAGGGAGTTTTTCAGTTCGACCTTGGTCGGCGAGTCGTTGAGCAGCCGGGCATGGATGATATAGTCCGCCTGCGTCGCGGCAGGTTCCAGACCGGCCTTGCGCTGGGGGTTGACCTGGGGTGCCAGCTTGGGATCGATCGCGCGGCGTTCCACTCTGCCGTTCGAAAGCAGGACCCAGTGTTTGCCATCATCCACCAGTGGTGCGATTTCGTAAGCGATGAGATGGGTGCTGTCATCCGTTTGCTTGGAGTCGATGGCAAGGTCATCCATCAGACGATAGTTTCCGGCCAGTTGCTTGCGCGTGCTTTCGCCGAGTTCATCGCCAAGTTCGTCCACCGATTTCGGCGGGCGGCCTTCATGTTTTTCGATGAATTGGCGGATCACCCAACCGAGCTGGCCGAGAGGCCGTTGGGCACCGTCGATTTCCTGTTGTTCCTCGTGTTGGGCCATGCGCCTGCCTGAGAGGATCGCGTCGGTATCCGGCGCTGCCGCGACGATCACCTCACTCAAACCCGCGTCCTTCGCCACCGCATCCGGGGGCGCGAACCAATAGCCCGGCACCGGCAGCGAGACATTTGCCCGGAGGACCGTCAGCCCGGTGTTTTCGTCGTGAAAGCGAACCAGCGCCGTAACCTCCTCACCGGCGGCGACCGGGATCATGAACAGCTGCCCGAGCAAAACCGCGATCGTCCCTGCAATTCTCTTCGTTGTCATCGGTCGCGACGCTAACACCCCAGGCGGTCAACAAAAGAGGGAAATCGCGGGGGTGCGCGGTAACTTGCCCGCCCAGCGGCACGCGCAAATTCTCTGGTCAGTCGCCGAGGGAAATGGTTTGAAGCGCCCGCGAGCGAACCGCTTCGCGACGATGACTGACTCAACCGGAGGCCATGTTGGCCAGAAACCTCCTCTCGCGCTGAGTACTCTGGCGGCACTGGGCATTGTTTTCGGAGATATCGGAACGAGCCCGCTTTATGCGTTTCGCGAATGTTTCTCCGGCCATCATGGCGCGCCGATTCATCCTGAAAACCTGGTAGGCGCGGCGTCATTGATTGTATGGTCGCTGATCATGGTCGTGACGGTGAAGTATCTGTTGATCATCCTCAGGCTGGATAACAAGGGTGAAGGCGGAGTGCTAGCGCTCTCGACGCTCATTCGAGGCGCCCTGCGCAGTCTCGGCGGAAAGGATCCCCGAAAAATCCTGCTGCTGGGGCTGGCGGGAGCGTCGTTGATCTATGCGGATGGAATGCTGACACCTGCAATTTCCGTGCTGAGTGCGGTGGAAGGACTGGCGGTGAGTGCGCCGGTGATTTCCCATTGGTCGGTGCCGATGGCGGTGATGTTGCTCGCGGGGCTATTCTATATCCAGAGGTTTGGCACGGGAGTGGTGGGCAAATTGTTCGGACCGGTGATTTTGGTATGGTTCTTCACGCTGGGTGCGCTCGGAATCCGGATGCTGTGGACTCACCCGGAAGTCCTGTGGGCGGTCAGTCCGTGGGAGGGGGTTTCATTTCTCTTCCGCGAGTGGAGGCATGCGTTTCCCCTGCTGGCCGCCGTTTTTCTAGCAGTGACGGGTGGTGAGTCATTGTATGCGGACATCGGTCATTTCGGGACCAAGCCGATCCGCGTCGCCTGGTTCTCCGTAGTGTTTCCGGCGCTCGCGTTGAATTATCTCGGCCAAGCGGCACTGCTGACCTCCGATCCATCCGCGATCCGCAGTCCGTTTTTCCTGCTGGCTCCGCCGATGTTTCAACTGCCGCTGACGATCCTAGCCACGGCCGCCGCGATCATTGCCAGCCAGGCGTTGATATCAGGCGCCTTCTCTCTCACGGCACAAGCGGTGCAACTCGGCTGCATGCCGCGGACGCAGATATTATACACGTCGGACCATTCCATCGGACAAGTCTATGTCCCGGCGGTCAATCACGTGCTTGCCATCGCCTGCATTCTGCTGGTCATCAGTTTCAAGACTTCCGCAGCGCTTGCCGGAGCTTATGGGATTGCCATCTCGGTCACCATGACGATCACCTCGCTGTTATTCTTCTCCGCCGCGCGGGCGGTGTTGGGGTGGTCGAAGCTTAAATCCCTCGTCGTCACCAGTTTGTTCCTGACTCTGGAACTGGCGTTCCTCGCGGCAAACACCCTGAAGATCTATCCGTCCGGATGGCTGCCGCTGACAGTCGCCGGCGGGGTCATGGGCATGATGCTCATCTGGCTGTGGGGCCGCCGCCGCTTGTATGAGCAGATCATCAAAGCCTCGCTGCCCATCGCGGATCTGCTGAAGGAGCTGCAGAAGGGGAAAATCCACCGCGTTTCCGGCACGGCGATCTATATGAGCGGCAAAGGAACCCAGGTGCCCAACGCGCTGTTGCACAACTTGAAGCACAATCAGGTTCTCCATGAACGCGTGATCCTGCTGCACGTAACAACCACCGACCAACCGAAAGCAGCGCCGGAGGACCAGGTGGAATACGAAGATCTCGGCAACGGCCTGCAAAGCGTGACCATCCGTTTCGGATTCACCGAAACTCCCGATGTGCCCGCTGCCTTGAAACAACGACTCAAGGGCGAGATGAAACTGAACGTCGGCAAGGCGACCTATTTCCTCGGCCGGGAAAATTATGGCATCGGCAAACATGCCACCCTCATCGACCGGATCCGCCTCTCACTCTTCGCGGTGATGGCCCGCAACGCCTCGCCCGCCACCGCCTATTTCCAACTTCCGCCAGGCCGCGTCGTCGAGCTTGGAGCGCAGATCACCCTTTAATCATGTCCATGCCACCGAGCCTCTCGATCACCGGACTCGGAGCGCTCTCCGCGTTGGGGGCCGATGTGGCTTCGCACCACCGGGCGGTGCTGGACGGGCAGGTGCCGTTCCGGAAACTCGGCGGGCTGCTTGGTTCTGATAGTCCCCACGCGCAACGTCCCGGCGCATGGATCGAACCGAGAAAACTGCTAGTCAACCGCAAGTGGAGTCCCGCCACCATGGCGGCGCTGCACGTCGCCCGCGAGGCGGTTTCCGAAGCCGGCTGGACCGCG
>JBGSTM010000300.1:0-15171 GCA_041736495.1 Akkermansiaceae bacterium
CCACCGCCTCGCGCGGTTTGATGCCGCAGGCGCTGGCGGCGGCGATGGCTGCCAGCAGGTTATAGACGTTGAAGCGGCCGATCAACGGAGCACGAATCAGATAGGTTTTGCCTTTGGCCGCGAGTTCGAACTCCATGCCTCGCGCGTTCTGGCGGAAGTTGTTCGCGCGGAAATCCGAATGCACGCCGAACCCGAAGCGGATCACGGGCATTTTGCCGTCCAAGGACATTGCAAGCTCGGCTCCGTAGGCGTCGTCGCCATTGATGACCGCCACCGGTTTTTTCCCGAGCGGATTGGCGGCAAGGTCGAGAAACCATTCCGACTTCGCCCTGAAATAGGCGTCGAGTGTGCCGTGATAGTCGAGGTGATCCTGCGTTAGATTGGTGAACACGCAGGCATCGAAGCCGACGGCGGAAATCCGCTTCTGATGGATGCCGTGGGAAGAAACCTCCATCGCCACTCCGCGACAGCCGTTGTCACGCATGCGGGTGAGCACAGCCGCAAGTTCGATGGAGCCAGGTGTCGTATGCTTCGCGATGTCCACCGTTTCGCCGTCGTCAACGAGGATAGTACCTAACAAACCTGCGCGGTGCCACGACGATTTCATCAGATGATGGAGCAGAAACGCGGTGGTCGTCTTGCCGTTGGTGCCGGTGACACCCGCCATGGACAAATCCTTCCAGGGATGGCCGGCGAGCGTCGAAGCGAGCGTCGAAACAGCCGCACGGCTATCAGGCACGTGCAGCCAGACCGCGGGCGCGGTGTAGTCGGATGGAGGCGCGGATTCCGCCAGAATCGCGGTGGCACCGGCGGCGAGCGCGTCATTGATGAAGCGATGTCCATCGAGCGTGGTGCCACGGATGGCCGCGAAAATCATGCCTGGGGCGACCTCGCGCGACGAGGAGGTGATGGCATGCACGTCCGCATCGAGCGATCCGGAGACCGTGACGCGTGACAGACTGGAAACAAGATCGCGGAGAATCATCGGGCGGCAGTGGCGAGCGGAGGTGAAACGGGTTCGGTGGGTTGCAAATTCATGTGGGATGCGACGCGGCTGGCGATTTTGCTGAAAACCGGCGCCGCGATGGTTCCACCGTAACGATTCACTTTCTGGGTCCGCGGATCATCGATGACGACCACGCAGACGAACGCAGGATCCTGCGCCGGCATCATCCCCGCGAACGAAACGATGTAGCTGTTCGCCAGATAGCCGCCTTTCGGATTGTGCTTCTGGACGGTGCCGGTCTTCCCCGCCGCACGATGACCGGAGACTGCCGCGCGGGTGGCGGTGCCGCCGGGCAGCACGACTTTTTCAAGCGCAGTGCGCATCTGGGCGGCGACTTTCGGCTTGAGCACTTCGCAAACCACTTCCGGCGGATAGCTTTCCACCACGGTGCCGTCGTTCGCGATGAGCGCCTTGACGATTTGCGGTTTCCGCAACTTGCCGTCGCTGGCAATCACCGAGTAGGCGCAGGCGAGTTGCAGGGGTGTTACGTTGGAAGCATAACCAAAGCATGCACGTGAGAAGTCCATCACGTTTCCAGTATCGCGGGCGATGCCCGAACTTTCCCCGCTGAGCTGGATTCCCGTTTTCCTGCCGAAACCGAAGTGGTGGAGATATTCGTAAAACCGCTTGGACCCAAGCTGCCGGCCGAGGCTGAAGGTCCCGATGTTGTTGGATTTTTGAAGAACTCCCTCAAATGTCAGGGAGCCCGCCGGATGATCATCTCTCAGTTCCACACCCCCCGAGTTGTAATAGCCGTTATGACAGAAAATGGAGGTCTGCGGACCTACCAGGCCTTCGTTCAGCGCGCCGGCCGCTGCCACGATTTTGATGGTGGAACCCGGTTCGTAAATCGCCTGGATGGCGTAGTTGTAGCCGTTTGCAGCGATGTCCTGTTTGTGGTTCAGGTCGAAATGTGGACGGCTCGCCATCGCGAGGATCTCACCCGTCTTAGGATCCATTAGAATGACAGCCCCTTTTTTGGACTCGAACTCGACAAGTCCCGCATCCAGCTCCTCTTCGACAATCGACTGAAGACCCATGTCGATGGTGAGCTTCACGTTCAATCCGGAGCGCGGGGGCTTGAGGCTGCCGGAGTTTCCCGGAACCACGAGGCCGCGGGCATCGCGGTAATGTTCACGTGTGCCATCCCGCCCTGCCAGAAAGGTCTCCATCGACGACTCGATGCCGAAAAGCCCGAGCACCCGGGTATGCGGCATGCCATCCTCGTCCTTCTTGACGACCTCTCCGGTAAAGCCGGTGAGGTGAGTCGCCAGATCCGGCGCGGTGTACCAGCGTTTGATGGAATTCTCGAACTCAAAACCCTGGATCCAGTGGGTGTCGATATCCTCCCGCAGATTGTCGGCGATGTCCTGGGGAAGGTCCTTGGCGATGGGCACCCACTTGCCCTTGCTGTTGACGATTTTGTCGCGGAGCTCTTCTTTGCGCATCCCGAGCGGCCGGGCCAGAATTCCGATCGAGTAGGCGAGATGCTTCTGCACGAGCATCTCCGCCGATTCCTTGGAAAGCAGTTCACCACGCAGTCCGCTGATGCGGCGGCGTCTCTTCGCGGGATCGAGCTCGTTCCATCCGGGCTCGCTGCTGGCCTCCTGATAGGCGAGGCCGTAGCTGGCCATCTTCGGATCCATCAGATGGTTCTTGTCCACGAACACCGTGGAAACCGGGATACTTTTGGCGATGGGTTCCTCGCGACGGTCCACGATCATGCCGCGGAGCGCCGGAAGTTTCTCCGTGCGGTGATAGGCCTTGCGCGAGCTTTCCGCATAACGCTGGCGATCGACCAACTGGATCTGGATCAACCTCCCCGAAAGCACGCTGAGCCCGGCCACCAGGACCGAGCACAAGATGATACAACGGGATTGAAAAGCGGGATTCACGGGCTAAGGGGCGGCGGACGCGACGCTGTGACGGCTGAGGGTGGCGGCATCGATTTCCTCGACGACACCCATGGGAATCGGCCGCAGCGCGGAGCCGTTAGCCTCGATCTGTTTGCGGATGACGAAGCGGTTGAGAAGCTGGTCCATCCGCATCTCGGTGGTGCGGATCTCGAGACGCGCCTGCTCGACGCGCCGGTCGATGGCATCAATCTCGCGGGAAACCTGGATCTGCCGGTTCTTGTAAAACGCATGCAGCACTCCCCCGGCTGCTGCAATGGCGGCGGCGAGGAACAACGAGAAAAACACCGAGAACGGCGTGCGGGATTCTTGACGGCGGCGGTTCATGGCTTGAGGTCTAAAAGCTGGGCAACCCGCAGTTTCGCACTGCGGGCTCGCGGGTTCAGGGAGATTTCCTCGGCGGTGGGGCTGATGGACTTGCGGGCCAGCATCCGGAACTGATAGTCCGGATTCGGCCGGGGTTCCGGCCATCCCGGTTCATCGAGAAACGGAGACGACCGGTGTTTCAAAAATCGTTTCACCATGCGGTCTTCGAGACTGTGGAAGGTGATGATGAGCAGTCTCCCTCCCGGTTTCAGCGCCAGGGGAGCGGCTGCTAGAGCGGTGGCAAGCGATTCGAGTTCCTCATTCACCGCCATCCGGATGGCTTGGAAGGTCTTGGTCGCCGGATGCGTGCGGCCATGGCGGCCGATGGCTTTTTCAATGCAGTTTGCCAGATCGAGCGTGGTAACGAAGGGTCTGTCGGCGCGCTGTTTGAGAATGGCTCCGGCAATCCGGCGGGCGCTGGATTCCTCGCCGTATTCGAAGAGAATCCGCACGATGTCCGCTTCCGGCCATTGGTTCACGATGTCCGCCGCAGTGCGCGGGCTGGAAGGACCCATCCGCATGTCGAGCGGACCTTCCCGCATGAAGGAAAATCCGCGCGCGGCGGAGTCGAGCTGCCGGGAGGACACCCCGAGATCCATCAGCAGGCCGTCGGCCCGTTCCCCCGTCTGGATCTCGGGGATTTCCGAGAGGCGTGAGAAGTTGCCTTCCCACGTGGAAAACCGTTCACCATAGATTACAAGCCGGGCGCGGGCGTGGGCCAGCGCTTCAGGATCGCGATCCACGCCGAGCACGCGGGCACCGGATTTGAGAAAAATTTCGCTGTGCCCGCCGCCGCCGAGCGTGCCGTCGATGATGAACTTGTCGGCTCCTGCCGCCATCCACTCACCGATTTCCGCGGGGAAAACCGGTAGATGATAGTCCCCTGCTCCCGCAGCTTCTGAAAAATCGACAGGAGCCTGCGCTGACAACCAGCCAGGAGCAGCGCAGGCACCCGTTTGTCCGACTCCACGGCGTGCTGTCCCGAGCTCCCCGTTTTGTCCCGATAGAAAACCTGTCGATGGTCGCGCCGACAACACCCCTGAAGCGGCGCGGACCATCGGTTCAGAAAGCGAGTGGAGCAACATCCCGAAAGACTCCACGCGCCAAGCTATGAAATTCACCAGACGCCGCACCGACAACCAGCCAGGAGCGGTGCGGACGTCTGCTTGGATCGACGAAGCGGCGTGCTGTCCCGAGCCAGCCGATTCGTCAGAAAGGAAAATTTGCGATGGCCGCGCTGACAACCAGCCAGGAGCAGCGCGGACCATCGATTCAAAGGGCGCGGAAGGTACTGTCCCGAGAAACTTCGCGCGCCCAGCCAATGAAAAGATCACCAGACGCCTCACCGACAACCAGCCAGGAGCGGTGCGGACGTCTGCTTGGATCGACGAATCGGCGTGCTGTCCCGAGCCAGCCGATTCGTCTGAAAGGAGTCCCAACCCTGACATCCGGGCGAATGCGGCCGGAGCCGCAAAATTGCGGACCGCGTCGAATGTCAGAGTTGGTGGGGTGAACAACATTGCTGCTGTTGGGTGTGTGTGGGTGAGAATGGGGAAAATCAGAGGATGCCGAGATCGTCGTCCTCGTCCGTTTTCTGCTCGATTTCGAGCACGCGGACGTGGTTGGTCTTGCTCCAGACTTCGAAGTGCAGACCGCGTCCCGCGAGCACCACTTCCGATTCGGCAGCGATCCCGGCGGCTTCGCTGAGATCCTTGGGAACGAGTAGCTTGCCTTGGTCGTTCACGCTGGCCACGCGGCAGAGCATCGACAGGCGGCCGAGCATCGCCGTTTTTTTGGCGGGGGTCAGATCGCTGTTTTTGACGGTCTCCACGCGTTCGTCGAACGCTTGTTGGCTGAGCACCTTGATCACCGGCATGTCATGGGTCTTGGACGACAGGAGATACAGGACCTCACCGGCCGCCGGGCGCCACGCCGTCGGGATGGAAACCCGATACTTCGGGTCCATCTTGTAGGGCGTGTACCCCATGTAGGCTTGTGTCGTCATACTCACGGATCGGCCTGACCGCTGTGTCAGTGCCGAAAAGTACACTGAAATACACTTTGCCCACAAGAATAATTTGAGACATTTTTATTAAAGTCATTACTCATTGATTTCGAGCAATTTCAATTGAGATGAAATTGGGAATTCTTACCCATCCTTCTGAATTGCAGGCCCGAATCCACCAAATTTTAGCTCCAATCTCATGGGATTTCGCTGAATATTGGAGAAATTTTAGAAAATGGATCACCTTGTGTACTTCGAACCCACTTTTTTAAGGAAAGTGTACTTCCCGGCTCCCATCCCACCTCTCGAATCTCGCCTTGTCTTTGTTTGAGGAATATTAGAAGACCTTGAACTGTGATCCGGCTTAATCATTGGTTGGCTATCCTGCTTTGCTGGGGAGCCATTGCACTCCACGTCCACGGGCAGGAACTGCCAGGATGGCTGGCGAAAAACGCGGGCGAAAAGGCACCACCGGTTTTCGGAGTTTCCGACGAGAGTCACTTTTTCAACCGCAATTCCGGAGCTTTCAAACGGATTTCCGATCAACTCCGGAAGTTGGAAATGGATCACGGCTACAAGATCTATCTGGTGGTGGAACCGATGCTCATCGCCGCCACCCCTTCCGAGCTTGCCGCCGAACTGCGGCGGGCGTGGATTCCGGATGGAAACGGGCTCGTCCTCGTCTTCGAGTCGGGCAGCCGCCAACTGGGCCTCGGCTGGGACCTAACAGGCCGCCCGGACCTCCCCGTTGGGAATTCCTCGCAGGTGCCTTCCCACGAAACTTCGGCCATCCTCGCCAGGGTCAGGGATTCGACCGATGAAAGCCTGGCTCCGGAACCCTACCTTGAGGCACTGGTGGCGAATCTCGTCCGCGAGCACGAGCGCTACTTCTCCCGCCGTACCGAACCGCTGCCGCCGGGGCGCTCGGTGAAAATGGGACTTCTCATCATCGGCACCCTGGCATTGTTAGGGCTGGGAGCGATCGCCGTGGGAGCGCTGGTCCGGCATTCCAGCATGACCGCGGCCGATCGGTTCCGTTTCCCCGTGGTGGACCGTCCCGAACGCCTCGGCGCACCCTGTGGCGGAAGCGTCACGACCCGCAGATTCGCCTCGTCGCGGCACCAGCCGTGATTTCCTAACTCTGTGTCACTTCGTCGGCGGACTTCAGCCTGCGGCGGCGTACCGGCAGATGATGCGGCAGGATGGCGGAGAACAGATGGACGATCGGATAGGCCAGCAGCGCCATGATCACGCCCAAGGCGGTGAAGCCGACGATCCAGTTGCTCACCGACACCACGCCCACTCCGTACAAGTCGACATGCAGTTTTTCGAAGGGAATCGGAATGGAAAACGTTTCGATGAGCCACTGTCCGAGCCGGACCTGCGCAATCCAGAACGGGACATTGGTGAAGGGATTGCTGACAAAACAGGCCGCGACGGCGAAGGGCACGTTCACCTTCATCCTCATGGCGAGAATGGCCGCCACGATGGACTGGGGGATGAACGGAACCATCGAAAAATAAAGCCCGATCGCCAGGCCGGAAGCCACAGTGTCGCGACAAGGAACCCACAAACTACGCTCAAACAACGGCTTGGAGATTTTCTGCCACCAAGGCCGGTGGCGGAGTTTGCGGTGCCGCAAAGCACGGAACGCCTTTCTCACCATTCTGAGGTAGTGGACTTTCATGGGTGCGACGGCATCTGGGCGGGACCATCCGCCACCCGACCGGGCGAATCAACCTCAAATGCCTTGCCCCCCGGCGGTGGGTTCCGCAGCTTACCGGGAATTCACCATGGAACTCTGGCAAGCATTCATTCTCGGCGTGATCGAAGGCATCACCGAATATCTCCCGATCAGCTCCACCGGGCACCTTCTCGTGGCGCAGCACCTGATGGGAATCGGCACGGCGAGCCCCACGGAAAAGGTCGCCGCCGACACGTTCGCAATTTGCATCCAAGGCGGGGCGATCCTTGCTGTGCTCGGCCTATATTTCAAACGAGTGCGCCAGATGATCCAAGGTCTGCTCGGCCGGGACGACGAGGGATTGCGCCTGGTCATCGCCATCATCGCAGGCTTCCTGCCGGCGGCGGTCTTTGGAGTGCTGTTCGATGATTGGATCGAGTCAAAATTGTTCCGCCCATGGCCAATCACTTTCGCCTTGTTCGCCGGTGGCGTCGCGATTCTGGGCTTGAGCTGGTGGAATCGCAAAAGAGGCGTGCGTCCGAGCGGCAAAGAGCTTTTCGAACTCACTTGGAAAATGGCCGTGGTCGTCGGCTTGCTGCAGTGCGTGGCCATGTGGCCGGGGACCAGCCGCAGTTTGATGACGATTTTCGGGGGATTGGTCGTGGGACTCTCCTTGAAAGCGGCCGTGGAGTACTCATTCCTCCTGGGAGTCGTCACCCTCACCGCAGCGACTGCGAAAAAGGCGCTCTGGAAAGTGGAAGGACTCGACCCCGTTTACGACGTCTGGTTCGGCGGGATGAAATTGATGTGGAGCACCTACGGCGCCTTGCCACTGCTGGTGGGAGTGGCCGCCGCCGCCATTTCCGCAGCTCTCGCCGTCAAGTGGCTGGTCACTTATTTGCAAAGCCACGGCCTTTCCATCTTCGGCTGGTATCGCATCGCGCTCGCCATCGTCCTCGGAGCCCTATTCGCCACCGGAATCGTGCGGATCTGACTCAGCAAAGCCGGACCATGTCCTTGATGAACTGGCCCCAAAGGAAAAAGAGACCCCGGTTCGAGTATTGGAAATGCCCGTCGCCGGTGAGTTTGATCAATCCGGCGACCAGGTTGTGATCCACCTGCCGGCGCATTTCCTGTTCGATGGAATCTTCGATTTCCTCGGGATCCGGCATCCTCAGGCGTTCCGCCGATAGCTTCACACGGCTAAGGTATTTCCGATGGTCCGAGAGGATCTGGTGGAAACAACTGCGTTCGCACGGGACAAGATTCCAGCGCACATTCGGCGGGCACTCCAGAGTCGGGGCGAAGGGGAAATTTGTGGTGCGCCAGATCCCTCCATCCTCGTCGAGTGAAGTGATGGAAATGAAGGCGAACGCCACATCACTCTGCTCACATAGACAGACCGCGGCCACCGCGCGCTCCTCCGGATGCCAGAAAAGCCGGAAGAATTGCTGCATCCCCGCCCATTCCCAACCGCAGTCCGAAACGTGCTCGAAACCCGCCTCTTCCATCGCCGCCGCGGCTTCGATGGCATTTGGAAAAAACGATGGATTGGGAACCTCGCGGTGTTTGAGCCGGTTGTTAAGAGGCAACCGCATGCGCCGGATCCGGGTCAGCAACTCGATCCACGGCAGGAAAAACCAAAGCCCGACCCCCAGAAATCCCCACGCCAGACTTCCCGTCAGAAAATAGAAAAACAGGTAACTCGCGACCAGCAAGGTCAGTGCTCCAAGCTTCCGGAGCAGATTGGTCCGCGACGAGCGGAGCGCCACGGCAAGAACGACCAGGCCGATGACAATAAGAGTTTCACGCATGAGTGTTGGGACAGGGACAACGTGCCTCACAAGCACGAGCTACGAGTTCCACGGATGGCGGTACCACGCAAGAGCTTGTTTTTCCGGTTCAACCCCAGGATTGCCCGAGCAGCGCCCGCAGCCGTTCCGGATCCGTCGCCGAGGTCTTGGCCACAAAGCCCCGCGCGTGCGCGAAATGCACATCCTCGCAATCCTGAATCCGCGTGAAATCCAGCCCCGGATGATCATTGTGCCGCGAAAGCCCGAATCCCGCGCCGCGACGATCCGGATAGACCAAGCCCGCAATGTCACCCGCCTCCGGCCGCGAATCGATGAACCGCGCCAAACCGGCTGACGGTTCGTCCGGCATCGGCTCCGTCCGGGGCAGGAACAACACCTTGAACGGCCCCTTCGCCGTCTCGATTTCCCAGAACTCCCCCACCTCGCCAATGAAGTCCAGCCGCTCGCGCAGGTTCTTCAGATAATCCAACAGATCCACGCCGATCCAGCGCATCACCTCCCACAACGGTTCTCCCGGCTGAAGCTCAGACACCGCGGCGAAACGTCGGAGCAGCGTGGTATCGATGGGTGAATTGAGTTTGAACAGGGTTTCGCGCGCCACGCCGAGCCAACGGGCGGTTTCGATGGGTCCCCGGGTGTCGAACCATTCCGCCGGCTCCAGCCAGTCGCAGAATTTCAACGCGTCCTCGTAAACCCCGAGATGCTGCAACACCAGACTCAGCGCGCACATCGGTGGGTGGTCTTTGGGAAACTGGTGGTGGTCGAAATTCCCCCGTTCCGGCGCGTGCTCGTGGCCCACGTCCACCACGGCGATGGATGGATCCGCCAGATCGTTCTCAGTCGGTTCGCGGCGGACGATGGTCACCGGGTGCTCCGCCAGCAACAGGCAGCAGGCGAGAAATTCATCTTTGTTGGAGCCACCGGGGTGGGTGAGGATTTTGGAAAAGGTCATGCGCAGGTCGGTAAGAGGGCGGCACCTTAGGCCGCCCCCGTCGCATGGGAAGTCTTTTGGCCGGGCTATCAGAACAGGAAATACCGCTGGGCCATTGGCAAAACCGACAACGGCTCGCAGCGCAGGGCTTCGCCGTCGGCGGTGACGGTGTAGGTGTCAGGATCGACGGTGATTTTCGGCAGGGCGTCGTTGAAAGGAAGGTCGCGCTTGGTGACCGAGCGGCAGTTTTTCACGGCGACGAGGCGTTTGGTCAGGCCGAGTTCGTCGAGCGTGCCAGCCTCGAGAGAGGCGGCGCTGACAAAGGTGACGGAGGTGGCGGCGATGGCTTTGCCAAAAGCTCCAAATTGTGGCCGATACATGGTCGGCTGCGGAGTGGGGATGGACGCGTTTGGGTCGCCCATGTTGGCCCAGGCGATGAGGCCGCCTTTGAGGATGGTTTCCGGTTTCACGCCGAAGAAGGCGGGTTTCCAGATGACGATGTCCGCGAGTTTTCCGACTTCGATGCTGCCGACCTCGTGGGAAATGCCGTGGGCGATCGCGGGGCAAATGGTGTATTTCGAAACGTAGCGGAGGGCACGGAAATTGTCGGCGGCGGGATGGCTCGGGCCGTCGAGTTTGCCGAACTGGACCTTCATCTTGTGCGCCGTCTGCCAGGTGCGGGTGATGGTCTCGCCGATGCGGCCCATGGCCTGGCTGTCGGAGGACATCATGGAAATGGCGCCAAGGTCGTGGAGGCGGTCCTCCGCGGCGATGGTTTCGGGGCGGATGCGGCTTTCCGCGAAGGCGACGTCCTCGGGGATGCGCGAATCGAGGTGATGGCAGACCATGAGCATGTCGAGATGCTCGTCGATGGTGTTGCTGGTGAACGGGCGGGTGGGATTGGTCGAGGACGGGAGCACGTTCGGCTCGCCGCAGACGCGGATGATGTCGGGCGCGTGACCGCCACCGGCACCTTCGGAGTGATAGGTGTGGATGGTCCGGCCCTTGAAGGCGGCGAGCGTGCTTTCCACGAAACCGGCTTCGTTGAGGGTGTCGGTGTGGATGGCGACCTGGATGTCGAACTCGTCCGCGACGGTGAGGCAGGTGTCGATGGCGGCGGGCGTGGTGCCCCAGTCTTCGTGGAGTTTGAGGCCGATGACTCCTGCGAGGACCTGCTCGCGGAGCGGTTCGGGCGAGGAGCAATTTCCTTTACCGAGAAATCCGAGATTGATGGGAAACGCCTCGGCGGCTTCCAGCATCCGGTGGATGTTCCATTTTCCCGGCGTGCAGGTGGTCGCATAGGTCCCGTGCGCCGGGCCAGTGCCACCGCCGATGAGGGTGGTGACGCCACTGGCGATGGCGTGCTCGATCTGCTGCGGGCAGATGAAATGGATGTGCGTGTCGATACCGCCGGCGGTGACGATGCAACCCTCGCCCGCAATGACTTCGGTTGCCGCACCGATGGTCATGGTGATGCCGTCCTGCAGCAGTGGATTTCCCGCGTGGCCGATGCCGACGATGCGGCCGTGTTTGATGCCGATGTCGGCCTTGATAACGCCGTGCGCGGAGTCGAGAATGAGGGCGTTGGTGATGACGAGGTCGAGGGAGTCCGCATCGAGGGCGAGCGGGGATTGCGCCATGCCGTCGCGGATCACCTTGCCGCCGCCGAATTTCACTTCGTTTCCGTAGCCGCCGTTTTCGGCGATGAGGTCGCGCTCGACTTCGATGAAAAGCTCGGTATCGGCGAGGCGGACCTGGTCACCCGTGGTGGGGCCGAACATGCCGGCGTAGTTGCCGCGGGTTTGTTTCATGAGTCGAGCGGGCCGTTGACGAGATTGTTGAGTCCGTGGACCTCACGGGTGCCGGCGAAGGCGACCAGCGGGATTTCCCGGGTGTCGCCAGGCTCGAAGCGGATGGCGGTGCCGGCAGGGATGTCGAGCCGGTATCCGCGAGCTGCGGCGCGATCGAAATGGAGCGAGGAATTCACTTCGGCGAAATGAAAATGACTGCCGACCTGGACCGGCCGGTCGCCGGTATTTGCGACGACCAGCTTGAGAGTGGCGAGGCCGGGGTTCAGGTCGAGGTCGGGCGCACCGGGTGGGGTGATGATTTCTCCGGGGATCATCGGACGGGATTGTGGACGGTGACGAGTTTGGTGCCGTCCGGGAAGGTGGCTTCCACCTGGACGTCGTGAATCATTTCGGCGACGCCTTCCATCACTTCGTCGCGGGAAATCAGAGTGGTGCCGTAGCTCATCAGCTCCGCCACGGATTTCCCGTCGCGCGCCGCTTCGAGCAGCTCGGCGGTGATGAGGGCGACGGTTTCCGGGTAGTTCAGCTTGAGCCCGCGGGCACGGCGGCGGCTGGCGAGATCACCGGCCACCACGATGAGAAGCTTTTCCTGTTCGCGGGGGGAAAGATGCATCGAGGCTTGCCGTTTAGAGGATCGGGAGCAACGCCAGGGAAACGACGCCCACGGCGAGGGCGCTGATCCGCAATCCCGGCCTGCCATTGAGCACGACGACGGCGAGGCTTGCGAGCGCCAGACCGATCAGTGCGAAGTCGAGCGCACCATGGGAGTGAAGAAAAGTCGCCCGGAAAAAATCAAACTCGTCAGTCTCGTCGGGATGATAGTGCCCCGGATGGGCGAGCAGAAGGGAGGGAAACAGACAGGAAAAAGCTCCGACCCAACGGGTCACAAGTCGAAGCCAAAGGGAGGATTGGGTGGATTTCATGGATGCGAAGGCGCTCACTCTTGCAGCGAGCAATGGGCATGCCAAGCGGTTAACGAAAAAACCATGCCCTCCGGAGAGGACATGGTACTCAAACCAAAAAACAACTGAACAGAAGATTTTAGATTACTTGGCCTTGAAGGTCCCCTTCAGGAAGGGCTCGCCGTAGACGTCTTTGTATTCCTTGAGAATCTTGAACTGGCCGTCCGCCTTGGTCTCACCAATGAAGACGTTCTTGGTGAGGTGGTGGTTTTTCTGCGTGGTGACCTTGCCACCAGGGCCGTCGAAGGAAATGCCACTCTTGAGTGCTTCCATGACTTTTTCAGGTTCGAACGAGCCAGCCTTTTCCACGGCGGCTTTCCAGAGGTAAACACCGTTGTAGGAGAGAACCATCGGCGAGCAGGTCACGCGGCCTTCCTTGACGATGCCGGGAACGTCCGACTTGGCAAGCCACGCCTTGAAGCTGTCGACGAACTTGGTGTTCTCAGGGCTCTTGATCGACTGGAAGTAGGTCCAGCAACCCAGTTGACCGACGAGCTGGCTCGCTGGCAAACCGCGGAACTCGTCTTCGGAAACCGAGAAGCTCACGACCGGGCAGGACTCGGCGTCAAGGCCGGCGGCGGCATATTCCTTGAAGAAGGGAACGTTGGTGTCGCCGTTGAGCGTGCTGACGACGCAGGCGTCACCGCTGGCGGCGAACTGTTTGATCTCCGAGATGATTTGCTGATAGTCGGTGTGGCCGAAAGGAGTGTATTTACCGGCGGAGATGATCTTGCCGCTGCTGTCCTTGGTGAAACCACCGCCGATGTTCTCGAGCGGCACGCCTTTGCTGAGGAGGTATTCAAGGAGCACCAGGTTCGTGGTCTGCGGATAGACGTAATCGGAACCGAGCAGATAGAACTTCTTCTTGCCTTCCGCGAGGAGGTAGTCGACGGCCGGGGTCGCCTGTTGGTTGACGGCCTCCGCGGTATAGAAGATGTTGGGGGACATTTCCTCACCCTCGTATTGCACGGGGTAGAAGAGCAGGCCCTTTTTCTCCTCGAAAACAGGGAGGACCGACTTGCGGCTCACCGAGGTCCAGCAGCCGAAGGTCACGGCTACCTTGTCCTGGTCGAGAAGTTGTTTCGCCTTTTCCGCGAAAAGCGGCCAGTTGGACGCTCCGTCGACAACGACAGGCTCGATCTTCTTGCCCATCACACCGCCGGCGGCGTTGATTTCATCGAAGGTGAAGAGCAGGACGTCGCGGAGCGAGGTCTCGCTGATGGCCATGGTACCGCTGAGGGAGTGCAGCACACCGACTTTGACCGTGTCCTGCGCGAGCGCGGTGGCACCGGTAAGAGTGATTGCCGCGAGTGCGGTAGGGAGAAGTTTATGGATCATTATTTTAGGGAGGTTTTGTTTTATCACTTAACGAATTAGCCAGAATGATGTGTTCAATCCAGCGGATGCGCTAAAGCTAAAACCGTGCCATGCGGTAAATTTCTTGAGCGGTGCCACCCGAACGGAAACCCGCCGCATCCCCCCCACAACCGAATCAGTTAGCCGGACGAACACACCCACTTTTCGACCGTCTGTTGAACTCGGCCGCATTTGCCGGCTTCCGTTGTTGCCGAGGAAAACGAAAACACCTTCTCAAGCGCGCTTTGGGGCGGCACTTGAGAAGGTGTTTCAGTAAGAAAGCAAGCGGGAGAGCGCTGGAGCCACCAAGTGGCCGTTCGCACTCTCCCGCCGCAACCTTTCAGCAGATAACCAATCGAGAATTAGAATGCGGCGGAAAGGCCGAAGTTGTAAGTCAGGAATTTGTTGGTCGGGTTGTTCGGGATGACCGAGCCGGAAGTCCAGTAGTAGGTCGCACCAGCGATGAGGCTCCACTCACCGTAGCAGTCTCCCATGAACTCAAGCGGGTAAGCCGCTTGAAGACCCACGGAGGTGTAGGCGTAGTCGTTACCACTGCCGCCAAGTGCTTGGCTGCGGTTGTAGTCCTCGCTGAGGACATACGCGAAGTTCACCGGGGTGGACAGCGAGACCGGGCCAAGCTCGAAGGTGTGGGACAGGCCGAGCACCAGCAGGGAACCGGTGTCACCACCGGAAGCGCCTTCGGTCAAACGGTTGTGCCAGGTGAGGCTTGGGGAGAGGAGGCAGTCGTAGCTGAGTTTGAGGTCAGCGATCTGCTCCGTGGAACCACCATAGATCCAACCTTGATAAGTTCCACCGATGGTAAACTTGTCGTAGGTCCAGGCAAGTCCGGTCCAGAGGTCGATTTCCTGGATCTTCGCACCAAGTGGGGCATCAAAACCTTGAGGTGCCTTGGTGTTCACATCCCACCAGGTTCCGGCGGTAAGCACGAAGTTTTCTGGGAGTTTGAAGGAGAACTCCAAAGACGGGTTGAAGCCCAGATCTCCGAGGTGCGATCCGTCCGCCCACACATCCTTACCGTAGGAGATGAAGTGCGAGTTGGCGGCGAGTGTCAGAACTGCGGAGATGCAATCCTCCTCAGCCGGTGCCATCGGTGCGGGAGCGGTGACGGTTTCGGTTCCGGCGATTGCGGTCCCGGCGGTCATGGCGATCGCAACGATCGGCAGTTTGATGAAGTTAAGGCAGTGCTTTCTTTTCATGGTTCAGTGTTTGGTTGATGTGTGAATGCAGATGATCCTGCTCGCCCCGTGTGCCAGCTTAATCCATGCCAGTCAAGAAACTTTCATGGGTAAAAATCCTAGATTT
>JBGSTM010000326.1:0-17314 GCA_041736495.1 Akkermansiaceae bacterium
GTCGCACTCGACGGCCCCCTGCCTCAGGACGAAATCCCCCACTGGTCCGTCCCTCCCCTCCCCTCTAACGCCCGCCACGTCATCATCGTCGGCTGCGGCCCCGCCGGGCTTTTCGCCGCGCTGCGCTGCCTGGAAAACGGCCAAAAACCCATCCTGCTCGAGCGTGGCAAGGATGCCAGCGCCCGTCGCTTCGACCTCGCCCCGCTGCTCCGCGAAGGCCGCGTCATCGAGGAGTCGAACTACTGCTTCGGCGAAGGCGGAGCCGGGACATTCTCCGATGGCAAGCTCTACACCCGCGCCACAAAGCGCGGTCCCGTCGCCAAGGTTTACGAAGTGCTCGTCGCCCACGGCGCGCCCGAGCAGATCCTCACCGACGCCCACCCCCACATCGGTTCCAATCTGTTACCCAACGTCGTCAAGGCCATCCGCAACTCGATCATCGCTGCCGGAGGTGAAGTTAGATTTCAGACCAAGGTCACCGATTTCCTGATCACCGGAAACCACATCCGCGGCGTGCTCACCGCCACGGGTGAGGAAATCCTCGCCGACTCCGTCATCCTCGCCACCGGCCACTCCGCCCGGGACATCTATCGTCTTCTAGCAGCGAAGAAGATCCTGTTGGAACCCAAGCCCTTCGCCGTCGGCTTCCGCATCGAGCACCCGCAGCCGTTCATCGACCGCACCCAGTATCACCTCGACTACGGCCAGGAACGCCCGCGCCTGCTGCCCGCCGCGCGCTACCGGCTCGCCACAAAAATCCGCGGCCGCGGCGTGCATTCATTCTGCATGTGCCCCGGCGGCTGGATCGTCCCCGCCTCCACCGAGAACGACGAGGTCGTCGTCAACGGGATGAGTCTGTCCCGGCGCGACTCGCCCTTCGCCAACTCCGGCATGGTCGCCACCGTCGAGCCGGAAGACGTGAAACACCTCGTCAAGCAACACGGCGTTCTAGCCGGCCTCGTCTTCCAAAAAGAACTCGAGCGCACCGCCAAACAAGCCGGCGGCGGCGGACAAGTCGCACCCAGCCAGCGCGCCACCGATTTCCTCACCGGAAAAATCTCCTCCAACTTGCCGGACACCAGTTATTTCCCCGGCATCAAGTCCGCCCCGCTGCACGAACTGTTGCCCCAGTGGATCACCAGCCGCATGCGCGAGGGCTTCAAGCTCTTCGGCCGCCAGATGCACGGTTACATTTCCGAAGAAGCGCTTCTGCTAGGTTTCGAAACCCGCACCAGTTCCCCGGTGAGAATCCCGCGCCGGGACGATACGTTGGAGCACCCGGAAATCCACGGCCTCTACCCCTGCGGTGAAGGCGCGGGCTACGCCGGCGGCATCGTCAGCGCCGCCATGGACGGTCTCCGCATCGCCGACGCCGTGGCGGCAATGAAGCGCAGCGACATGGCGGTAATAACTGTTAAAACAATCCCTCCCGCAATTTCCAACCGCCAGGCCTGAATCCCAAGTGGCTGTGGCGTCCCGCCGCAGACCGTGCAAGGAGCGTCTCGCTCCGAATTCAACCGGCCAATGATTCCCTTCATGGGAAAATTTCCTTCGGGCATCCGGGCAGTTTCAGCAGCAATCGTGCGACGATTTCTTTCTTCATATCGAGAGCATCGAGCGTCTCGTCCTCGTGGGAGAAGGGGCGCAGCTTCTCGAAATAATCCACGTCCACCCAGAAATCCTTCCCTTTCTTGAAAACGCCCCAGCGTGGTTCCGCGATTTCCTTGCCGTCGATGGTTGGCGTGACGAATGCGCAGGCCCAGCCGTCCTTCACCTTGAGATGATGGACCACGAAGAGAATCCGCTTGGGATTTTCCCGAGCCGCCCTTTCTCCCTCGTAAAAACCGGTCCGGAAAAGGTTCATGATCGCCTAGCGCTCGGGAGAACCGACCGCCGGCGTCACCGCTGCTCCGGGCTTGGCTTGCGGCGTGCGGGAAGCTTCCTCCGGATCGGCGGTGGGGACCGGCACCTTCAACGACTCGCGGAGTTTTTGCAAATCAATGGGCACGTCGTGGACCCGCAGGCTGTTCGCCGTAGCGATCAAATTCTTGCGGATGCCTTCCACTTTCGCTCCCTTGACCACGACGGCATTGATAACGACCACCTCTTCCCCGACAACACGGGTCAAATAGACCTGCCTCACCACCTCGGCATCCATCCCTGCGGGCATCCGGTAGGACCACAGTAGCGCTTGGTCGCCATTGGACAGTGTCAAAGGTTCCGACTCTGGAACGATCTCCGCTTCCAGCGCCTTCTCCAGACTCTTTTCCTCCCAATCCCGATGCACTTTCAGCAACTCCGCAGGCAGGACCGCCGCCGGTTTGGCGAGAATGTCCTTACCCTTTGCGGTCTGGATTTGGAATGGCACGCCATCCGCCTTGATGAAAAAATGTGCCGGATGCTCCAACGGCTCCACCGCCTTGCATGGGATCTCTACGGTGAAACGGCAGTCGGGTTCATTCCACACAACGACGACACCCGCCGCCGTCCTGATCGCGGAAACCTCACTGTGGGATGAGGAGTGGATACCGAGGAGGAGGGCGGGCAGATATGAGAATCTTCGATTCATGGCGATTGGTGTCGAAGTGATATTTTTCGGCGTGGAGGCCTGCGAAGAGCAAGAGGAACAGGATGATGATTTGAGAGCGTAAGAAATAACTATTTGAATGTAAAAACACTCTGAACCAATCAGAAGGCCGGTAATTGACTGATATCGACGGCAATCCTAATGAATCCGTTTGGGGGAGCTGACTCTGAAACGGCATCTGCGATCACAAAGCTGAGAATTTCAAAATCCAACCCGTCGGGAACGGCACCCATCGGGATTGCCACGAGTGTCGAAGGCGCAGGAAAACTCAAATCGAAGCAAACCTGTGATGCCAAGGAAATCAAGGGCCTGTCTTTTCTCACACGAAAAGAAAACACCCTGAATTCTTCATTTGAAAACACTCTGGCACCGCCAGTATGACCTGCGAGGGTTGCGCCTTGAAGTGATGAAGTCGAGTGGATGAGGCGTGTTGCGTCGGGAACCGCGGGATCACTGCCGAAAATCCATTCGAGGATATAGACCACTCCGTCCTTGTCCTCGTCCGACATGGCCAATTCCTGAGTAATGTAGGGGGTGGCGTTTAACTGGTAGTCGGATAACACCACACTGTCTTGATTCACTGTCACGAGAAAAGACCCGAGCCCGTTGGAGGTGTTTACCCGCCCTTCCGCGCTGACGTTCAGATAGGTCCCCGAGATCACCCCGGTTGAGTTCCCGGTCACGAGGGGGTGGGTGACCGGAAGTCCGGAAACGGGATGGTTGTGGGAGAACGACGAGGTCGCGGCAAGACTACGAGTGGTGACGATAGTGAATGCCGTACCTCCGGGAACGGAATCGGCGGTTCGGATATCGAGAATGCCACCAATTGTAGCGTTCCCGTGCAATACAAGAACGTCATGAAACAACGTGGGTCCCCCATTGCTGGTTACCCCACCAAACTCAACACGATGGCGAGTGGATGGAGCCATCGACGTGGTTCCTTCAATTGTCAAGGCACCCAAACTATTGCCAGGCGAGACGAGCATATTGGCGAGTATGGCATTTCCGATCAATTTTCCCGAACCGATGAGGCTTCCTGCGCCGGGAGCATAGGAGGAACAGGAAAGCTCACTGCGAATGTCGGTGACACCGCTGCCAGATTGGGTGAAGCTGCCGGAAAGTGTGAGCCGAGCATCTTCGGCACGAACGATGTGCTGATTGGCCAAGGGTCTTGTGATATAGCCCTTCCCGCGGATCGTGTGATCCACATTGGTAAGAACCTTTCCCGCAGAGCCGTTGATCCGCGAATAGTTCTGGTCGGTGAGCAAAAGCTCTCCTCCGCCTTGCAAAGTAGTATCGTCAATCAGGTAAATATTGGCAGTTCCGACCGTGGAGCTTCCGCCGATAACGATGCCGCCCGGATTGTCGATGGTCCCCTTGAAATTGAGGGATCCAGTCGGGATGGTGAGGTCTCCGGGTCCGAGCAGCTTCACATCGTTGAGGTAGCTGTTGTTCGCCACCATGCCGCCACTCTCGATTTCGAGGTCGCCCAGGGGGGCCGCCGGGGAGTCCGGCAGGCTGAGAACTCCGTCCGCTGCAATCTGAAGCAAGCCTTCCGAATTGTCGAATCCGCCCACCCGATAAAGCGTCAACTGACCGCCTTCGGCGCGAATGATGTTCTGGTTGATCACAGGTCTAGTGATGTAGCCCTTCCCGCGGATCGTGTGATCCACATTTGTGAGAACCTTTCCCACAGAGCCGTTGATCTGCGAATAGTTCTGGTCGGTGAGCACAAGTTGGCCACCGCCTTGCAAGGTGGTGTCGTCAATTAGATAGACGGAGGAACTTCCCGTGGTTGCACCTCCAGTGACCTTGATTGAGCCAGCGTTGTTAACGATGTTCTGGATCTGCAAATTACCGGAAAGGTTGAACTCAACACCGGTCGCGACCGAGAACTTTTTGGGAGTCCCCGACCAGCCTGATGATGGCTGGGTGAAGTCCTTGAGGATGTTGATTTCCGAATGGTCCGTGAAGGTCCAGCTTCCGGCGATCTGGCCACCATTGAAATTGACAACAGCTTTCCATCCGGCCTGGGTCTGCGGGCTTGTACTGGTAGTTCCAACAGTCGCAGAAGTGGTGAGCAGGGCACCGGTATTCAGGGTCAGGATGGTACTACTTCCCGCCCTCATCTCGAGGCTGGGCGTGTCGAAATGTGCGGCGAGCACGGCCGGACCACCTGAGTCGATATGCAGCGGGAAAACGATCTGTGGTCCGGGTATGTCTCGCAAGGGTCCCATGAAAGTTCCGATGGATTCTCTCGGGAAAGGACCGAATGAACCGAGAAGCGTGGACAACGGGCTGTAGTTCGGGTTATCGAGCCAATTCGACCCGGCCATCCAGTCTCCACTACCGGTCCAAACGTTGCAGTAGATTGCACCTGATACCGAGTAAGTCGCAGGGTCCGTGGTTTGGTCGATGCTTAAGCTTTCAGAAATGCAATTCGTCGCGAAAACGGAGGCCGGAATGGAGAGAATTACAGATACAGAAATTGACAGTGTTCTCATAAGATGTGGGGAAAAGTTGATAAGAATCTAGCGGAAAAGCGCGGTTGAGTGTCGGGATAAAGTGGCGTCGAATCAGGGATAAGCGTTGGGAGAGGGAGGGTTGGTCAGGAGTTTCAGGCGAACTGAATGCCGCGGTCCGTTTCGGCGCAGTGCCAATATCATGGCGCTAGCGGCGAGCAGGAGGGATGACGGCTCCGGTATGGCGTAGATATTATCCACCACGATGCCCTGGCCGGGGGTGTTTTCGAAGTGGGCGTAGGTGATGTTGTTGTGGAATGCCTGGCCGCCGAACATTTGGAGCAGGGCGGTGCCGTTGTAGGTGCCGAGGGAGAAAGTGGAGAATGTGTGGAGCGCACCGGCTTCATCAGTGACGGTCAGGCGGAACAGCCTGAACTCGCCGAACTGGCCCGAAGACAGAACGAGCACCGCCGAAAGGCTAACTGCCAACCACGCGGCGACAGTTCTCCACACGCCGGATCGAAACGTCGGATCGGGAGCAATCCAATGGGGGGTGGCGGGGGGTGACATCATTGCTGTCAATTGCCACAAATAGCGTTTCATGAATCCCCGTCATGAAGGAAGGTTGAAATGCTCCATGCGGAGGATTCTCACGCCCAAATTTTTGCCAGCCATTCAGCCTGCTGGCTAATAAACTGATTGTCAGCCAATTGAACCTCGCCGAATTCCCGGACTACCTTACCGGGAATCCTCAACCTGAATTCCCAAAATTGTCAGGAAGTCCAAAGCTTGTTGGGCATGACTCCGGCCCCAAATCATCGCACGGGATCTCGCGCGGAATCAGCCCCGCGCTCGATTTCCGTAGTAATCCGCTAGCTTCGGTTAGAACTGCGACTGCAGCGAGAAGTTGAACTGGCCGCCCTTGTCGGCTTCGTCGCCGGTCGGACCGTCCGGAGTCATGACAGGCAATGCGTAGTCCAGCGCGAGTGGCAGCGGGCTGATTGGCAGCTTGAGGCGGATGCCGAAACCGACGTCGCTGTAGAGATCGCTCGGGCTGAGATCCCAGCTCGACTCGTTGACGAAGCCGGTATCCGCGAACACCACCGCACGGATGGTCTCGATGATTGGCACGGAGTACTCCACCGTCACGTAGCCCAGTGAATTGCCACCGAAGACCGAGTCGGTGTAACCGTTATCACGCGGACCCACGTCTCGGAACTCGAAACCACGCAGGGTTCTTCCGCCACCGAGGAACATCCGCTCGAAAATTGGAATTTCGTCATCAAGTCCGTCAACGGTGGCGAGCTCGCCATTGACCGAAAGGATGGTGTCCCACTTGAGGTTCCAGTACTTCTGCCCGAGGGCGGATACGGTGAACGTTTCGACATCCCCGCCGAGGCCGGCAAAAGTGATGCCTGTATCCACCTTGTGGCCGGAGCGTGGTTGGATGTTGTTGTCCCTGTTGTCGTAAACGTAGTTCAGTCCGATGGCGCTGCGCAGGTAGTCACCGCCGATTCGATCCTGGGAGAGTTGCGAATTGTTCCCGTCCGGAATGCCTGCCGGCGTCCGATAGGAAAAGTTGTTCACCTCGGAATCGATGTTGATGTTTTCCAGGCGATACTCCGCCTTGATCGAGCCTTTGAGCCCGATCGGCTTTCTCAGCGAGATGGCGCCGCCGACGTTGGTCTGGTCGTAGTAGTCGCTGAAGTAGGAAGACTCCCGATAGAAAAGCTCACCGCCGAGCGCGAGCTGCTGGTCCATGAACCACGGCTCGACCAGCGACACGCTGAAGTCGGAACGCTCGGAACCGGCACGCAGGCTCATGTTGAAACGCTGGCCGCCACCGGTGAAATTCCACGGGTTGAACAGGTCAAAGTTCGTCTGCTCGAGCGTGAGGAAGCCGACCACGCTGTCAATGGAACTGAAGCCGACACCGACGCCAACCGAACCGGTCGGCTTTTCCTCGACGAGCACATTCACGTCGCGGTAGCCGGAGCCACCCGGCGAACCGGTGGCCTGCACCTCGCTGAAATACTGAAGGTTTTCCAAACGCGCCTTGGTGGTGTCGAGTTCCACCGAGTTGAACTGGTCACCCGGCTTGAGCGGGATTTCCCGGCGGATAACCTTGTCCTTGGTCTTGGTGTTGCCGGCGATGTTCACCCGGCCCACCCGGAAGCGCGAACCTTCGGTGATCTTGGAGGTGATGCTCACCCGGTTCGGGCCCGCATCGCGGATGTCCGGATTCACCATCACGTCCGCATAGCCACGGGAGCCGTAGAAGCTGCGGATCATGGTCATGTCCGCACGCATTTTCTTGGAAGAATAAGCCTGCTCGCCCACCAGGGTTAGAGAGGGATAGAGTTCTTCCGGTTTGAAAACCGTCATCTTTCCGAAACCGACGCCGGCGACCGTGTAGCGCTCTCCTTCGTTGATCGCGATGACCAGATCCATGCTGCCGTCGCCCACCGGCACGCGGCTGATGCCCGGGCTACTCACGCGGAGAAAGCCCCGGCTGCGATAGAAATCGAGGATCGCGTCCAGATCGGCATCCAGCTGGTCTGATTCGAAGCGACCGGACTTGGTCAACCATGAAAACCAGCCTTTTTCCTTCACCTTCATCTCCTTGCGGAGTTCGAGATCGGTAAAGGTGTTGTTTCCTTCAAAAATGATTTTCCGGACCTCGTTTTTCTGGCCCTCGTCGATGACGAAGATCAAGTCGGACAGTCCCGGCTGGCCGGTCGCCTGGGTGCGGTGCGTGACCGTCACGTCCGGATAGCCGTATCCCTGATAGTATTTCTCGATGTTGCGGCGGGCTTCGAGGATCTGCTCGTCGCTGAGCGCGCCACCGGCCTTCATTTTCGATTCCTTCGCCAGCTTCTGGTCGGTGAAAATCGAATTGCCTACAAAGCCGACTCCGCCGAGTCCCGGGCGGGTGGTTACCTCTGCGATCAGGTTCACTCCGTTCCCGACCGGCTCCGCGAGGAAGCGGACGTCGTCCACCAGACCGGATTCATAAAGCGACTTGATGTCGTTGTCCAAGGCCTCGGCGCGGTAGGTCGTGCCGGTCTTGGAAAGCATCAGATTCCGCAAGCGGGCCTCATCCACCGTCTTGGCTCCATTGTAGCGGATGGTGACGTTGCTGATCGTCTTCCCCTCGAAATCCTGCGCGTGCAGCGTGCCCGCGAGCGCAAGGATGGAGAGTGAGGTCAGAGCGGCGAATTGACCCACGCCGCGCGGCATGAGGAAGGAGGGATTGGTGGGGAAACGCATGCTGGAATGGTGGTTGCGGTATGAAGCCCGCCCAGCCCCCGTTTCGTCAAGGTCAATAGCTTGCATTTCCGGATTGTGAGCTTACTGCCGAAATCCTTGCCCACCCCGCCCTCCTCCTCTAAACCCCCTCCGTGCTCACGATTCACAAGCTCACGAAAACTCTCGGCGGCCGCTGCCTGCTCCGCGAAGCGGAAATGTCCATCAACTGGGGCGAACGCGTCGCCCTCGTCGGCCCGAACGGTGCCGGCAAGTCCACCCTTTTCCGCATGATTCTCGACGAGGACAGCCCCGACGAAGGCAAGATCGAACGCGACGAATACGCCATCACCGGCTACCTGCCGCAGGAAGCCGGCGAGCCGACGGACGAGACGATCATCGAGATCGCCATGGGCATCACTCCGGAAATGATCGGCATCCTCCGCACCATGCGCGAACACGAGGCGACCGGCGACCTCTCGCATCCGGATTTCGCCAAGGCCCAGGACCAGTTCACCGCCCTCAACGGCTATCAGCTCGAACCCAAGGCGAAAAAGATCCTTCACGGCCTCGGCTTCAAAAACGAGGATTTCCACAAGCCCGCCCGCGAATACTCAGGCGGCTGGGTCATGCGCGCCCACCTCGCCCAGCTCCTCACCATGGAGCCGGACTTGCTGATGCTGGACGAGCCGACCAACCACCTCGACCTGCTCTCCCTGTTGTGGCTCCAGCGCTATCTGTTAAATTACAGCGGCGCGATCCTGATGATTTCCCACGACCGGGATTTCATGGATTCCATCATCGAGACTGTGATCGAAATCGACCCTGACGCCGCAAAACTCATTTCCTACACAGGCAACTACACGTCCTACCTCGACCAGCGGGAAAAAACCTACGATCAGCGCGTCCAATCCTATCGAAACCAGCAGAAGGAAATCGAAGGCCATCAGGAATTCATCGACCGCTTCCGCCAGGTCGGGTCCAAAGCCGCGCAGGTCCAGTCGCGCATTAAGTTCCTGGAGAAGCTCGATAAGATCGAAAAACCCCGCGCGCCGCGGAAGCCCTTCAAATTCAGCTTCCCGCAACCGCCTCGTTCCAACCAGAAGGTCATGGAACTCACCAAGGTCGGCCAGGCCTACGGTGACAAGCGGATCTACAAAGACCTCGACCTCACCATCGAGCGCGGCGACCGCGTGGTGCTCGTCGGCCCTAACGGCGCCGGCAAATCCACCCTTCTCAAGATCCTCGCCGGCATCATCCCGATCGACTCCGGAAAACGCGAACCCGGCTACGCTACCAAACTCGGTTACTACTCGCAGCACCGCATCGAATCGCTCAACGAGAACAACACCGTGCTCGAGGAAGTCATGGGCGCCTGCACCACCCTGCGCGAGGAAGACGCCCGCTCCATCCTCGGCACCTTCCTCTTCCGCCGCACCGACGTTGAAAAGCGCTGCGGCATTCTATCAGGAGGCGAAAAATCCCGTCTCAACCTCGTCAAGTTCCTCGTCGATCCGCCGAACCTCCTGCTGATGGACGAGCCCACGACCCACTTGGACATCCTCTCCATCGACTCGCTGGTCAACGCGCTCAAATCCTACGAGGGCACGCTCGTTTTCATTTCCCACGACGTGCACTTCATCCGCACGCTGGCGGAAACCACGTTGCAAATCACCCGCAACGACAAGAACCCGGAAAATGGAGCCCTCGTCACCCGCTACACCGGCGGTTACGACTACTTCCTCGAAAAATCCGGCCTCAACGACGACCGGGGAGCGGTCACTGCATAGGGAATGCCAGCCACCGCCATCCGCCTCGCAGCCTTTACCGAATCCGTGATCCGGGGGACCACGCGTCTGGCCAATCAATACGGCGCGATCAATCTCTCCCAGGGCTTTCCCGACTTCGACCCGCCGGAGGAAATTCTAGCAGCACTGGAACGGGCGACCCGCTCGAACTGCCACCAATACGCCGTCACCTGGGGCGCGCCCCGCTTCCGCAACGCGCTCGCCGCCAAGATCCGCCGTTTCAGCGGCCTGCCCATCGATCCCGAGCAACACCTCGTCGTCACCTGCGGCAGCACCGAGGCGATGATGGTCGCCATGATGACTGCCTGCAATCCGGGCGACAAGGTCATCGTCTTCTCGCCTTTTTACGAAAACTACGCGGCGGACGCGATTCTATCAGGTGCCGAGCCGATTTACGTGCCGCTGCATCCACCCGGTTTCGGCTTCGATCTAGCTGATCTTGAAAAAGCCTTCGAGCAAAAGCCCAAGGCCATCGTCGTCTGCAATCCCTCCAATCCCACCGGCAAGGTCTTCACCCGCGCGGAGCTGATGGAGATCCTCCGCCTCGCGGAGAAACACGACGTTTTCGTCATCACCGACGAGCCTTACGAGCACATCGTTTATGCGCCTCACGAGCACGTGCATTTCGCGGCCCTGCCCGGAGCCTTCGACAGGACTATCACCTGCAACTCGCTCTCCAAAACCTACTCCATCACCGGCTGGCGGCTCGGCTACGTCCAGGCCGCACCGGAGGTGATCGCCCAGGCAAGAAAAGTCCACGACTTCCTAACCGTCGGTGCCGCCGCCCCGCTGCAGGAAGCCGCCGTCGCGGGATTGGAGCTGCCGGATAGCTACTACACCGGGCTGCGCGACCTCTACACCGCCAAGCGCGACGTGTTTCTGGAAATCCTCCGCCAGACCGGCCTTCCCTTCACTGAACCGCAGGGAGCCTACTACGTCATGGTGGACATCTCCTCGTTAGGCTTCGCGAACGACACCGCCGCGTCGGAGTGGTTCATCCGTGAAATCGGAGTGGCGGGAGTCGCCGGTTCCAGCTTCTTCCGCGAGCCGGTGAACCACCTCATCCGCTTTCACTTCGCGAAAAACGAGGAAACCCTCCACGCCGCCGGCGAGCGATTGATGAAGGTGCGGGAACGATGTTAGGCAGTGAAGGAGCGCTGGCTTCAGCCGGCCCGTAGAACGTGTCGTGAACGGACACGCCGACTAAAGTCAGCGCTCCGTGACTGCGTTGAGAAAATCGAAAAAGTCTTTTCTGGCATCGGTGGAACCGATGGTTAGCCTCGAATTGTCTTCACTAAACCCATTCTCGCATGCCGACCGAAACGTTCATTAATTTCTTCAAAGACCCCGCCGCGTGGCAAGTGTTCGCGTCCGGCCAGGCCGAGGGCGATCTCATGGCAGTCGAGGGCCCGGACGGCAAACCGGCGCTGCGGCTGGACTACGATTTCCATGGAGGTGGCGGATTCGTCGTGGCGCGGAAAGAAATCCGGTTCGAACTGCCTACGACGTTCGATCTCCGGTTCGCCCTGCGTGGTGACGGGTTGCAGAACAATTTCGAGTTTAAAATCGCGGATCCGGGCGGGTCGAACGCCTGGCGGTTTCTCAAGGAAGGGGCTTCGCTTCCTGGGGATTGGACCGAAGTCCGGATCCGGGAACGTGACCTGCCGTTCGCCTGGGGTCCGGCGGGCGGTGGAGCGCCCAAATCCGTCGGCGCGGTGGAGCTGGTGATCGCAGCCGGTCCCGGTGGGAAAGGCATTGTCTGTTTTTCGGATCTGGTTCTGGACGATCAGACGCTTTATTCGCCGCATGCTGTCACCGCCTCGAGCCATCGCCCGAACAATCCACCCGAATCGGTTTTCGAAGCGGACTCGCCGAGTGGCTGGCGGGCGGAGGAGACTGATGACGCGCCCTGGTGGTCGGTGGACTTCGGACGGCTCGTGCGCTTCGGCGGGCTGGTGATCCAATGGCCATCGTCCATGCCGCCACGGGTTTATGAAATCGAACTTTCGGCAGATGGTGATGCATGGACGCGGATCCATCAGGGCACGCGCACGCTGGGTGCGACGAGCCACATTCCCGCCCACCAGGTGGAAGCGCGATTCCTGCGGCTGAATTTCGCCAATGCGGAATCCGCGGCGCTGCTCTCGCTTCACCTCCGGCCGGACGCGTTCTCCCACACACCTAACGAATTCATCCACGCGGTGGCGGCGGACTATCCCCGAGGCTGGTTTCCACGATACTGGTGCCGCGAGCAATCCTACTGGACTCCGATCGGCAGTCCGGAAGGCCGTCGCCGGGGACTTGTCAACGAAGAGGGGTTGGTGGAGGTCGACGAGGCGGGATTCTCGCTGGAACCGTTTCTCATGATCGGCGACAAGCTGGTCACTTGGGCGGATGTGGAAATCGGGCTCTCGCTGGAGGCCGATGGCGCGCCGTTTCCAGTGGTGACCTGGCAGGCGGGCGAGGTGAAGCTCACGATCCTGCCTTGGGTCGATGGCGTGGAGGATGCCCTCACCCTGCGCACGACCTATCAGGTGGAGAATCTGTCAAACCACGAAGTTCGGCTGGCAGTCACGGTGCGCCCGTTCCAGGTGAATCCCCCGTGGCAGGCATTCCGCAACCTCGGAGGGCGCAGCCCGATCCATCGGATTCATTGTGATGGTGATCGAATGGCCGTGGACGGCCGGCGGGTGCATGTCAACCGGCTACCGGAAACTAACGGAGCAGTGACTTTTGAAGAGGGTGGTGTCGTGGATTTCCTTGCGAGAGGCGAGTTTCCGGCGGCCAGCGTGGTGAGCGACGAATCCGGCCTGGCGTCGGCGGCGATGGTCTGGACCCTTCCATCAGGCAGTGATCCGTTCGCAGTCACGGTATCGGTGCCGTTTTTCCAGGAAATCATCATCCCCACCGATGACAGCAGGGACAAGGCCATCACGCGCTGGGAGGAAATCCTCGCGCCGGTCCAGTGGCGCGTGCCTTCGGTGGCGGCCAGCGCGATCAGCTGTTTCCGCACGGCGGCCAGTCACATTCTGATCAACCGCGACGGACCGGCGATTCAGCCAGGACCACGGCGCTACACCCGCTCGTGGGTGCGGGACTGCGTGATCATGGGCGCGGCGATGGCCAAGGTGGAACGCCCGCACGTGCTGCGGGATTTCCTCATCTGGTACGTGCAGTTCCAGCATGAGGACGGCTACGTGCCGTGTGTGGTGGATCGTGACGGAGTGGACGATCTGGTGGAGCACGACAGCCACGGCCAGTTGATCTGGGGAATCTGCGAGGTTTTCCGCAACGAGGGGGATATGGCTCTGCTGAAGTCCATGTGGCAGCCCGTCCACCGCGCCGCGGAATATCTGCGGCGGCTCCGGTCACAACGGATGACCCGCGATTTCAGCGAACCCTCGCGCTCGGATTGTTACGGGCTGCTGCCCGAGTCCGCCAGCCACGAGGGCTATCTATCACATCCGGTGCATTCCTACTGGGATGATTTCTGGGGCATCCGCGGGCTGGAAGCGGCAGCGGAGGTGGCAGACGCGCTGGGCCACCACGACGATGCCGAGCACTGGCGGGACGAAGCTCGGGAGTTTCTAGCCGATGTGGTGACATCGATGGAGCGGGTGATCGGGAAAAACCAGCTCGCCTACATACCCGGCTCCGTGGAGTGGGCGGACTTCGATCCCACGGCCACTTCCAATGCCATCGCCCAACTCGATTTCGCCGACGATCTCCCCGCCGGGCCGCTGCACCGGATGCTGGAGACGTATCTCGATGGATTCCGGCAGAAACATCGCGGGGAAATTCCATGGCTGAACTACACGGCCTATGAGATCCGCATCATCGGAGCGTTTGTCCGCCTCGGAAAACGGGAGGAGGCGCACGAGTTGCTGAATGTTTTCCTGGCAGACCGCCGGCCGCTGGAATGGAACCAATGGCCTGAGATCACCTGGCGCGACCCGCGCTCGCCCGGACACCTCGGAGACATTCCCCACACCTGGATCGCGGCGGAGTTCATGTTAGCTTTGATCTCGATGGTCGCTAGTGAGCGCGAGGCCACCGAGAAACTCGTGCTGGCCTTGGGCTTGCCGTGGTCGTGGATTTCCCAGGAGGAAGGATTCTCCGTAAGCGGGCTGATGACCCGATTCGGCCGACTGGATTTCCAGATTGCAGTGAGGGAAACCCAGTGCGTCGAGTTCACGATCGGCGGATCCCTGTCCATGCCTCCTGGCGGACTTCACGTGACACCGCCGCTCCCACCCGGAATGAAAATCCAGCACGCGATCTGCTCTGCTGGACATCCGCTTGCAATCGAAGAAAACGGAAATTCGGTCGCCGTCAACAACCTGCCGGTCACCGCCACCGTCTATCTGGGAGACGGGAAAAATCCGGTCCTCGCCTAGCCCTCCCTAGCAACTCAGGTCCTGGAGTTCCGTCTTGCTTTCCGCAGCCAGATCACGTCGCATTTCCCAGGTTCCCTCTCCTTTGAATTCCAGCACCGCGTCATAGCGCAGGCGCGACTCGCCGTTTTTCGAGAGGATCACCACGCCGATCCCCTGCTCGGACAACATGTCCAGGATGCTGGAAATCTGGTTTTTCGGAAGCGAGCTGCCCGGGCGGTCGAGAAACACAAACGCGGGCTTGGCCAGAAAGATCCGCGCCACGGAGAGCAGGTGCTGCTCGCCGATCGAGAGCAGATCATCCCAGTCCTGATCCGTATCCAGACCGTTGGCGTGAGCCACCACATCCTGAAGCCCCAGCTTGCCGATCACTTCCATGATCTCCGCATCCGGTGTCACCAGTTCCATTCCCGTCCGCAAGAGAGCCTCCCGCAGGGTGCCGGGTGGAAGGTAAGGCCGCTCTGGCAGAAACAGGATTTCATCGAGATTGGGCCGGATGATTCTGCCCGCCCCGCAACCCCAGACTCCCGCAGTGGCGCGGAACAACGCCACCTTCGGAGCATCGTCCTTGCCGACCACCAGCCACCGCGAGCCGCGTCGGATTTCGAGATTCAAATCCGCGACTAACAACCTCGACCAGTCGGCCGAGTGGATCGTCACGTTTTCATAAACGACCCGATCCTGCGACTCCTCCGTCTCGATCATGCACAGCGACGTGCGCTGGGCCTTTTCGATTGCGTCACTCAGCGTGTGCAGCCTCGCCACCACTGCGGTGAACGCGGAGATCGACTGGAACTGCGTGATGATGAGTGAAAACGCCCCTACCAGCGTCGCGAACGCCATGGTCGACTGCGTGATCACCCCGAACTCCTTGGTGCCCATGATGAACATCGGGGCGATGATCAGCGCCGGGATGATCTGGATGAAATAGTTATAACCGTTTGTGAAGAAACCGAGATTCCGGTTGATGCGGATCAGACGCCGGAAGTTCGCGGTCAGTGCGTCGAGCCGCCGGTTCAGTTTCGCCCGAAAGCGCCCCTCGCGGTGCGCCATCGCGATCGACTCGGAGTTTTCCCGCACGTGGATCAGGTCCGAGCGGAAATTCGCCTCCATGTCGAGTTGGTTGTAATTCAAACGGATCAACGGCTTGCCCAGATAGATCGTCAGCACCGATCCGACCGCCGCATAGGCCACCGCCACCCCGAAGAGCAGCGGACTGATTGTCCACAAGACCCCCGAGAATGAAATCGCCGTCATCGACCCGTTCACGATCAACAGCACGAACGACAGCGTCGTGGTGGTGAAGGCACGGACGTCGTCGGAAATCCGCTGGTCCGGATTGGCCACGCCCGTTGCGGAATCCAAGCGGTAATAGGTGCGGTCCTTCAGATAGGCCTCGGTCAGGCGACGCGTCAGTTGTTCCCGCCATAGAATCCCCAATCGCTCTTCGGTAAACCGGTAAAACACCAGCACCACGGTCGAGGCGAGGAATACCAGAATGTAGTAAAATGTCTGCCGTTGGAAAACCGCCACGTCACGGTTCTCGATCGCGGACATGAAATACCTGCCGACGAAGCTGTTCACCACGTTCAGGCCGTTGATGCCGATTATGAGGATGACCAGCGTCACGGCGAACGCCACCGCCTTCGGCCCCTGCTCCGAACGCACCAGCATCCGCAAAGCACCCAGCAGGCGCTTCCACGTGAGACGGATGATTTTGAGTTTCTCGCCGGGCATTTTCCGAAGGTCCAAAATCCCTTAGGCGTTCCGACAATACGGATACCTTAACAATTTGGTGGCGGCGGCATGCCAAAATTTCCCAGGATTGGCAAAGCTAAACACCGGATTTCGGGAAAAAGGCGGCCATGATCGGCCGGTTTCCGGAGCGTTTCCCGTGTCGATTCGGGAAAATCCGGCGATTTGTGCCAAAAAAGTCACGTTCTCCAGATTGCCCGAAAGATGCTGATGTTTCAGGGTGCTTAAGTAGTTCGACCCATTGTCATTGCTCCGCTTATGACGATGGAACCGGACCTCGAAACAATAACAGATCCCCTTGCGGAACCTTGCAACCACAAGCCGGAACGGCTCTCGGACAAGGCGCTGGCACGGGGGCTGCTGTCTTGGAATCCGCCACCCATACACATAAAATGAACGTTAAAGAATACCATGCGCCATATCCCGATTTGTCTAGCGTGCCGTCCGAGCTGTCCTTCGCGGACACTTGGGACGGCGAGGCAGTGTCGGATTTGATTCGCTCCAAGTGCGATCACGGAGAAACTCCCGCCTTCCTGTTTTTGGGAAGAAAGGAAGCCCTCCTGCTCAAGGAACACCTCGCGGAAACGTGGGGTGAGGAGTCTGTCGTGACCCTTCACGGCACCTACTACATGGGCCTCGAAGTCGTTTCCATCGACTGCGAGACCTTTCTCACGACGGGTGGCCGCAAGGCGATCCGGACGTTACAGGACCCGATGTCCCGCCGTCCCGCATGGCGTGACCGTGAGGTGGAAGCACTCTGGCAGTTCCGAATCTGAAACGGCATCTTGTGACACCCGCTCTTCCTCAGGCAGGAGGAGCGGGCGTCCCAAGACCTTCAGACGGGCCTGCTGAAAATGCATTCGTCTCCAGCTGAAAGGCTCCCTCTCGCGAGGGAGCCTTTTTTTGCAATCTGTCAGCGATACGACTTCTTCAAAAAAGTCTTTATTGCACTTTCCCTGACCATCCGCAAACCTCCGCCATGGAGCTCGACCTTCTCGATATTCAATTCGATCTTCGACACATCAAACCCCGCGAGCTTGAAGAAGCGTTCGAGGATCCGTT
>JBGSTM010000351.1:0-8463 GCA_041736495.1 Akkermansiaceae bacterium
ACCGCAGTCGCCGCCGCCTCCATCCTCGCCCGCGAGCGGTTCATCGATTGGATGGACAAAACCTCCGGCGGCTGTGGCATCCAACTGCCGCTCGGCGCCTCGGACGCCGTGATCCAGGCCGCCCGCGAGCTGGTCGCGAAAATGGGCCCCGACGCCCTTGGAAAAGTCGCCAAACTCCATTTCAAGACCACCCACGCCGTGTTCGGGACATCTCCATCAGGCGAAGCCGATTAGCCATTCAAGGCGAGCCTCTTCCAGAAATTCCCGCCATTCTGACGTTTCTTCGGGCACTGGCACGAAAATCGCATCCTTTTGAGAGATTTTTGGCGGGACAAAGCTACCATCGTCGTGCTGTCATCTCCGCAGTCCTTTAACTCTCAATCCCTCCCCATTCTCATGGCCACCATCACCAAACGCGAACTCGTCATTAAAATCACCGATCAACTCGGTGCCAAAGGGATCGAAATCACCCAACAGGACGTGCTCGAAGTCGTCCAGACCCTCATCGATGAAATCACCGACTCCCTCGCCCACGGCGACACCGTGGTCATGCGGAACTTCGGTGCCTTCCAGGTCCGCGAAATGAAAGCGAAGATCGGCCGCAACCCGAAGGATCCCGCCAAAGACGTGCCGATCCCCGCCCGCGCCGCCGTCAAATTCAAACCCGGCAAGGAGATGAAGGAAAAGGTCGCCACCACTCTCCAAGTCATCCGCGAGCGCAAGCCGTGATTTCCCGATTCCTGAAAAGCCCATCCCTCCGCCTCGCCGCAGTTTGCAGCGTGGCGGTTTTGGTTTTCACCTCCTGCTTCTCCCGCCCCGGCAGCCACAGCGGCTACATGACCCGCTCCTACACGGTGCGCGGCCAGCACTATCAGCCGATGGGGGTGGACGCCGCGCTCGATTACAAGGCTACCGGCACCTGCTCGTGGTATAACGAATCCGCCTTCTTCGGCCTCATTCGCGGCAATACCTCACTCGGCGAAAAGGTCCTGCCCTGGCACCTCACCGGAGCCCACAAGACGCTTCCCCTGCCCTGTCTCGTCAAGGTGACCAACGTGGAAAACGGGAAATCCGTCAAAATCCGCATCAACGACCGCGGCCCTTTCATTCCCGGCCGCATCCTCGACGTCACGCCCCGAGCCGCCAAGAAACTCGGCTTTTACGACAAGGGGCTCGCCACCACCCGCGTCGAGGTGATTTCCGTTGGCGACGGCTCCTACAAGCGCAAGAAGCGCGGCTGGTTCTTCTAGGAATGACATCGGCGTTGAGAGGTTTCCGCGCTTGAACAACCCGGACGTCCCCCCGCAGACTCCGCCCGCTCTCCGCGAGCACCCTCCTTATGTCCAATTCTCCTGAAATCCGCGTCTTCGCCCCCGCCACGGTGGCCAACGTCGCCTGCGGTTATGATGTCCTCGGTTTCGCCATCGAGTCCCCCGGCGATGAAATCGTCGTCCGGTTCAGCGACAAGCCCGGCCTGCACATCACCAAAATCACCGGAGACAACGGCAAGCTCCCGAAAAACCCCGCGCAAAACTGCGCCGGCGTCGCCGCACTCGACCTGCTCAAGCACCTCGGCATGACCGACCGCGGCATCGAGATGGAAATCCACAAGAAAATGCCCTTCGGCTCCGGCCTAGGCTCGTCGTCCGCCTCGTCGGTCGCCGGTGCCTTCGCCGTGAACAAACTGATCGGTGATCCACTTTCCAAAAAGCAACTTCTCCCCTTTGCCATGGCCGGCGAGGCCTCGGCCGACGGTGCCTGGCACGCCGACAACGTCGCCCCCTGCCTGTTCGGAGGCATCGTTTTCATCCGGTCCAACGTCGAACTCGACTTCGCCCAGATCCCCGCGCCGAAAAACCTCTGGGCCGCCGTCGTCCACCCGGACATCGAAATCCTCACCAAGGTCGCCCGCGAAATCCTGCCCAAGGAAATCCCGCTCGAAAACGCCACCCAACAGATCGGCAACCTCGGTGGTCTGCTCTGCGGCCTCATCCAGGAAGACTACGGCCTCATTTCCCGCTCCATCCACGACGTCATCGCCGAGCCGCGCCGCCAGAAGCTCATCCCGGATTTCTACACGGCGAAACGCGCCGCCCTCGCCGCCGGAGCCCTTGGCTTCTCCATTTCCGGTGCCGGCCCGTCCGTCTTCGCGCTCTGTGAAGGCGAGGAAACCGCCCGCAAAGTGGCGGATGTCATCAGCAAGGTATTTTCCACAATCCCGATCGAGAACCAAGCCTATGTCTCCCGGATCAATCCGATCGGGGTGCATGTGATCGACTAAACAGTTCCAAAAATCCCAAATCCGGTTAACCTTCCTCAATCATGCAGCAAAAATTCAACGTGGTCATCGAGCGGGATTCCGAAGGCTGGCTCGTCGCAAGCGTGCCTTCACTTCACGGCTGCCACACTCAAGCGCGGTCGTTCGACGAATTGGATTTGCGCATCAAGGAGGCAATTGAACTTTGCATTGAAGACCCCGGGATTCTCCCCTGAACACGCAGCGATACGCCGGAGACGGCCTTCGCTCGCGCTACCAGCCGCCTCCGGTGCTTTTCCTATTCGACCGATGCACTTTTCCGCCACCGCTCGCGACATCCTGCTGGTCCCTGAACCCGGCACTGCATGGCGGCATTTGTCCGGATGGATTTCCATGCGCCGATCCGTCAGATATTCCCTAGCCTGTTTGCCCCAGGCTCGGGCTTGCTCGCGACTCTCCGCGAAGATCAGGAAATCATCCACGTAGCGGACGTAGCCTTTCACTCCCAGTTCCTGCTTCACGAAATGATCGAAGCCGTCGAGGTGGACGTTCGCGAAGAACTGGCTGGTCAGATTTCCGATGGGCAGGCCATGCCGACGGATGTGGCAGTCTAACAAATCCTCGCCCCATTCCGTGCGGTGGCCGTCTTCATGGGTTCCCAAGATCCGCCGGATCAGTGCCATCACCTGCCGGTCTGCAATGGTCTTGCCGATGCGTTGCAGAAGAATTTCATGATCGATACTCGGGAAATACCGGCGCAGGTCGCACTTGAGGACGTAGGGAAAACGGCGGGTGAATTCCGCGCAGCGGCGCACTCCGGCGTGGGTGCCTTTGCCTTTCCGGCAGGCGTAGCTGTCCTCGATGAATTTCTTCTCGAAAATCGGCTCCAGCACGCGGACCAGCGCATGATGGACCACCCGATCGCGGAAGGGTGCGGCGGCCACGCGGCGGAGCTTCGGCTCGTGGATGTCGAAATACGTGTAGCTGCCGGGCTGCCAGGTGTCGGCAGTGAGTTCCTCATGCAGGCGCACGGCGTGGGTTTCCCAACACTTCTTTCTCCTTGTGGGGCATTTCAAGCGACTTCCACGGTTGCGAGGATGGCCTCGGAGACTGCGGTCACCGACTCGCCATTGAAGCGTCTTTCCTCGTTCCACAGAGTCACTAGATCACGCGCTGCGTCCAACGCTCCCTCCACACCCTGGCCGTGTGTCGTAAGACCGAGCGAAGGGACGTGGGCATAATAATAGCCGGGCAATCCTTCGTCGTCGGGAATACGTTCGAGCATGACCGGATAGCGCATAGGAATAAGTTGCTTCAAGAAGATGGATTTGTCGAGGATGGGCTTGGCGACCGGTGATCGCCGCCACGGCTTTTCAGCCAGCCACCGACCATGCGACCGCATTCGTTGAGCTGGAGGGCGCTGAACTCGAACTGCTTCGGAGCCAGCAGTTTCCGGTCATTCGCCATCCGAACGACCCAGCGGGTCATCTCGATGCCTTCGTTCGCTTGGATGAGGAGGGCGGTCTTGTCCTTGGCGTAGCTTGCCTTCACCAGCGTCTCCAGTACGTCCATGACGTGGTTGGAAAGCCGTTGGCCGAGGATGAAGCGCTGGCTCTTGGGGAAGCTCTCCACGCGTTCAAGAATCCACTTGGCGTAGGCCTACCATTTAACGAGGACGAGTGGCGCGTCATTGGCGGGTGGGTTCATTTTTTTAGGGAAAAATTTCGTCCGCCTGCGGCGGAGGGGAAGCACACGCGCCCTCGCGTGTTCCATGTCGCGCCCTCGCGGCATGGGTGGCGCGCATTACGAGAGAGCCTGTCTTTCCTAGTAAACGAATGTTTTCAGCGAGGGCGCTGAAAACCACACGCGTGGGCGCGTGTGCTCCCCAAGAAAAAAGGACAAACGGATAAAGGATTAAAGGGGAGAACTAACGCTTACGGCGGACCAGCATCACCACGCTGGCCAACATCGTTAGGACAAGGCCGCTTGGTTCAGGGGCACTGGCGACTCGGAACCCCACGCCAGCGTCCTCGCCCGTGGGGTCGAAGCTGCCGCGGCCGGATGCGCGCAGGAAGCTCTCGAGGCTGCCCCAAGAGCCCCCGCGCAGCCCGCGCGACGAGCCGGAGATCACCGCGTCGTTCCATTCCCAGACGTTTCCTCCCTGATCGGCAGTGCCGAAGTAGTTGTCCGCCGCCGCACTGCCCACCGTGGTCACGTTGCCGTTTAAGCTGTTCCAGTCTGCTCCTGATTGGTAGTTCGCGACGTTCGCGCCGGGATTGGAGATGTCGCCCAAAGTGGTGGCATTGGCCACCGTCGGCACCGTGTCGCTCCGGGTCGGATAGAGCCAGTAGTTGTTCGTGCTCGCGCCGGGCGTCGGGTCGTAATACGCCGCTTTATACCACTCGTCCTCACTCGGCAGCCAGACGGTGGCTCCGACATTCTTGGTAATGATGCCGGTGTTCCCGCTGAGTGTGTAGGCTCCGGTCTCAGTGCTGCCGCTGCCTTGCCCGTTGTGCAGCCAGTTCGTGAAGCGTGCCGAGTCATACCAGCTCACGTAGTTCACCGGCTTGTCGCCCATGCTGGTGCGGATGGTGTATTTCGAGCCGCTGGCCGCTCCACTGGTGAAAGTGATGCCGCCGCGTGCATTGCTGCCCATGGTGGTGTTGTAGATGCCATTGGCATTCGCGCCCGTGGGGTCTGCGGCATTAAGGAAGGCGGTGTATTGGGAGTTGGTGACCTCATACTTGCCGATGTTGTAAACGTAACCCACCGCGCCGTAGCCCACTGGATCGAAGGTGGTGTCCGCCGCATTCTCGGCATTACCGACGGTGACGTAGTCGATGTTGATCACCGCGAGGGCCGGCGTGACAAGGGAGATGCCAGCAAGAACGGCCAGACTGAGGGTGGAGATCGTGGGGAATTTCATGGGGAGGAAAATAGACGCCCGATATGGAAGCGGGATCCGCGCCAAGTGGCAAGCCTTTTCGACTCCCTAAATCCAGGGTGTCACGGGCGGAAACGATCCTTGCTCAGGCCCGCAGATTGATCGAGCGTCCGATCTGTGGACGCCTACGAAATGCTCGCCCCCGCCGCGCACACCAACGACGGCTTTTGAAGGCCTCTTCGACCTGCCTGAAGAAACCGCCCCGGAGCTGCTGCCATTCCTGCCGAAGTTCCACCACGCGCTGCTCGACCTCAAAGCGCTGATCCGAGCAGGTTACCGTGCAGTGGCGGCTCCGACCGTCTGACTTCACCGAATTTCGAGTGCGAACCCATCGTGCATCGACGATTCCCGCCTTTGAGGACTTGCATCACTGGAACCGCCTCTTTTACGCTCTGCTTGTCCGGAATTTTAAGCCGAAGTTTGAATTCAGCATCTTCGTTTGGAATTTGATGCTTAAGATTTAGCGCCTGCCCTGCCGTGCTCTACCACTCCACCACCACCCCATCCCACCGCGTCGATCTCAAGGAAGCCATCCTGCGCTCGCTGCCGCCGGACAACGGACTCTACATGCCGGACACCCTGCCCGTGCTCGACCAGGCGTTCTGGGAGATCTGGCATGAGCTGTCGTTCCCGGAAATCGGCATCGCTGTGGCGGCTGCTTTTTTCGGCGAGGACGTGCCGCCGCAGGCGCTCGTCGATATCGTGGAGGGCACTGTCACCTTCGACGCGCCGCTCGTCATGCTCGGACCGGGCGATCACATTCTCGAGCTTTTCCACGGTCCCACCCTTGCTTTCAAAGACTTCGGCGCCCGCTTCATGGCCCGCCTGATGGCGTGGCTCACGCGTGGCGAGGACCGCATGCTCACCGTGCTCGTCGCCACCTCCGGCGACACCGGCGGAGCAGTAGCCTCCGCCTTCCACAACGTACCCGGCACCCGCGTGATCATCCTCTATCCGCAGGGCAAGGTTTCCGGGCTTCAGGAAAAACAACTCACCGCCCTCGGCGGAAACATCACCGCGCTGGAAATTCAAGGCTCGTTCGACGATTGCCAGGCGCTCGTCAAATCCGCCTTCCTCGACCGCGAGCTCTCGGAGCGGCTCAATCTAACGTCCGCGAACTCCATCAACCTCGCCCGCCTCGTCCCGCAGAGTTTCTACTACATCCACGCAGCCCGCCAGTTGCCGGAAGGAGTCCTGCCGACGTTCGTCATCCCATCGGGAAATTTTGGCAACCTCACCGCCGGCCTGCTCGCGATGCAGCTCGGGCTTCCCGTGGATCAGTTCGTCGCCGCGACCAACCTCAACGACGTGGTCCCGGAATTCCTCCGCTCCGGCCAATACTCGCCGCGTCCCAGCCTGACCACCATTTCCAACGCCATGGACGTGGGAGCACCGTCTAACTTCGTGCGCATGCAAGCGCTCTTCGACGGCTCGTGGGACGCCATGAAGACCCGCATCTCCGGCATGGCGTTCACCGACGATCAGACGCGTGCCGCCATCCGCACCGTCAAGGCGCTCTATGATTACGAAATCGACCCACATGGCGCCGTCGGCTGGCTCGCGGCCCAGAAATGGCGTGCCGGCCATCCAGACAGCGCCACTGTCACTCTCGAAACCGCGCACCCCGCGAAGTTCCTCGATGTGATGGAAGCGGAACTCGGTGCGAACTGCTTGGAAATCCCCGAGCGCCTCGCGATCCTCGCCGAGCGGGAAAAGGTCGCCACTCTGCTTCCAGCGGACAAGGCGGTCTTCCGCGAGTGGCTCATGTCTTCCATGTGAGGAGCGGAAGCCGAAAATTGGAGCGCGGAATTTATTCCGCACGTCCACCGGCAGGAGAAATTCGCGCGGAATAAATTCCGCGCTCCAGTTAAGCCGCTTCCGCGATGACGAGCACCTCCGCGAACGGCAGGTCCGCCAACATCGCGAAGGCGTTGTTTCGCGTGAGCCTGGCCCGCGTCGCCGCCGGGCTGGCCATGCCGCAGAGAAATCTAGCAAGCTGGCGCGGGGTGTTGAGCGCGGCGTGTTTTTCATCGACGAGTTTTCTGACCGCGGCGATTTCCTCGTCGGTGACGCGGCGAAACTTCGGGCGCTTGATGGTCTTGGCTGGAACACCCCGGCAGCGGTCACAGTGGCCGCACGGCTCTTTCAACGTCTCACCGAAGTGTTTGGTCAGATAACCGGTGAGGCAGCCGCGGTAGGCGGATAGACCGAGGACCTGGCGGAGGCGGGCAAGGTCGGCTTGCTCGCGGGATTGGAATTTCTCGACGAGGGCGGCGGTGAGTTGTTTCAGGTCGCCGGGGTCTTTTTTGAGTTTGTAACCGTGACGGACGCCCCAGACGCTGAGCATGATATCTCCGGCGGATTGCAGTCCGTTGAGGGCGCTGACGATCTTCTCGCGTGGGCAATCGAATTCCTCCGCCAGCAGCGTCGGGTAGAAATAAAGCCACCAGCGTTTCATCTCACCGGCGGCGAGAATCTTCTGGATGAACTTCCGCTCGGCGGGAGATCGGCCTGCAAGTATCTTCTCCTCTTTGTTCAGCAACTTCGCACGGTAGGTGGCGTAAAAGGTGCCGGTGGCTTCGATGATCCCGTCGATTTCCAGATAGGTCATCACCGTGGCGACCACGCCGGGGCGGATGTCGCAGATGGTGGAGAGTTCATACGGAGAGACGTCGAATACCGGGCCGAGGCGGAGCACTCGGTCAATGAGATTTGCCAACGCGCGGGGTGACGGCGCGTCGGAGTAGATGAAATTCTCAAGCACGGTGAGATCGTCGCCACAGGCTAACATCTCGCAGACCGCGGGCAGGCCGTCGCGCCCGGCGCGGCCGATTTCCTGGGTGTGGTTTTCGAGGCTTTTCGGCAAGTTGTAGTGGAAGACGGCGCGGATGTTGGATTTGTCGATGCCCATGCCAAAGGCGATGGTGGCGACGATGACGCGGGTGTCGCCGGCCATGAAGGAGCTCTGCGCATCGGCACGGAATTCGGCGGGCAGGCCGGCGTGATACGCGCGGACGGAGAGGCCGTTTTTCGCAAGGAAGGTGGCGACTTCCTCGGCGGTTTCCTGGCGGGTGACGTAAACGACGGCGGGGCCATCGACGACGGCGAGCTTTTCCAACAGCAGGTTTTTTCGATCAGCAGCGGCGCACGGAGTGACGCGGAGGTCGAGGTTGGCGCGGTGGAAACTGAGCTGCACGTGGTCTGCAACGGCGATGCGGAACGCCTTGCGGATGTCGCGGGCGACCTTGGGCGTGGCGGTGGC
>JBGSTM010000358.1:0-13282 GCA_041736495.1 Akkermansiaceae bacterium
TCGAGGCGCTCGAGCAGGCGGGCGACGTGCATTTCCACGGTGCGCGTGCTGAGTGAGAGGCGGTCGCCGATTTCCTTGCTGGTCAGACCATCGGCGAGGAAACGCAGGACCTCGAACTGGCGGGGAGTGAGATCGCCGCAGTGCGACTCCGCGGCGCGAAGCTGGACGAGCATCGGTCGCAATCCGAGGCGGGAGGCGTTGTCGATGGCTTCGCCGAGGGTGGGGGAGGGGATGCCGTGGTGTTTTTTCCGGCACTCGATCCACACGCGTTCGAGTGGCAGCTTCGCCGTTTCGAGGCAAGCGGCGGCTTCGCTGAAAAACTCCGCGGCAGCGTTGGGGTTTCCTTCAAGCACCGCCTGCTCGGCGGCGAGTGCGAGTGAGGCGGCGCGGATCTCGGGGAGGTTCGTCCGGAGGAGGATTTTTCCGAAGATATCGATGCAGTCGCCGAGTCGATCGGGATGTCCGGTGTCGGCATAATGCGCGCCGGCGAAAAGGAGGCCGGGCACCGAATCGTGGAGGTCGTCGGTTTCCCGCCAGAGCGCACGGATCTCATCGTAGGTGGCCGTGGCGGCAGCGAGGTCGCCGCTGGATTCGTGGCCATAGGCGGCGGCCCAGAGGGCGAAAAATTCGAGATGGATCATCCCCTCGGCACGCAGGTTCTTCAACGCAGCGGCGAGATGGCGTTGGGCCGGTCGGCGTTCGCCGCGAAAGGTGAAGATCATTCCGCAGACACTTGCGGCGATCGCTGCCAGGCCGCGATGCAGGTCAGTCTCCGCGAGAACCTCCCGGGCGGTGGCCAGCGCGTCCTTCCAATCGCCCGTGCGGAAACAGGCGTAAGCGAGGCAACTCATGCAGACCGCCTCGCCGCCGATCTTGGTTTCGCGACAATAACGGATGGCGATGCCCTGATTCTGTTTTTCCCCTTCGTAGTTCCCGGCGTAGTCGGCGATGTTCGCACGGCGGCGGTAGGCGATGGCGGTTTGCTCGGGCAACTGATGGTCGATGGCGATCCGCATCCCTTCCTCGACCCAGCGTGAAGCATTCTCCTGCTCCCCCGCCATCGCGGCTAACAGTCCTTTCCAGCCGAGCATTTCCGAGAGGATCGCGGGATCGGCGGATTTCCTGGCCGCATCCTCGACCTGCACGAATGCCTGGCGCGCGGCGTGGATCCGCACGCGGTGGCCGAGATGTTCCACGTAGGTCATCCAATGTCGATAGGCCTCGGCGGGCGGGAGTTCCGCACCGGCGAGTTCGGCGGCTTCCAGCAACACCGGGCCCGCCTTCGAGGGATCCGCCATGAGTGCGGCGAGTTCGTGCAGCGCATCGACCCGTAGCGGATGGCGGCCGGATTCCCTGGCGAAGCCGGCAAGTTCCTCCCACGCATGACGGGCGGATCCGGTGTCGCGGGCATTGGCCGCGCATCGCGCCATTTCGCGCAGGACGCGGACACGGTCCTCGGGCGACTCGTCCCACGGCCAAATGGCGAGCGCATGCTGTATCCAGCGCAAAGCATGGCGGTAGTCGCCATTGGCGCAGGCGCTTTCACCGGCCTTGAGCCATTGGGTGCGGGCAAGTTGGAAATTCCGGGCCGCCTCGAAATGGGCAGCCACCATTTCGGGCGGCATTCGTTGCTGGAGAGCGGCATTTCCAAGCGCGAGATGGTGGTCTCTTCGGCGCGACCACGGCATCGCATCCAGGGTTCTCCGGAGGTCCCTCGGGTTGGCGATGCGGCCGATGCTTGGACTCGGGCCTTCGATCCATTTTCCACAATCAAACATTCCGGCGATTTCATCCTCACCGACGCCCGAGGCGCGGAGCAAGGCCAGCGGAAATTCACGCCCCAGCAACGCCGCCCGCTCGGCTGCGGTGGATTCCGGCACGGGGGATGGTGGCTTGCGGCTCATGCGGAGTGACGACTTTCACCGATGGGGATGAAAATGACAAGCCACGAAGCTGCGCGGAGTCGCTGCGCAGACCGCCTCACTCGGGAGATTTCAGCTTTGAGCCAGCCTGCCGACGATGCCGCCGACAATGGAAAGCCCCACCATGCCGAGCCAGAGGCCGGTGATCACCTTGGCCGGCGTGTCCAGAACGCGGTGATGTTCGTAGCCGGCAGGGCAGGCGATCATCCGCCACGTGATCCAGACATTCATGATCGGCACCAGCGACCACAGCATCGCCCACCCGGACATGCCGAGATTCTGCAGGCGTTTGAGGCCGAAATAAACTGACGAACCAATCACTAACAAAACTAGGAGTGCCATCGCAATACCCGGCCCGGCACCGGATCCGCCGCCGCCGCTGAACATCGCGAACATCACTGCGAACAGGATGGCGTAGAAAATGATGGTGGTGACAAAGAGCGAGAGGAAATACCGCAGGCGCCCGTAGCCGGGGTGCTCGAGGGGCGCGTCGGGCCGGCTTTGTGAGACGGAATTCCGGGTGCGCTCGGAAACCAGATAGGGATTGTCAATGGCCGGCCCTGCGACTGGCGGCGCGACGGATCCGATTTCCGCCAGCAATCCGGACTCGCTCAAGGTTTTCCAATCCGTGAGTCCCTCCCGCCATACCATCGCGGTGGCCGGATCAAGACTGCCGGCCTTTACAAGGGCTCCGATCTGTTGGGGGGTCACGGGACCTTCCTGCTGCCCGCCCTTGGCGATATACCATTGTTCCATGACAATTTTTCTATCCAAAGGTTCGCTGGGCGGTCAAGGAATATTCCCTTTTCCGTTCAAGGCCGGGCAACCCGGGATTTCGAATCTGAAAACATCATTCGGAAATGCGTGTATGCTGGTTTCCACCCATGCGCCTTTCCCTGTTCCTCGCCAGCCTCACCTTCCTCGCCTCCCCGGCGCGGGCTGTGGAACATTGGGCTTATCTGCCTCCCGTCGCGGTGAGGGTTCCCGATGCCCCCTCGGTGCATCCCATCGACGCGCTGCTCGCGGCGGCTTGGAAAAAGGCGGATCTCAAGCCGGCGGAAATCGCCACGCCGCGCCGATGGATCGAGCGCGCGGCTTACACGCTCACCGGCCTGCCGCCCACCGTAGGGCAAATCAAAAAACTCGAATCCAATCCGGACGAGGCCACGTGGAAATCGCTTGTCGACGAGCTGCTCGCCAGCCCGGCCTACGGCGAGCGCTGGGCGCGCCACTGGATGGACGTCGCCCGCTACGCCGACACGCGCGGCTATCATTTCGACCAGGACAACCGTTATCCCTTCGCTTACACCTACCGGGATTGGCTCATCCGCGCGTTCAACGAGGACATCCCTTACGGAAAATTCATCAAGCTCCAGATCGCCGCCGACCTGATGACCGACCGGCCCGACCACCCGGACCTCGCCGCGCTCGGTTTTCTAACCGTTGGTCCGCGCGCCGGCGGGGTCGAAACCATCGACGACCGCGTGGACGTGGTCACCCGCGGATTTCTATCAAGCACCGTCGCCTGCGCGCGCTGTCACGACCACAAGTCCGACCCGATCACCGGCAAGGATTATTACTCGCTCTATTCGATCTTCGAGAACACGACCGAGCCCGAGGACAAGCCCATCATCGGCAAACCCGCCGACGAGGCAGCGCTGGAATCCTACAACGAGGAGTTCGCGAAACTCGAAGCGGCCGACCGCGCGGCGCGGCAGGCCATCGTCGACCAGCTCCGCACGCCGGAGTCCTTCGCCGTCTATCTGGATCTCGCGTGGCTGGCGAAGAAGGGGAACTGGGATTCCGGCAAGGCGACCGCCGAATCCTTCAAGCGCGGCCGCTACCGGCCGACCGCCGTCATCCGCTGGCGGGATTTCCTCAATCAAACCGCGTGGAGCGACATGGCGCATCCGCGTCTGGGAGCATGGGCGGAGGAAATGGATGCGGCGGACGAAACCGGCCGCCTCGCGGTCTGCCTCGCCCTCGCCAGGGAATGGTCGGCGGACGACGGCGGGTTGAAAAATCTGGCAGCCAGAAAGGATTGTCCGCTTTCCTACGATGCCGACCGTACTTCGGAGATCATGGACCAGGAGGATGGCAACAAGAGCCGCGAGCGTGGCGGGGCGATGAGCCGGTTGCAGACCGAGCACCCCGGTTCGCCGCCGCGGGCGATGAGTCTGAAGGACAAGGGAAAATGGTCCCCCGCGCGGATCTTCGTGCGGGGAAACCCCGACAACCGCGGTGAGAAATTCGACCGCGAGTGGCTCTCGTATCTCGGCGGCGGCAAGTTTGACGAGGGCAAGAGCCCGCGTCTCTCTCTGGCGGAAAAAATCGCCGATCCAGCGAATCCGCTGACCAGCCGCGTGATGGTCAACCGCGTTTGGGCGTGGCATTTCGGCAACCCGCTGGCCGATCCGGGAGATTTCGGAGTCCAACAGTTGGCACCGCCGTTGCTCCCCTTGCTGGATTGGCTCGCCGTCCGCTTCAACGAGCAAGGTGGCTCTTTGAAAGACCTGCACCGCCTCATTCTAACATCAAAAGCGTTCCGCCTAGCCGCCGGAGGACCCGCGGCCAACCGGTCCATCGACGAAGCGAACACGCATTTCTGGAAATGGAACCGCCGGCGGGTGGACTTCGAGGCCATGCGCGACCGCCTGCTCGCCACCGCCGGAACGCTCGATACCGGAACCCTCGGCGGACGGTCGCTGGTGTTGGAAAACGCAGCCGCCGACCGCCGCCGGAGTCTTTACGCATTCGTCGACCGTTACGCGCTTGCGACGACTTTCGTTTCCTTCGATCTCCCGCACCCGGACCACCACAGCCCGAAGCGCATTGAGACCACCGTCCCGCAGCAGGCGCTGTATTTCCTCAACGGCCCGCTGATCCTGCGCCAAGCGGCGAAACTCGCGGACGATTCCGCATTCAAGAATCTTCCCGGCGATGAAGCCAAACTCAGCTGGATCTATCAGCGGATTTATCAACGGGAACCTTCCGCCGAGGAATTGCGCGACGCCATGGATTGGCTGGGCCAGGTGGACCCCGCCGACTATCAGCCGAAGCTGTCGGGTGTTTGGGAGATCCGCCAGGCGCCCGACACCGGCGGCTTGGTGGGCGATGCGCTGGCGTTTCCGGTTTTTTCCGATGGTGTCTGGAAAACCGGCCCTGACTTGGCCACCTCGCCCATCCGCTGGCTTAATGCGGGAGCAACCGGCGGACATCCCGCCGCGGGTCATGCCTTGATCCTGCGGTGGCGCGCGCTGGGCGCCGGTCAGGTCCGGATGGTCGGACACATCAAACGCACCGCCAAGGGAGGTGCGACTCTGGCGTGGAATCTAGCGGGAGTGAGTCACGCGTTGCCCGCCAATTCGGTATCGAAGGTCGAGGGCGAGTGGACCACCGTTTCTCCAGGCGACACGGTGGACTTCGTCCTTCGAGCGCCGGACGGTGACGCCACCGGATCGGTTGGCTGGAGCCTCAGAATATTGTGCCGCGAAGACTCCGGTGGAAAAACGGTGGAAGTCGGCAATCTTGCCAAACAATTCCCCACCACCGATTCCCCGCCTCCATCGATCGACGCGGGCGATCCCTGGGCCGACCTCATCCAGATGCTCTGGGCGTCCAACGAATTCCATTTCATCGACTGACCATGTCCCACCGCCTCACCGCCGACGACCTCATCCTCGACCGCCGCGATTTCCTCCGCCGCTGCGGCATGGGCTTCGGTGGCCTCGCGCTCGGCGGGTTGTTCAGCGGCAATGCCGCAGCAAGTGATGTGGGCATTCCTGCTTGCCATTTCGCCCCGAAAGCCAAACGCGTCGTCCACCTCTTCATGAACGGCGGCCCGTCCCAGGTGGACACGTTCGATCAAAAAATCGCGCTCGACGCCCAACACGGCAAGCCCATCCCGCTGGAAGGCTTGAAAACCGAGCGCCCCACCGGCACCGCCCTGCGCTCGCCCTTTACGTTCGACCGCTACGGCCAATGTGGGCTCGAAGTGAGCGAGCTTTTCAAACACACCGCGAAACATGCCGACGACCTTTGCATGATCCGCTCGATGACCGCAGACGTCCCTAACCACGAGCCCTCGCTCATGCTGATGAACTGCGGCGACGGCCGTCTCGCCCGTCCTTCCATGGGATCATGGGTCACCTACGGACTCGGCAGTGAGAATGAAAACCTTCCCGCCTACGTCTCCATGTGCCCCGGCGGCATGCCGATCAAACGTGCGGAAAACTGGCGCTCGTCGTTTCTACCCGGGCGTTTCCAAGGCACCTATCTGGACAGCTCCATCGAAGACGTGGACCGGATGATCGAAAACCTGCGCAATCCATCCGCCCGCGAACCGCGCCAGGCCGGGCAGCTCGAATTTCTCCGCAAGCTCAACGAGCGCCACCTCGAAGAACGCGGCCATGACCCGCAACTGGAGGCGCGCATCCGCAGCTTCGAGCTTGCCTACCGCATGCAGAGCGATGCCACCGACGCCTTCGACATTTCCAAGGAACCTAGCAACATCCGCGAGATGTACGGACCCGGAAGTTTCGCCCGCCAGTGCCTGATGGCGAGGCGGCTGCTAGAGCGCGGGGTGCGCTTCATCCAGCTCTGGCACGGCAACGGCCAGCCGTGGGACAGCCACGACGACATCGAGGACCACCGCCGCCTCGCGGGTCAGTGCGACCAGGCGATCGGCGCGTTTCTATCCGACCTGAAGATGCGCGGCATGCTCGAGGAAACACTGGTCATCTGGGGCGGCGAGTTCGGCCGCACGCCCGTCGTCGAGCTGCCGAAAGCCGGGTCCAACGCCGGCACAATGAAAGGCCGCGACCACAACCACTACGGCTTCACCACCTGGCTCGCCGGCGGCGGCGTGAAAGGCGGCCACATCCATGGAGCGACCGACGAGTTCGGCTTCAGGGCGGTCGACAAGCCCGTCCATGTCCACGATCTGCATGCCACGATCCTCCACCTGCTAGGGCTCGACCACGAGGAGCTCACCTACCGCTACTCCGGTCGCGATTTCCGACTGACGGACGTGCATGGCAAGGTGATCCGGGAGATCATCGCCTGATCCGCCACAAGCCGGGACTGGACGGACCAGGACATCGGGTTATGTTCCCGCCATGGCCATTGAAACCCGCAACGTCATCGGATCCGTTCTCAAGCCCTGCTCGCTGGACCCGCTCACCGGTTGGCATCGCGATGGCTGCTGCCGCACCGGTGCCGGCGACCATGGAGTGCACGTTGTCTGTGCACGGGTGACCGACAAATTCCTCCAGTTTTCAAAAAGCCGCGGGAACGACCTGACCACGCCGCGCCCGGAATTCGGCTTTCCCGGACTCAAGGCGGGAGATCAATGGTGCCTGTGCGCCTCGCGCTGGCAGGAAGCGTTTGAAGCCGGTTGCGCGCCGGATGTCGTGCTCGAGGCCACCCACGAGTCGGCGCTGGAGTTCATCGACCTGGAGAGCCTGAAGGCGCATGCTTGTTAGGATGCGGCGGACGGTGTTCCAGATAGCGCCAGCACAGCCAGGCGATGCCCCACGACGTCAGGGCGAAGGCTAACAACCGGACACCCAGCCACGGCCCGTTGAAAAACGGGAACCACAGCCACGGCAGCACCCAACCCAGAAACAGCGGCACCGGCGTGTGAAACAGATAGAGTCCGAAGCTCAGGCGTCCGACATGCTGCACCGCCGGGTGATCCAGGGTGTTCCCAAGAATTCCTCCAAAGCCCTTCAACGTCGCGGAGATCAACCCCGCGAACACCACCGACACCAGGGTTTGTTGGATATGGCGGAACCCCGGGACGGGTCGATCCAGCTCGTTGTAAACATAGAGCACGAGATACCCGGCGAACGCGATTTTCGCCGCGAGTCCCAGCCGCAGGTCACCCGCCTTCATTCCCCGTTCCATCGCCAATGCAAGCAGGCCGCCGACGCCGAAGTAGTCGAGCGCCGTAATCGTGATCGCCTCGCTGTGGTGGATTTCCGGATGCCACAATTCCAGCAGCGCCCTCGACACGGGAGCCGCCGCCACGCACAGCAACATGACTCCCGCCAGGAACCGCCGCGGTGTCAGGAAAATCACCAGCGGCCACACCAGATAGAACTGGATTTGCAGCGCCAGCGTCCAGTAGTGCGCGGTTCCTGACGGCCAGTCTTCCATGCCCGCCATGTGGAAATTCGACCAATGGCCGAAGTAGGCCGGCCAATGCGCGCGGATGTCCGGAGCGCCGACGACGATCGCGAACATCATCGCCACGTAGCACGGAATCAGGATCCGCAGCATCCGCCGCTTTTGAAAATGCAGATAGGTTTTCGTCCGCCACTTTTCGCCCATGTTTTCTCCCGCGGCCCGCTCGCGCAGCAGGATCCGCGTGATCAGAAAGCCGGTTAGGGTCAGGAAAAAGAACAGCCCGATTTCAAACGGAAGCGATCCGCGCCATTCTTTGGGCGACCAGTGCAGCCACATCACCCCCAGCACGGCGAAGGCCCGCCATCCGTCCAACTGCGTGTTTCGAATCGTCGTCAAATCCGCCGCACCCTCTCACGCGCGCCTCCCCGGCGGCAAGTGCAATGGCCGCCGGGCCGTGATACAGACATTCCTGTCTGTTCTTCCATCGTGCCGGCAAGAACAGATCATGCCTGTTTCACTTACCGCTTGGAATTCCACCCATTCCGCTGTTGCTTGGCGGCGAAACGATGCGCTGCTTTTATTCACAGGACTTGGAACTTGAACTGCCGTCGGGACATCCGTTCCCGATGGAGAAGTTCCGCGTGTCCAAGGACATGCTGCTCGACGGCGGCATCCTCCGGCCCGAGGAAATCATCGAGGTCCGCGCGGCCGATGTGCACCTGCTCCAGCGCGTCCATGAACTCGATTACATTCATAAAATCGAATCCGGCCTGCTCGGACGGAAGGAACAACTGCTGCTCGGCCTGCCGGTCACGCCCAAGCTCTATCAGCGCAGCGTGACCGAGGTGGAAGCCACCCGGCTCGCCTGCCACGCCGCATTGGCGGAAGGTGTCGGCGTTTGTCTTGCGGGTGGCACCCACCACGCGTTTCGCGAGCACGGTGAGGGATATTGCGTTTTCAACGATGTCGCCATCGCCATCCGCGACCTGCAGGACAAGCAGCCGAATATCAGGATCATGGTCGTGGACACCGACGCCCACCAGGGCAACGGTACCGCCGCGCTGCTCGGCGACGATCCGCGCGTTTTCACCTACTCGATCCACGTCGGCCGGAATTATCCGACGAAAAAAGTCACCGGCACACTCGACGTCGAAACGGTGCGTTACGTCGAGGGCGACATGTATTTGAAGCAGCTCTTCGTCAGCCTGGCCGGCGCGCTCGACACCTTTGCCCCGGATCTCGTCATCTGGATTTCCGGCGCGGACAACCACCGCAACGACCGCTTCGGGCAAATGCACTTGTCGCTCAAGGACATCCAGCGCCGAGACGAGGTCCTGCTCAGCGCCTTCATCAAGAACCGCATCCCGGTGGCCGTGCTCTACGGCGGCGGCTACAACCGGCAGCCCGAGTTCACCGCGAAACTCCACCGCAACACCATCGCCACCGCCAAGAAACTCGCCACCGAGTTCCGCGGACTGTGAGGCCGGGTGTTTGATTTCGCGGCCAAATCGGCATCCCCATTGCTTCCACGGACTTCCATGTCCAAAGGCCTCGCCATCCTCACCTCCGGCGGCGATTCCGCCGGAATGAATCCCGCTGTCAAATGCGCTGTCGATTACGCCAACCAGAAAGGCTACGAAACGTTTCTGATTTATGACGGCCTGCGCGGATTGATCGCGGACAACATCGTGCCAGCCACGCGCGAGTTGGTTTCCGGCATGCTCCACCACGGCGGCACCCGCCTGCGCTCGTCGAGATCGCCCGAGTTTTACGACATCGAGGTCCGCCGGATCGCTTACGAAAACCTCAAACGCCGGGGGATCGGAAATCTGATTGTCATCGGCGGTGACGGCTCGTTCCGCGCGCTCAACCAGTTTTACTCCGATTTCGGCGTGCCGTTCGCCGGCATCCCGGCGACCATCGACAACGACATCGCGGGCACCGACTATTGTCTCGGCGTGGACACCGCACTCAACGTCATCCGTGAGGCCATCGATTCCATCCGCGACACCGCTTCGTCGTTCCGGCGCGCCTTCGTCATCGAAGTCATGGGCCGCCATTGCGGCTACCTCGCCCTCACCAGCGCCCTCGCCTGCGGGGCGGAAGTCTGCTTGGTGCCGGAAATGCCCTACGACCTCGACACCATTGGAGCCAGGTTGAAACATGATCTGGCAAACGGCCGCAAGTATGCCATCGCCGTCGTCGCCGAGGGCACCAAGATGGGCGACTATCTCACCCGCTACATCAATGATTCCGTGGGCATGGAAGCGCGGCTCACCGTGCTCGGCCATATCCAGCGCGGCGGCTCTCCCACCGTGCTCGACCGGGTGATGGCCTTCAAATTCGCCGTCGCCGCGGTCGATTCTCTCGAAGCCGGGCAGACCAATTCCATCATGGTCTATCGGGACGGTAGTTACGGGCATCTGCCGATCCAGGCCGTCGCGGACGCGAAATACATACTCGACCCGGCGCTGCTGAAGCTGGCTGCTCCGCTGGCGAGTTAATCCTCGTCCTCGACCGTCTGTGCGCGGGGGACCTCCAGCGGGATCTGCTCCTCCACGGCGCTGGCTTTCGGAATTTCCGGAAATGCGGGCAGGGCGCGGAGTGGCGGGGTTTCCTGGACCGGGGCTGCTCTCGGTGGCGGTGGGGTTTCCTGCACCGGAGCCGCTTTCGGTGGCGGCGGCATTGGCTCCTCCACCGGCAGCGCGCGCTGCGGCTTGACCAAGACGGGCCTCGGCGCGGGGGCTTCTTCAATCACGGCGGCCTTTTGAGGAACCACTTTCATCTGATCCTTCGTCGGCGGGGCTTTGCGCATGCGGACTTCCACCCGCCGGTTGGCGGATTGTTCTTCCGGGGTGCCGGTGATGACGATGGGCTCATATCGCCCGAAGCCGCGGGTGATGATCTTGGAGGAGTCCATCCGCAGCGAGTTGACGAGGTAGGTCTTTACCGCCTCAGCGCGCTGGATGGAGAGGTTCAGGTTGAATTCATCGCCGCCGACGAGGTCGGCGTGGCCTTCGATCCAGCAGTAGAGATCCGGGTTCCGGTCCATGAGCAGACCGAGTTTCATCAAGCCGATTTTGGCGCTTTCCCGGAGGTCGGAGCTGTTGAATTCGAAAAGCAAATCGCTCGGCAGCATGGTTTTCTTGCTAAGCAGGATGTTCGGCGGGAGATCGAGCAGGTTGTCGAGCGAGGTGACGCCGTCAAGCGTGCCGTTCTGGGCTTTTCCGTTCGCTCCCTTGCGGATCAGGTCCTCGGTGAATTTACCGATTTCCGAGTCGTCCACCTGCACGGAGCCGGGGTCCACCGTGATCTGGCCAAGTTCGGCAGGTTGGATGTTCACCGGCTCGCGGCCGAGTTCCGCGATGTCGGCGTCGACCTCCAAGCCCGCGGAAATTTCGAGCGCCACGGCCTCCGGATTGCCCTCCAGCGCCGGGTTCTGCATCTGGAGCGCGTATTCGGCCTGGACGACATCCGGCTTGATGTCGATTTCGATGTTCTTCGGCAGGATGTCGAGCAATTCGACTTCATCCAGCAGCGCCGCGGTGTCTGTCGGCGGCTTGACGACGTCTTCCGGCGGCAGGGATTGCTCGTTCGCCATCGGCCGTACCTCCACTTGGCTGATTTCGATCGGGCGGGTGGTGATTTCCGGCGGTGCCTGGAAATCGAACACGATTTTCAGTTGGTCCAGCGCGAAGAAAAGGACGACGTGAAGCAGGATGGAAAGCAACATGGCCACGGCGGCCCACCAGCCGAGACGGTCCGGACCGGGCAGCCGGTAAGCCCCTGTGTCGCGAGATGCGCTCCATGAATATTCACCTGCCACGGCGGGACTATACGCCCATCTAATCTTCTGGCAATCACGGGAAAGGCTGATTATTTTTCCGTTGGCACCTCTTGTGCTCACCCCCATTTCAACTTTCCCAAGACCATGGCTACCAAGAAGAACGCATCCAAGACAACGGAATCCACTCCCCCCAATCCGGAGGAAGCTCCCCAGCCCGTTGCCAAAAAAGCCGCCAAGAAAGCTGCTGTGAAAAAAGTCGCTGCAAAAACCGCCGCCAAAAAAGCTCCGGCGAAAAAGGCCGCCGCCAAGCCCTCCCTGGATGTAATTGCCCGCGCCGCTTACCTGAATTACCGCCGCCGCGTGGAACTCGGACTTCCCGGGGATTCCCACGGCGACTGGCTCGAAGCCGAGCGCCAGTTTTCCGAACCCGTCTGACCGGCGGATTTTTTTCACGTCTTCCGGCTTGGACAGCGGCGAAATGGTCCCCACAGTCCGCGGCGTGAACCCCTGCTCATCTCTCGGCATCGGCCTGGCTGGATTCGGAACCGTCGGCTCCGGCGTCTGGAACACCCTGCAACGCAACGGCGAACTCATCACCGGGCGCACCGGCGGCGGCGTGACCCTTCACATCGCCAAGATTCTCGTTCGCGACCTCGCCAAAGTCCGCGCCACCACCAGCGAGGTGCCGGCTGAAATCCTCACCACCGACTGGAAATCCCTCGTCGCGGACCCCGCCGTGGACATCGTCGTCGAGCTCATCGGCGGCACCACCGACGCCTTCGACATCGTCGCCGCCGCGCTCAGGGCGAAAAAACCGGTCGTCACCGGAAACAAGGCACTGCTCGCCGAGCGGGGCGTTGAGTTGTTCGCCATTTCCCGGGAAATGGACACGCCCATCCATTTCGAAGCCGCCGTCGCCGGTGGCATCCCGATCATCCGGACCGTGCAGGACTCGTTCATCGGCAACCAGATCCATTCGTTCACCGGGATCATCAACGGCACATCAAACTACATTCTCGGCCGCATGACCGACGCCGGCCTCACCTTCGAAGCCGCTCTCGCCGAAGCCCAGGCACTCGGTTACGCCGAGGCGGATCCCGCACTCGATGTGAATGGCTGGGACGCAGCCCACAAGGCCATCCTGCTCGCCACGCTGGCCTACGGATTTCCCATCGATCCCGCAGCCATCCACGTCTCCGGCATCGAGCAGGTCCGCCCCATTGACATCGCCTTTGCCAAAAACCTCGGCTACGTCGTCAAGCTGCTCGCCGTGATCCGCGAGCACGCCGACGGCGCGGTGGAACTCCGCTTGCAACCGTCTTTCATCGCCCAGTCCAACATCCTCGCCTCTGTCCACGGTGTCTTCAACGCCGTCGCCGTCCACGGCGACGCGGCGGGCGAGTCACTCTTCTACGGCCGCGGTGCCGGCCAGGATCCGACCGCC
>JBGSTM010000375.1:0-20519 GCA_041736495.1 Akkermansiaceae bacterium
GGCGGTGGTCTTGCGTGGTCACAGGAGCAATGGCTTTTGACCAACTCCAGATCTACCAGGCGGAAATCTGCAGCCGCGGGAAGTCGCGGACGCGCAACCACCACTCAGCGGTCGGGATGAACGGGAGCGCGGTCATGGCGACGACCGCGACTGCGAGGAAACGCAGGAGGATCTTGGGGAGCAGTTTCATTCTTTCGCCGGGCTACGGTCGCCGAGCGCGTCTTCGACGTAAAATTTCCGCACCAACACCATGCCTGCGGCGGTGAGCGGCGCGGCGAGGATGACGCCAAGCATGCCGACCGACAGGCCAAGCGCGATCTGGACGATGCCGGTCAGTGCCGGGGGGAGCGAAACGGTTTTCCGCTCCAGCAGCGGCGTGATAACATAGCTCTCCACGGTCTGGACCCCGATGAAAAGCAGCGCTACGTGCAGCGCGCTGGTCGGAGAAATCGAGAACGCGAGCAGGATCGCCGGGATCGCCGCCAGGATCGGGCCGATGTTCGGGATAAAGGCGAGCAGCGCTGCGATCAGCCCGAGCGTGAACGCCAGCGGGATGCCGAGCAGCGCGAGGCCCACGCCCGTTAGCACGCCCACGATCGCCATCGACGCCCCGATGGCGAGACACCACTTGGCGAGCGTTTCCCGCAGGGCGGCGAGCACTTCGCGAGCGCGCTCCCGACGCGGCATTGGGAACAGCTTCACCAATCCGCCGGTGTAAGTCCCCGGCTCGATCGCCAGACAAAGGCCGAGGAAGATTACTACCAGAGCTCCGCTCAGTGCCCCCGCGGTCGAAGAGAAGATGCCCAGCGCCCGCTCCATCAGCGTTCCCGGTCCTGGCAGGTAATCATCCGCTCCTTCCGCCGCCTCCAGGGTCTGCCGGCCCCAGGAGTGTTCCCGGAGCCGCTCCTGGATCTTTTCCCAAGACTCAGGGAGCGTCTTTTGCAGCTCGTCCAGCTGCGTCCCCACACTCGGCGCCACCAGCATCCCCACACCCCCGAGCAGCGCCACCATCCCGATCATCACCAGCAGGAGCGACCACTTGTGCGACAACCCCGTCTTGCCTCCGACCCACCCGCTCAGGCTGCACAGCATCACCGCGAACAGGATGCCGAAGAACATCAGCAGCAGCACCTGGGTGGCAGTTAGGATCAGCAGCACGCCGAGCACCACCGCCACCACCAGCGATACCCGCTTGGCAAACTGCGCAAGGTCGCTGCCGCCGACCGGTCTCCTCGCATCCGGGGTGTCTTCTTCGTTATTCATAGGGTAGAGATCTCGACTTGCGGCGGGACGCAGCAGCCACGCATGGCTGGCGGGCAGCCAATGGGGACTGGGGGTTTTCAGCTTGGATGGTTAGAGTGGACCTTGGATTCCGCGGTCCTTGGAGAAGAGACAACGAAGATCAGTCGTCTTCTTCCGTTTCGACTTCGATCTCACCATCTTCCTTGTCGATCTTGGTTTTGGTGGTGGTATTTCCTTCCTTGGACTCGATTTCGATCTCGTCATCATCTTCCGAGTACTTGATGGAAGGGATCTGGACGGAATCGACAATCCTGTAGGACGGGTCCACGGCTACGACATTGCTGCCGGCCACGTAATAACGGACGCCGGATGCGGGTGGGGGGAGGACGGCTACCAGTTCGGGAGGAGCATCTACCAGATAGGAACGCTGGGGCTCGGTGACGACGACGCCGGGAGCGATGCGGCTGCTGCGCCAGGCTGCAGGGATTTCCTTCACGCGGACCTTGGTGGCGAAGCCGGGAGGAAGTCCGTGGGGACTTCCCCGATGGCCCTCGAAATAAGTGACGACCTTGGTGCGGGCTTCGGGATTGAAGGTGGTCGTGGTGGTGGTGGTGTCGGTGACGACGCCGCCCGCGCTGCGGGTAGTCTCGGTGGTTTCCGTGGTCTCGGTCACTTGCGCGGCCAGAGGGAGGATGGCAGCCAGGGTGGCGGTATAACAGGTGGTGAGTATGGATTTCATGGCAGTGGTGGATGCGGGTTGGATGGAGCCGGTCCGCGGCATGCGGCCGGGCCCGTCCGTTTCTTCGCAGTGGGAGTGCCAAATCCGTGAACCCGCGCAGGATCAAGGTTTCCGCCCAGGGCGGCGGCCACGGAAGGGGTGGAAATTCGCAAGAAGCGTGACGGGCGTTGCAAGATGCGCCGATCCGTCAGTTCCGGCGTGGCGGGGTTCCTAAAAATTAACCTGAATTCAGAGTTGAGAACCACGGAATACTCGGAACACACGGAAAGTAAGAGATTTGCTAACAAGTATGCATGCGCTCCAAAGGTGTGATCCTCAAGCTCCGCAACTCCCTCTTTTTTCCGTGTGTTCCGTGTATTCCGTGGTTAACCCTCTTCCTCTTCAAGATTAAGGTTCCACGCTCCGCATTTCCGCCGACGTGGCAGAGATGCGTTTCTGCGAATCGCCCGGATCGCTCTTGCCCGGCCAGAGCCAGAGGATGGCCCCGCCGGCCAGCAGGGCGAGCGCGAAGGAGGCTCCGACCCGCAGGACCAGAGGGCGCGAACCCAGCGACGCCACCACACCGAACTTGAAGATGAAATTCGCCATGGCCGCGGTGAGGATGGCCCGCCAGGCGGCCGGGTGGGCGACCTCGCCCCTTTCCGCGAGTTGGGAGGTGGAGAGGGTGATGGCGTCCATGTCCGTCAGGCCGGACAGGGCGGCCACGACGTAGAGCCCGCGTTCGCCGAATTGATCCTTGGAGTAAGCGACTCCCATCAGGACCAGGGCGTAGAGCGCGGCAAAGATGAAGGCGGGCTTGAACTCGGCCGGGTTTTTCTGCTCGGGCATCTCCGAGTCATCGGTGCGGCTCATGAAATACAGTCCGCCGGCGATGGCGCAGCAGGCCGCCAGCATCACTCCCAGTGGTGGGGCCAGCGCGGCGAAGGACCGGGGGGCGGCCACGCCGATTTCAATGAGAACGCGCACCAGCGAGATGCAGGAGGCGATCATGATCACCAGCGCGGCAAGAGGCGCGAGGCTTTGTTCACCGGCGGACTTGCGGGCGAAGGTGACCGTGGTGGCCGTGCTTGAAATCAAGCCGCCGATGATCCCGCCGAGGATGGTGCCCGCGCGGGCTCCGAACACCTTGTAGGCCACATAACCGCTCAGTCCCAGGCCCACGATGAGCACGACCATCAGCCAGATCTTGAAGGGATTAAGAACGCCGTAGGGGCCGTAACCGGTATTCGGCAGGACCGGCAGGATCACCAGCGAGATGAGCACGAACTGGATGATGGCATGCATGTCCCGCTCGCCGATGGCCTGGGCGAAGCGATGCAGTGGTGCCTTGAAGTGAAGCAGCAGGGCCATGCTCCCTCCCAGCACCGCGGCGAGCGCCATGTCCACGACGACGATCAGCACCCCCACGACATACAGGAGCAGCGCGGCGATTTCCGTGGTCAGCCCCATTCCGCCGTCCGCGTCGGGATTTTTCGCCAGATTCACGGTCATGACCAGTGCGGCCAGAGCCAGCAATCCGGCGGGAACAATCCAGGTTCCGTTAGTGGCTCCGATCATGGCGCAGACGGTTCCTAGCAGGGAGATGAAGGGAAAGGTGCGGATGCCGCCGATGGACCGCTCGGTGCGCTCGCGCTGGAGGCCGAGCAGCAATCCGATGCCGAGGGACACGCAGATTTGTTGGAGAACGAGGGCGTTCATGGTGAGGTTTTTTACCGGACCGACCGAGCTGCCGATTCGGGAGATTGATTCCAGCAAGTGCCATTCCCAACGAAAAGCGGGCGCTGTCTTGGCAGATGGAACGGCGGGATCATGCATGGATCGCACCGGACGTTGCGATTTGCGAACCCTTTCGAAGCCACTCCGGAATCCTGCGAAACGGGGCGTGACGGTAACGCTGCAAGGTCGGTGTGCATCGGGATCAGCGGACGGGCCAGAAAAAGAGGATCAGAGGCACGCCGACGACTAACACGATCAGCGTGAGGGGCGCGCCGAGCCGGGCATAATCGCCGAAGCGATAGCCGCCCGGTCCCATTACCAGGGTGTTGCACTGATGGCCGATGGGCGTGAGGAAATCGCATCCCGCACCGACGGCGACCGCCATCAGGAACGCGTCCGGCCGCATGTGCAGGTCGGTGGCGAAGCGGGCGGCGATGGGGGCCATCACCAGCACGGTGGCGGCGTTGTTGAGGAATGGCGTGGCTGCCATGGCGGCCACCAGAATCAGCCCGACGGCAGCCCAGGGCGGTAATCCGGCCGCGGCGGAGGAGAGCCAGTTGGAAATGATCTGCGTCCCGCCCGTATGCTCCAGCGCCCCGCTGACAGGGATGAGCGCTCCCAGCATGACCAGAATGGGCCATTCCACGTGTTCGTAGGCGGCGCGGAGCGGCAGGGATCCGGATAGAAGAACCAGGGTCGCCGCTCCGAAGAACGCCACAGCGGCGGGAACGACCCCGAAGGCGGCCAGCGCCATGGCTCCTGCCAGAATGGCCACGGGCACCATCCCGCGGCGCACGCTGCCGAGATGGATCGGACGTTCCGCCAGGGGGAGGCATCCCAGGTCGCCTAACCGCTCGGGCAGGATTTCCAGAGGCCCCTGCAGCACGATCACGTCGCCCGCCTGCAACTTGGTGTCCCGGAGTCCTTCGACGAGGCGCTTGCCGGAGCGGGAAATCGCCAGCAGGTTCACGCCGTAGCGTTCGTGCAGCAGGATCTGTCCCGCGGCCCGCGAGACCAGGGGCGAGCCCGCCGTGACGACCGCTTCGATCACTCCCAGATCCTGGTCCCGGTTCTCCGTCACCGCGGCGCGCTGCTGTCCATCCAAGGCGAGTCCCGCGGTAGAGATCACTTGTTCCAGGCGCTCCGGGTCACCTTTGAGCAGCAGGATGTCGCCCGCCTCGATGGGGGCGGCTCCGGTGGCGACCCGGGTGCGGTCCTCACCCCGCAGGATCGCCGTGATTCTAACTTCCTTCTCGTGGGCCAGGATGAATTCAGCCGCCGTCATCCCGATCGCCACGGACTCTTCGCTAACCACCGCCTCGGTGGTGTAGTCGTGGACATCCAGTGCCTCGCTCAAGGTGGGTGCGGGACGCCGGTCGGATGGAAGAAGCCGGTAGCCGAAGTGGAGGAAAACGAGTCCCACGAACGATAGGCCGAGGCCGACAGGGGCATAATCAAACATGCGGAACGGTTCGCCCGTCATCTGCTCTCTCACCCGTGACACGATGATGTTCGGTGAGGTCCCGATCATGGTGATCAGTCCTCCGAGCAGCGATCCGAACGACATGGGCATGAGGAAAAGGGAAGGGGAGGTATGCGACTTGGCCGCCATTTTCATCGCGGCCGGGATCAGCATGGCCAAGGCTCCGATGTTCTTCACCAGCGACGAGAGCAGCGTCACCGAGCCGACCAGCAGGGTGAGCTGCCAGTGGACCTGATGGACCCGGCTGCCTACATGCCGGAGGCCGCTCTCGATGATACCGGATCTGGCAATCGCGGCACCCAGAATCAACGCACTGGCGATGATGATGATGATGTCGTCGCTGAAACCGGAAAACGCCTTGTCCGCGGGGACCGTGCCCGCCGCCAGCGAGGCCAGCAGCGCGAGAATGGCGACCAGGTCATAGCGAAGCCGACCCCAGACGAACATGACCATGGTCGCTGCTAGAATCCCGAAGGCCAGGAGCTGGGGAGTGGTCATGAAATGGAATCGGCCACCTCATCCGCGCACAACTGGATCTCCATGCTGTGGATATCGCGGAGTTGATCAAAGAATAGTTCGACGGTTGATTTCATGGCGTGATGCGGGTTTGGGGGGAGGACTGCGGGTGATCCGCACCGGCCCCTTGTCGGGACAGGCGGGGAAAAGCAGCCGGTGCCGCTTCAAGCCGAATGGGGCCAATGGCGGGCATCGTGGGATCGATGCCGGGGGGTGGCCAGCGCCGGGCATTTTCCGAGAAGGTCGAATTCGGCCAGTGCGGTCAGGATGGCGGCCTTGTGGATGGCGGTCAGGTAGCGGAGCGGATGTGAGGCATCCGCGTTCCTGATGTGACCGAGCCGAATGACCGACTGGCCGAGAAGGTTCATCTCCGCGGAGGTCAAGGGGCGGACGACCGGGACGGGATGATAGGGGTAGGGCGGGCTCACGTGGGTGTGCCAGGTGATGAATGTTTCCGGACTGACAGGATACGGCGGGGTGTAGGGGATGCCGTTTTCGTCACGCTCAGGCAGCCGGTTCAAGCGGCGGATGTCCAGGGCGGCGGGGTGGGGACGGAATTCGTTGTAGGTGCAGTAGGGCTGCTCCTCACCTTCGAACCCGGGTAGCCAGAGGAATGCCTGACCGGGCGGGAAGAGCGGGTGCGCCGCACCGCTTTGATGAATGGGAAACGGGGCTTCAGCCGACAGTTGGGTAATGGGGAGTATTTTCATAATGCCCGGAGGGCCATCAGGTATTTTTTGACGTTCAAGGAGATGCGGCGGCTCTTTTGCAATTCCAGTGCCTATCCGTGCCAAAAATCCGTTGTCGCTCCGGACCTTGTATTACCGGAGTTTCTGCGGGCAAATCGGAAGGATCCGTCCCACGGGGGGAGGAGAAATGTGGTGCAAATTGCGAATTCCGTCGTGCAACTGTCATTTCGGACCGGGACGGTTCTAAAACCGCGGGATCCATCAGTCTCCCAGTTCCTCACTGGCCCAGCGGAGGAGAACCGCGACCGTGAAGGTTCCCCATCCCACCCATGCCGGCTGAACCATCCAATGGTAGGCGGCCTGCAGAACGGAGTTTCCATCCCAACCCGACCGCGAGGCGATCAGGAACAGGGTGGGAATGATCGAAATCGAAAAGACGGCAAGGGAACGTGCACCTCCTGCGAAGTATTGCACCCATCTGGACGGATGGTCCGGAAGGTGGAACAGCGGGCGTAGGAAGAAAACCATCGCCGCGAATTCAAGCCAGACCTTCAACAAGGTATCTCCCAGCCAGCCGGACGGTTCGGCCGGAGTCATGGACGCCAGGATCCACGAAGCCACGGCCAGGATCGTTAGACTGATCCAGTCGCTCTTCATCCGGGTGGAGGGTGAGGTGAAAGAACCGATCATCCAGAACGGGATGCGGCCGTGCACAGGCCGGGTGTTTTGACTGTCGGAAGCTTGCATGATGGAAAGATGGAAGGGTTTTCAGGAAATTTCGTGGGGTGACATCCGGGAATACTCGCAGTCTCCGCACCAACTTGATGGGTGCCGGAATCGTTGGTTTTGCAGCATTCACACGGCATGGGCGGTGCGGTGCGCCGTGCAATAGACCACGTGGGCAGGCAGTTCGCGCCGGAGACCAAGGTGTCCGGCAGGTTCGCGGTGTGTTAGGAGGATCATTCCTTGTCATCTTGGTTTTTCAACCAGCGGAACGGAAGTTTCACTCCTTCCTTGAGCAGCGTGCCGGTGATCTTGCCGGCTTCCTCAAGGGTGTCCACGGCGACACCGACCGTGCCGGAAGCGGTGTTGGATGCCAGCTTCGCCGGTCCCAGGGGCTTGACCCGGATATCGTCGTAGGGACCAGCCACTTCCATTTCCAACAAACGGCTGAGCGGGTGGATCACCAAGCCCGGAAGGCCAACGAGTTTTCCGCGGGCCCGGCCAGACACCTTCTGGCGGGTCAGGTCGATGGTGCCAACCGCGCTCACGGTGAGGGACGAGCCACCCTTGGCCTCGAATCTGGTGACTTCGATCAACTCCGGATAGGCCTTGAAGTCCGCATTGAACTCTCCGGGGCCCGCGCGCTCCACGCCTGGAACCACTGAGGCGAACAATTCATACACCTGGTCCAGCAGCGGGACCTCCACGAACGGGGCGTCCTGCATGCGAAGGGAGCCCCGGCCTTCCAACTGCCTGCGCCGGAAGTCGATCGCTCCCTGATACCGGCCCGAAACCACCCCGCGTCTTGGCTTCTTTTCCGGGCCTTCCATCAGGCGTTCGAGTTCTGACGCAAGGATGTCATTGATCGAAAGATCCGACTGCCTCATGATTCCGTCCCGATACCGGCCTTTCAGGCTCAATGAGCCGCCCAACAGGTTGGCGGACGAATCGATGATGTTCCATTCCCGCCCGTCGAAACTTCCCCTTGCGGTCAGACTGCTGATGACGAGAGGCCGGTGTTTGAGGGTGACCTGCACGTCCTCCTTGCTGGCGACCTCCAGTGACTCGACCATCCAGGAAGACCCTTTGCTTTTTCGAATGTTCCTGGCTTCGATTCGGGGAAACGACTGGAATTCCAATTCTGGTGGAAGTTCCACGGCGATTGCAGGTGCGTCTCTGGCAATTGATATCAAATCCGCATCGCCTTCCAAACTGTCCACCACGAATGTTCCATTCTGATAGCTGCCGTGGAACGCATCAGCCCGCTTCGCTGAATCCCGCAGGATGCCCTCGAATGCCAGAGGTGAGTCGTGCCAGTCCGGCTTGGTAAGAACTCCGGTACACGACCCGTGCGCCGTGTGCAATTCGCAGCGGAACTCGGAGCCCAATGCCGTAATTTCGGCGTTCACCGATGCCTCGGTATAGCGCACACCCTTCCATTCCAGGTTCTTTCCGAATCCCTTGAGCTGCGCCGACCAAGGGCTGCCGGATCGGGTGGCATCCACCGTGAAACTCCCGGTCACATGGAACGGACCTGTGCCCCTCCGCACATCCAGCGTGCTGAGGATGTCGCGGATGGTGGAAAGATCCGGTTCGAAGCGGCCGCCGGGAAGATCCGTTTCGGTGTGAACCATGATCTTGCCCGTTAGGTCGGCGGTGAGCCCTTCGGCACTCAGTCCGACATGTCGAATGACGATTTCACCGTTCCCGACTTCGAGTTTCAAGGACGCTTGCTGGAAGGCCACGCTCCCGGACCCGTCGTGGAGTGTCACCGGGGATTCATCGATTTGCCAGGTGGTGATGCGTCCTTCAGAGTCGAAGAACCGGGTGATGGGAATACTCAGATCCAGGTTGTCCAGTTCGGCCACCGCGGCCCGGCCTTCACCTAACTGGTAAAGCCGGAGGCCGGTGAAACGGGTGCCCCGCCACGGGTCCCAGGAGGATTCTTTCCACTCAAGGCCGAGCCCCCGCTCACTGAGGCCTTCCAAGAGCACCGATTCGATTTTTCCCGAGATCCACCGGCCGGTCCCCCAGGACGCCAGTATCAATACCAGGGGAATGAGCCCGAAAATCCACAACCGGCGGCGTTTCGACCACGACGCTTTCATCTCGCTGGATCCATGGTTTTTTCAAATTCAACGGATCCGGTTAGGGTTCGCGTCGATTTGCGGGCGCTTGGAGTTCAGGATCTCGCCCACATCGGGCCATACGCTTTCCTAGCGCGCTTGATGTGATACCAGCCTGCCCGCACCGCGTTGCGTGCCTGACTCCAGCGAAGCCGCGAGCGGCCTCTGGCTTCCGTCCAATAGCCACACAACTGGTCCTCTGCGGTTTCAAACGAGGTTTCGGAGCTATAATGTTCGGAACCGAGCAAATAAGCGGGCAGGTAATCCGTGAAGGTGAATTCATGATTGTAGTAGGGTTCGTTGCGATATTGTTCCTGCCAGTAAATCGCGATCGAAGGCGCTTTCGTTTCAACGGCCGTCATGGAATCCAAGGTGGCGATGCAAGCGGTGTGTGGTTTCATACGAATGGGGTGAGAGGTTGGTGAGATGAAAACGGTGGACGGCTCTGGAATCACATTCCGGTGATGCGATAGATGATTCCGCTGCCGTCATCGCTGAGCAACATGGATCCGTCCGGCATCAGCGCGAGGCCGCAGGGGCGACCGAACTGGCCTTTGTCTCCGGGGACGTAGAATCCTGTGAGAAAGTCTTCAAACGCGGCCGGCTGGCCGTCCTTGAACTTCAGGCGCATCACCTTGTAGCCGCTGGCTTCCCCCCGGTTCCAGGAACCGTGGAAGGTAACGAAGGCATCGCCGCGGCAATCCGCGGGAAAAGCCGTTCCCTGATAGAAGATCAGGGCCATGGGAGCGCTGTGCGCGGTTTCCGTCAGAACCGGAGCCTCGCAGGTGGCGGCGTATTCCTCCCAGCTCATTCCGGTCATCTTTTCGGGGTCGTCGGCGGGGTTCGGCTTGCCGTTTTCGAAAACGTATGGCCATCCATAGTTTTTCCCCTTCACAATATGGTTGAGCTCCTCGCGTTGGGTATCATCGCCGAGCCAGTCGATGCCATGGTCCATCCCGTAAAGATTGCCGGTTTCCGGGTGCCAGTCGAATCCGATGGTGTTGCGAAGGCCGGTGGCGAAAATGCTGCGTCCCGAACCGTCGGGTTTGATTTCCAGCATCGTCGCGTTCTCGATGTTGGGTTCCGGGCAGGCGTTGCAAGTGCTTCCAACGGATAGAAAGAGGCGGCCTTCCGGATCGAACGCCATGGTCCGGTTCGGGTGCTGCCCCGCATCGGGCAGGTCGTCGTAGAGTTTCACCGGTTCGCTGAGCGCGCCGTTTTCCTGGATCTCCGCGACGAACAGCTCGCGGACGGCGGATAGATAAAGCTTGTTGTCCCTGAGGGCGATGCCGTGCACGTCCTTGATGCTGGCGACGGTCACCGGGGTTTCGGCCTTTCCGTCATTCTGGCGGATGAGGATCACGTCGTTCAGCGGCGCGCGGCGGGTGACATAAACGTGGCCCTCCTTGGAGACCGCCATCATGCGCGGGGCTTTGAGATCCCTGGCAAAGACTGAAATTCCGAAGCCTTCCGCAATTTTGAGAGTGGCGATCCGCTCGGGTGTCGGCTCCAGCACCGCGGGTCGGAAGATTTTTCCCTGGATCGATTCGACGACCGCTGGTGACCCGGATGACACGGTATGGGCGGATATCCACAAGCCTGCGATCATTGAGAGATGGCGTTTCATGGAAAGGATAAGGTTCCAAAAGGACGCCTGGCGGAAATGTCCACCAAGCGCCGGATTTGCAAAAAATGAGGATCGGATCAGTTGGTGTCGCGACCCGGATCAGCGCTTGGAGCCTCTTTCACGACGGTTCCATCCAACAGGATTCTGTCAGTGGCTGACAGGGATTCCGGGCTGCCGGTCTTGCGGATGATCTTGCCATCCACCGTCATGCGGGTGCCGTCGTCGAACACGGTTTCCGTTTCGACCGCGGTGGCCTTGCCGCCCTTGACGACCATCAGCTTGCCGTCCTTCATGACATAGTGGTCCTTCTTGTCCACTTTGCCGTCCATCATGATGATGTCGTCTTCGCGCAGCTTCATGGTCTTGCCATCCTTCATCATCACCATTCCGTTAGGCATGACCTTCATGCCGTTCGTGAGGGTCATCTCCTTGTCGAGGACCTCGGATTTGTCGTCCTTGACGACCATCACTTTCCCGCCGCCGACGGTGATGTGGTCGTTCTGCCGTTCGATGTGGGCTTCCTGACCGGCGGCCTGGGATGGTTCGCCTTTCTTGTCGGTTTGTGCGAAAGCAGGCTGGCAAAGGGCGAAACCGAGGCAAGCGGCGGTGAGGGTAATTTTCATGGTTTTCATCGTTGTAGTAGTTGTGGGGATTTTCTCCGGCCTTCAAAGGGATATCGGGAGATGAAACTATTCTCGCAGGTAGCGTGCCTGTATGGTTTCAGGCTTGTGGGGCACGACAGATCATTGAAGATGTGCGACTTGGCCGCAGTGGGGGATTTTTGCCGGGAAATCCGAGGTTGCAGAGCGCATTCGCATTCGTGCAATAGGAGTCAGCCTGGTTCAGAACAAAGGGGTGATGGCGAACCAAAAGATGAATGAAAGCGCGAGCGCCATCAACCCGTCGATTCGCGGGCGTCCTGCCTGTTTCCTTTCCTTGTTCAGTCGATGGAGGAGTATCAGCCCGTGCAGGGTCATTCCGCCTAGCGCGATCAAAGGCCACTTGCTGTCGGTGGCCCATGGGGACATCGCATGGACAGTCAGCATCGAGGCTGCCGTCGCCGTCATGGCGATGACCAGGGCCCCGGTCCTGCCGACCCGCACCGCCAGCGTGCGTTTGCCGGCGGATTGATCCGCCTCCCGATCCGGAATTCCGGAAATCGTGATCGATGGAATGACTGATAGAAACAGGGGCGCTCCGATCGCCCAAACCTGCAGGGATCCGAATGAGCCGCCGAGGAACACGAAGCCGCACTGGACGACCAGGAGGCTGTGAGTGAATGCGACCACCACCTCTCCGAAACCCCGGTAACTTAATTTTGCGGGTGGCACGGTGTAGCCCACGCCCAGCGCGAGGGCGATTCCGGCAAGTGCGAAATTCGCTCCCGGCATGGCTGGCGACCATGCCTGGAGGACAGCCAGCGAGGCGATAGCCAGCAATGCGGCAACGACCGCACCGCGCTTCAGCTCGCTGAGGGTGAGCAACCCATCGACCAAAACCCGCGATCCTCCGGTAAATGGGCCGTAGTGCCGGTTTTCCCGATCACTTCGGTAGTCATGCACGTCATTGAGAAACACCGTGACGACTTCAATGAAGAACAACACCAGGTAACCCGCCCAATAGGCCGGACTGGAGAACAAGGCGGGCAAGGGCACCACGAGCGCCCCGCCCGCCGTGTAGGCGATCCAAGTCATCGGATAGAACTGGAGCCTCATGGCCTTGAGCCAGACCCGCACCCGGTCGAGTGTGGCCTCGCGACCGTTTAGCCTTCCGGATTTCAATCGCCCTGCTTCCCCGGCCGCCTCGCCAAGCCAGCGGATCCGCTGGACGACGGACGAGGTGCGGACGGGTCCGAACATTCGGATCCGGACCGGACGAATCCCGCAAAAACCCAGGGTGGCCACGCTGAATGCCCGGTGCCCCGGGCTGCGGAGAACGAATTTCACGAGGGAAGGGGGAGTATCCATCGTGGTTAGAAGCTGCGCGGACTTTCCGTGAAGAAGTCCCGCGTAGCCACCGTCCGTCTCCCTGACCTCGAAGGCGAAACCGGGCAGCAGCATCCGGTCCAGGAATCCCTTGAGCAATGCGGGCATGGTGCCCCACCAGATCGGATAGACAAACGTCAGGTGTTCCGCCCACTCGATTTCCTGCCGTGCGCGCACCAGGTCCGGCTCGAGCGGCTGCTCGTGGATCCGGGCGTGGTGGACGTTCGGGTCGAAACCGAGTTCCGCCAGGATCAGCGATTTCACCTCGTGGCCGTCCGTTTCGGCGGAACGCTGGTAGGCCTGCGCCAGGGCGGCGCAGAAGCTGTCGACCCTGGGATGACCCATGATGACCAATACTCGCATGGCGTTGCAGGGATATTGGAAAACCATGGGTGGGGAATTCAGCGAATGGCTTCCATGATGTGGGTTGGGTAGCATGGATGATGGGGCCGGGAGAAATTCCCGACGACCGGCCAACGCCTTGCACGCCCCGTGCCGCCAGCCGCCGATCTCCGCGGGGATGGGCGATTTGAAGTCGGTGCGAGCTTCCGCCGTGGATTTGGGGTGGAACGTGTCAGCCGACCCTTGTGGGATTGATGCAAATTGCGCGATCGTTAGATCGGGATTGCACGCGTCCTCCGCGGACACGAGACGCAGGCAGCCACCCGGTCATTTCAGGAACAGGGGAGGCTAACTGCCGGTCAGGTGCTCCTCCACCCAGCGCGCGACATCGGAAAATTCTCCGTCCTGTATAGGTCTGCCCAGTCCGAGGGGTAGGACCGGCACCTGCTCGCGGGTGTGATCGGTGCCGGGATGATAGGGATCGTTCCCATGGTCGGCGGTAAGAATCAACAGGTCGCCGGGTTGGATCTCGTGGATGAATCCACCGAGCCACCGGTCGAACTCCCGCAGGCACCTGGCGTAGCCCTCCGGATCGCGGCGGTGGCCGTATAGCGAGTCGAAATCCACCAGGTTGGCGAAAATGAAATGCGGTTCTTCGCGAGGAATCTGCCAGAGCTGGTGGATCGCCGCCATGCCCTCGGCGTTCGATTTTGTCGGGTAGGATTCCGAGATCCCGGAACCGGCGAAAATGTCGGAAATTTTTCCCACGCCGATGGTCTTCACGCCTGCGGCTTGCAGGCGGTTCAACACCGTCTCGCCCGGCATCAGCGAATAGTCGTGGCGGTTTCCGGTGCGTTGGAAATCCGCCGCCGTCGTACCGAGAAACGGCCGCGCGATGACCCGGCCGATGCGGATGCCGCGCTCGTCGAGCAGGGCCCGCGCGGTTTTACAGAGCTGCCACAGGCGCTCGAGCCCGAAAGCTTCCTCATGGGCCGCGATCTGGAGCACGCTGTCCGCGCTGGTGTAGAGGATGGGTTTTCCGGTCCGCAGGTGTTCTTCGCCGAGCTGCACGAGGATCTCGGTGCCGGACGAAGCGAAGTTGCCGATGAACTCGACGCCGCCGCGCGATTCCAGCTCGGCGACCAGCGGGGCAGGGAAGACATCGAAGGTGGCGAACGCCTTTTCCAGCGAGCAGCCCATCAGTTCCCAATGCCCGGTGGTGGTGTCCTTGCCGGCGGATTTTTCGGTGAGGCGTGCCCGGGAGGCATGGGGATGGACCACGGTGTCGTCTGATAGGCCGAGTATTTCAGAGAGTCCGAGCCGCGCGAGATTCGGGAGTGAAAATCCCGGAATCCGTTCGAACAGGTGTCCCAGCGTGTTGGCTCCGGCATCTCCGTAGGCCTCCGCGTCCGGAGCGTTTCCACAGCCGACGGAGTCGAGTACGATGCATAGGACACGTTTCATGATCTTGTTGTAGTTCTACGCAGGCCGGATGTCACGCGTAGCGATTGAAAGTCGGCGGGCGGAGGAAGCCGACGAGTGTCTGCCCGGAGTCCTTCGCAAATTCCACCGCCAGCGAGCTCGGCGCGGAAATGGCCGCGACCGCGGGAATCCTCGCGGCGAGTGCCTTCTGCATGATCTCAAACGATAATCTACCCGAAACTAGCAGCAGCGTGGCGGTAAGGTCGATGCCATGCATCAAGGCGTGACCGATCACCTTGTCCACGGCATTGTGGCGTCCGATGTCCTCGCGGATGACAAGCAGTTCGCCTGCAGCGGAAAACACCCCTGCGGCATGCAGGCCGCCGGTGGTTTCGAAGGTTCCCTGCGCGCTCCGCAGTTTCCCCGGAGCGTCGAGGAGCACGGCATCGGGGATTTCCAGGCGATGCACGATCGGCGGGAAGCTGGTGAAAATCGCCTCCAGCGTCGCCTTGCCGCACAGCCCGCAGGACGAGCCGGTGAAGAGGTGGCGTGTCAGCCGCCCGAGATCGACGGACACGCCGTCTGCCAGGAAGACCAGCACGCGGTTTTCCTCCGGCCGCGGTTCGATTTTCCGCAGTTCCTCCACCTTGGAAACGATTCCTTCAGTGACGAGAAACCCCGCCGCGAGATCCTCATCGTGGCCGGGAGTGCGCATGACCACCGCCACGGGATGTCCGTCCAGGCGGATTTCCAACGGCTCTTCCACGGCGACCCGGTCACTCGCTTCGACCCCTCCGGCAGGGCTGCAACGAACCAGCGAAATCGTGTGGGAGGCATCCATTTTCCGCAGCTTGGCGATTCCGGACGATCCGGCAATGAAACAAAGAATCCGCCATCGGATCAGGGCCGCGGGTGTCCGGATGCAGGCGATCGTTTCGGGGCACCGGACTCGAACTCACCCTCGGTGAAATGGCGCGCAGCCACGGACCGGACCGTGGCGTCCAAAATCATGACGACCCGCTGCTCCCGGAGTTTTCCGAAATCCGAAGCGACGATCTCGATTTCGCGGAGCTGGTCCATGAGTTCGCGTTTCAACCGGGCGATGTCGTCCGCCGAGCGCTGCCGGATCTCCGTGGCTTTCCTGCGGGAATCCTTCGAGGCCTCCTTGTGGATGGTGCCGAAACCATTGGGAATCAGCCATTTTTCCGCGTTTTTATCATGAACGGCGGCTTCCGTGAAATCTCCCGCGCGGGCGATGAGCCGCTGGGTGAGACGGGATTCTGCGAGAAACAGATTGCGCACCGAGTTCATGAGTCTCTCGGTCCGGACCTTCGGCGCGCCGGTCTGGCGGGATGCCAGGTTGGTGAGGTTTTTCACGGCGAACCTGGCAGCGTCGAGATCGCCGTTCCACAGAGGTTCGATGGAATCGCTGAGTTCGGTGGGGGATTCGGCGGCTTTTTCCCCGGCCTCGCGTTTTGTCATCCACTTGCCGTCGTGGAGCACCAGTCCCCGGTCGCGCTGGGCTGCTTCGAACACGCGTTTCTCAACTTCCGTCAGGCCGCTGGCTGCGGCATCCCGCCGCCGGGATTCCTGGATGACGGCGAATTCCCTGCGCGAAACCCACTCGCCTTCGAATCGCACGTCGCCCGCATCGAAGCGGTTGATGTAGCTGGCCAAGGCACCGGCCTGTTGTTTCAAAACGGGCGTGCTCCGAGGATAGCGGTCGGTGAATTTCCTCACGTCGGCGAGCGTTTCGCGCAAGAGGGCGATGTCCTCTTCCTCCATGATCGACGCCGGGATCCCGTCGGGCATTTCGATCCGGGCGATGAGATTCGAGCGGAGGATGTCGACGTTCGCGCCGCCGCTGACGATCCGCAGGTAGGGTCCGCGCGAATCGAGGATCCGGGAATAGACCACCGCCCGCGCCGACGAATCGCGATGGAAGGATTGCTCTTTGATCACCGCCACGCCCGCAGCCCGCGCGGCACACAGACCGGCTGCGAGAACGCTGAGGAGGGTGAGGGGATCGACCCGTGACTTCGTGGAAAATCTCACTGGCCCGAAATTAGAACGAATCTGCGGGTGGATCAAGAATCCATGTCATCCACCGCCGGTCATTTCATTTTCCGCACTTTACCCGGTCCGGATTCGCAGGTAATGCCGTCCCGCAATGCACGGTTTCTCCTATAAAAACGGTTCGCTATTCTGCGAAGATGTTGATCTTTCGTCACTTGCCGCCGAACACGGCACGCCGCTTTACGTCTATTCCGCGGGTACGATCCTCGACCATTTCACCCGGCTGGATTCGGCGATGAACGGCGTGGAGCACGAGGTGGCCTACGCGGTGAAGGCGAATTCCAACCTATCCGTGCTCCGCCTGCTGGCCACCCATGGTGCCGGATTCGACATCGTTTCCGGCGGCGAGCTTTTCCGCGTGATCAAGGCGGGCGGGGATCCGGCGCACTGCACCTTCGCCGGCGTCGGCAAGACCCGGGATGAAATCATCTATGCCCTCGAAAAGGGGATCTACTCGTTCAACGTCGAGAGCGAGGAAGAGCTGCGCTATTTGAACGAAGTCGCCGGCGAGCTCGGCATGATCGCCCCCGCCGCGGTGCGCGTGAATCCGAACGTGGACGCCCACACCCACAAGTATATTTCCACCGGCAAGTCGGAGAACAAGTTCGGCGTGGACTTCGGAGCCATCGCGGATCTCTACGACCGTGCGTCGAAAGAGCTTCCTAACATCAAGCTGCGCGGGCTCCAGATGCACATCGGCTCGCAGCTTACCTCCATCGCGCCATTCATCGAAGCGGTGGAAAAAGTCATCCCGCTGGTGAAGGAGTTGAAGGAAAAGCACGGCATCGAGTTCTGGTCCATCGGCGGCGGCATCGGCATCATTTACAAGCATTCGCTGGAATCAGGCAGCATCAACTGGTGGGAAAACCAGCCGGTCGCCGAGCGCCCGCTGACCATCGAGCGCTATGGAAAAGAGCTGGTTCCGCGCCTTAAGGACCTTGGTTTGAAAATTCTGTTGGAGCCCGGCCGCTACATCGTGGGCAATGCCGGCGTGCTCATCACCAAGTGCCTCTACGAGAAAAAAGGCTCCGCCAAGACTTTCAAGATCGTCGATGCCGGGATGAACGACCTCATCCGCCCGGCGCTCTACGAAGGGCATCACGAAATCGTCCCTCTCACCAAGCCGTCGTCGAAGGAACTCGTGAAGGTCGACGTCGTCGGCCCGATCTGTGAGAGCGGTGACTTTTTCTGTCAGGACCGCGAACTGCCTGATTTCACCCATGGCGATTATGTCGCGCTGATGTCCGCCGGAGCCTATGGATTCGCCATGGCGTCCAACTACAACTCCCGCCCGCTGCCAGCGGAGATTCTCGTGGAAGGCGCGACCGCCACGGTCGTCCGCAAGCGTCAGACGCTGGAGGATTTGATCGAAGGAGAGCTTTAGTTTGAAATGGTTCGAATGGAATCATCCTTCGAGCCGTTTCAGCAGAATGAGAAAATTATTTCTTACGATCATCGGGGTGTGCGCGTTGTTCTCGGCCACCGGATTTGCAGCGGAACCCACTCTCGAACTGGCTCCCAAGGATGCGGTGCGGCTGATCTCGCTCAAGGCCAACGTCCTCGCCAACACGATCGAAATTCCCTTCATCGTCGCCGGCAGCTCGAAATGCGGCGAGGGATTTGAGGTGAGCCATGTCCGCCGCGTCGCCGCGATCCATGCCGTCCGGGACGGAGCCTTGTCGTCGCGTCGGCTTGTGTTCTACGACCTTTTCTGGAACGAGGCCCTCGGTTGGTTCATGTGGGAATCCCGTCAGGAACGCACCGGCGATGCCGTCTATATCTGGAGCGAGTTCAAGGGGGACTTTGTGAACCGTTGAGCAGTTCGAACCTGAAGGTGGCACCAGCAAACCGGGTCGAATGGCGCGGTCGGAGAAGTCGTCGGCTAACCTGATGAAACTCTGGCCGCTTCTGTGACGAGTCTGCCTGTCGGTCATTAAGACCTTGCCATCATTGCGGCAATTTGGTCGTTGGACGCTTCAAGAAATTGGGCAGTCCAATTTTCCCCCCATTATTGCCATGAAATTGAGATTTGCTCGTTCGTCAGGTTTTTCACCCCTGCCCTGGACCGCCCTGTTTTTCACATTTTCCCTCGTGCCGACAATCGCGGCCACTTGGGACAACACTGCAGGCACCGGGCTTTGGTCCACGGGGACGAATTGGGATCCGGACGGGGAGCCATCCGCAGCGACCGATGTCCTCTTCCCTGTGGGGCTCGCTGGGACCATCTCGCTGGCGGCGGGCGAAAGTGCGAAATCGCTCCAGTTTGAAAATGCATATACGCTAACCGGCGGCGGGCTGACTTTGGCCAGCGCCAGTACCATGGGAGTAGTCGATGGCGTCGTCGCCACGATCAGCACCCCGCTCACTCTCACCGGCGGATCCACCAAGACAGGCGACGGCACGCTGGTTCTCAATGCCAGCAGCACCAACGGCACCGGAATCGGAATCGCTGCCGGCAAGCTGCGGGTTTCAAGTGTGAATGCCCTCGGCACGGCGGGTGCCACCGTGAATTCAGGGACGGTACTGGAATTTTCCGGCAGCATCGGTCCAGCCTCTCCCATCTTGCTCAAACAAGGCGGCACCGTTTCGGGAATCGGCACGCCCACCAATAACGGGATCCTAACCATCGACCCCCTGGCCACCGCCGTCACCCTCTCCACCGGGGCTGCAAGCGACGTTCTCACGCTTTCCACCGCGACGAATGAACTCACCGGCGGCTCCGCATCCACCGTCATCACCATCGGCGGACCCGGTGCCGTCCGCCTCAACACCGCCAGCAACTACGCCGGTTCCTGGAACATTCCGACGGGGAAACTCGAACTCGCAAACGCAGGGGCGCTCGGCGCGGGCGCGACATCCGTCACCCTTTCCGGCGGCACGCTGGCGGGCAGACACAGCGGCAATCTCATCTTCACGGGCCCTGCCGGAAACATCCTCGTCACTGCGGACAGCACCATCCTCAGCGATCGCAGCAGCACCGGTGCCGCGGAAACCTACACGTTCGGAAATCTCTCTCTCGGCACCCACCTCCTGAACGTCGCCCCGGGAGGAAATGCCACCAGCGGCACGGCCGGCACCATCCTGGGGAATCTAACCCTCACAGGAAATCCCACCCTCGCCGTGAACGACAGTGGTGCCACCATCGGCAGGCTCGTCACCGGCTCACTGCTAGGCGGCGGCATGGCCCGGACGATCACCAAAACCGGAACCGGCGATCTCGCCGTCACCGGCGGCCTAACCGATCTGCCGGCAGGTTCCGCCTTCTCGTCCACTGGAGGAGGTGTCGTCGAGATGCTCTTTCCGGAACTCGGGGGCGACGCAACCATCTCAGTCACGTCCGCTCAGAACCCATTCGGCCAGGCTTCGATTTCGATCACCAACGGAGGGCTCGTGCTCGCCGCCAATGGTGCCAACTCCTCCACTGCCCAATTCTATCAGATCTCCAGCGCCGTCACCCTTGGCGGCACCATCGTCCTGGATCCGATCCGCCGCAGCCTCTCTGGAACGAACAAAACCTTCGTGCTCCCCGGCCTCACCCTCGCATCCGGCACCGATCTCTCGATGTCCGGAACCACGACCCACTCCGTCCGTCTCACCGGCCCGCTCGCCCTGCAAGGAAACGCCACCCTGCGCGGCATCAATCTTGCCAGCAAAGCCTCCTCCCTGATCCTTGATGGCGGCATCACCGGCGCGCCCTCCACCACCCTCACCACCGAGGGCGGCACCAGTCCGCTCAATCTAACCATCGGTGCCTCGGGCACCTACGGCGGCGGTACCACGATCAACGGCGGCAACATCACCCTGAACGCAGCCAACGCCCTCGGCACCGGGCC
>JBGSTM010000010.1:0-3571 GCA_041736495.1 Akkermansiaceae bacterium
CCATGCTAGAAGACGATTTCAGTTGGGTCATCCGCAAGGCCTTCAAAGGCCTCGACCTCGCCCCCGGCACCGCCGCCTCGCGGGCCGGCCTCTCCGAAAACGCGGTGCTCTCGCTCTCACGTGGAAATTTCTCCGCAGACACCGCCCGCCGCCTCGCACCGACGCTCGGCCTGAACCCGGACGCCCTCGCGAATCACGACACCTATCAGCCCAAGCCGCTTGCCCTGCCGTCCATCCACCGCCTCGACCTTCCCTTCCGCGACGAGCGCGTGAACGCCTGGCTCGTCTGGACCGGCGACACCGCCATCCTCTTCGACACCGGCTACGCACCCACCTCCTGCACCGTCGCGCTCAACGCCCTCGGCGCGCCCGCACTTGAACGCGTGTTCGTCACCCACGCCCACGTCGACCACATCGGCGGCATCCCGTCCTTCATGATGCGGGGAAACATCCTGCACGGCGCGAACATCGACAACACGCTCCCGATGAAACCCGGCGACTCCATCCACTGCGGCGACCTCATCGTTAGAGCCTGCGATCTATCCGGCCACGCCAATCCCGCGCTCGGTTTCCACATCGAAGGTCTGGCCGCACCCGTGCTCGTCACCGGCGACGCCCTCTTCGCCGGATCCATCGGCGGCTGCGCCACGCCCCATCTCTATCAGCACGCCCTGAGCCGCCTGAAGGAAATCCTAACTCCCCTGCCCGACTCCACCGTCCTGCTACCCGGCCACGGCCCGGCCACGACCTTGGGTGAGGAGCGCATCCGCAATCCATTCCTGAATCAGGCGCTGGCGGGGTGAGATGCCAATCCTCAGGAAGCGCCCCCCCCCGCCGGTGCGTTGACTTCGCAAGATCCCGTCTGGACAAAGCGGGGACGGCTCTTAACTTGGCGAGCATCGCCCTTTCACCCATGGAATCCCATCCCGACTCCTACCATCAACTCCCACCCGACGATGTCGCCGCCATCGACGAACTCGGAAAAACCTACCAAGCCTTCCGCGCCGAGCTCGGCAAAGCCATCGTCGGCCAGGAACAGGTCATCGAACAACTCGCAATTTGCCTTTTCGCCCGCGGCCACGCGCTGTTGATGGGGGTGCCGGGATTGGCGAAAACCCTGTTGGTTTCCTCAGTCGCGCAGACTTTCGACCTGTCGTTCAACCGCATCCAGTTCACGCCCGACCTGATGCCCGCCGACATCACCGGCACCGACATCATCCAGGAATCCGGAGTCGGCGGGAAACGCGAGTTCGAGTTCATCAAGGGCCCGGTCTTTGCGAACCTCGTGCTCGCCGACGAAATCAACCGCGCGCCGGCGAAGACGCAGTCCGCGATGCTCGAAGCCATGCAGGAAAACAAGGTCACCGTGCTCGGCACGACCTACACGCTGCAGCCACCGTTTTTCGTGCTCGCGACGCAGAATCCGATCGAGCAGGAGGGCACCTACCCGCTGCCGGAAGCCCAGCTCGACCGGTTCATGTTCCTGATCGAGGTCGGCTATCCGTCTGCCGCTGAGGAAAAGGAAATCGCCCGCGCCACGACCGGCACCGCCCGGCAGTTGCTCAGCCACCTGCTCGACGGGGAAAAAGTGATCGCCTTCCAGCAACTCGTCCGCCGCGTGCCTGTTCCCGAGCACATTTACGACTACGCGGTGAAAATCGTCCGCAAAACCCGGCCCGGAGAACCCGAATCGCCGCAATGGATCAAGGACACCGTCGGCTGGGGCGCCGGACCGCGCGCCGTGCAATATTTGATCCTCGGTGCCAAATCCCGCGCCGCGCTGCGAGGTGCTTACATGGCGTCGCTCGAAGATCTGGAAGCCATCGCTCCCGCCGTGCTCACCCACCGCGTGATCACGAATTTCTCGGCGGAGTCGCAGGGCATGACATCCAAAAAGATCGTCGAGCGCCTGATCAAAGAGATGCGGGAAGAGTGAGAAACCAGAATCAAGAATCCAGAAACAAGAAACAGGAAGAGTTTCCCATGCATCACAATTTCGAAAATCTGGAAGTCTGGAAACGCGGTTGCAGATTGGCGGTCAATGTTTGTGTCGCCTCGCACAAATCCCGGGACTTTGCATTGAAGGATCAAATCCACCGTTCCGCTATTTCAATACCATCCAATATTGCTGAAGGGGCGGAGCGGTCTTCGGAGGCCGATTTTTCACGATTCCTGTCCTACAGCAAAGGCTCCTGCGGCGAACTTCGCACCCAGCTGATGATCCATCGTGAAGTGTGTCGCGAGTTGGAGATCGAACCATTTACCAACACCGACTCGATGATCGAAGAAACACGTGAAATTTCCCGCATGCTCAGCGGCTTCATCGGCCACCTGAAGCCACCGTCTTCCCTCTCTCTTGATTCTTGATTCTGGCCTCTTGATTCTAAAATCGTGCACGATTTCCTCGACAACGTCCTTCTCTCCCGACTCGGCTCGCTGCCGATCGAGTCGCGCACACCGATGCTCGGAAACGTCGCGGGAAAACACCGCTCGCCTCACCGCGGGTCATCCGTCGAGTTCGCGGAATACCGGAAATACGTGCCTGGCGATGATACCCGCCGCTTGGACTGGAAAGCTTTCGCCCGTTCGGACCGCTTCTACATCAAGGAATTCGAGGCCGACACGAATCTTCGCGCGTATTTCGTCGTCGATGCTTCCGGCTCCATGAAGTTCACCGGTGCCGGCGAGTCGAAAATCCAGGTCGCCCGCCGGATCGCCGCGTCGCTTGCCTATCTGCTCGTCAATCAGGGAGACGCCGCCGGGCTCTCGATCTGCACCGACAAGCTCCATCTCGAAGTCCCTCCCAGCCGCCGGGCCGCCCACTTGGAACGATTTTTCACCACGCTCGGCAAAGTCCAGCCAGCCGGTGAAACCGGTCTCATCGCCGCACTCCATACCATCGCGGAGAAAATCGGCCAGCGCGCGTTTGTCGTCATCCTATCAGACCTCTTCACCGATCCCGCCGCGCTCGGCGACGCGCTTCAACATCTTCGTTATCGCAAACACGATATTTCCGTTTTCCACCTGATGGACCCGCTTGAGCTTGGCTTCGAGTTCGACCGCCCTCACCGCTTCGTCGATCTGGAGGACGGTACCTCCATCGTCGCCGAACCCAACCTGATCGCGGACGAATACAAGGCAGCGCTGCGCGATTTCCTCACCGCCGTCCGCGCCAAGTGCCACGACGCCGCCGCGGACTATCAGCTGGTCACCACCGACACGCCGCTGGAGCCGCTGCTGCGCGAATTCCTCACCGCCCGGTTGCCCAAGTCAAAGCACTAACTGAAAAATGCTTTTTCTCAATCCACTTCTTCTCTGGGGCCTGCTCGCCGCTGCGGTTCCCATCGTGATCCACCTGATCAACCGCCGTCGGCACAAGACGATCCAGTGGGCGGCGATGCAGTTCCTGCTCAAGGCGACCCGCGAATCGCGCGGGAAGAAAAAGCTCCGCCACATCCTCATTCTAACGTGCCGCGCGCTGGCCATCGCGGCGCTCGCGTTCGCCGCGGCCAGGCCGATTGTTTCCGGCCTCATCGGCTGGGGCGGCGGATCCATCGACACGGTCGTGCTT
>JBGSTM010000074.1:0-1579 GCA_041736495.1 Akkermansiaceae bacterium
CGACACCTGCCCGGCGCGCAGATAAGGCGAGACGAAATTCACCCGCATGGCTCGAGGCGTGGTGATGGTCATGGAGGACATGATGATGTCCGTCTTTCCGGCCAGGAGCGCGTCAATCTGCTTGTCCCACGGCACCTCGACGAACTTCACCGTGCGTCCGCAGCTCTCGGCGAGCATCTGCGCCAGCTCCGCCTCCATGCCGGTCTGGCGGCCGCCCTCCTTGAAAATCATGGGCGCCAGCTCCGACGTCACGCCGACGCGCAGCACGGGTTTGCCAGCGCTGGTCTCCTGCGGGGCCGGTGCGGTGCAGCCGCAGGCCAGCAGCATCCACAGGGCGGGGGGCAGCGTCAGGAGAAACCGGAGCGCAAGGGGCGTGGCGATGCTCATGCGGGATTAGAATTCGAGACTGAGGGAAGTGACCAGCCGAAAGTCATCGGGCTTGGGCGTCACGCCGTTCAAGTCGGGGATGGGATCGGTCACGCGATCCCAAATGAACGAGATGTCCAACTCCAGCACCGAGGTGAGATCCACCTCCCAGCGCGCCTCGAAGTGGCGGGAGATACCGCCCAGGTCGCGGCCCGTGATGAGCGAACTGTACTCGATATTGAAATCAATCCGACGGGTCACGTCCCACTCCATCTCCATCCCGATGATTCCCGCCGGCCCCGCGACGTCGGCGGCCTGCCCAGCGGAGACGGAGGAGAATCGCACCCACTGTGCTGCAGGCCCCGCCGTGACATGCCAGTCGAACCGCTTCCCCTTGAAGATGTCGTAGCCAAGGCCGGTGCCGATGGTGACGCGCGCCGCGATGTTCTGGAAAGGATCGCGGTACGCCTGCGCCTGCGCGATGCGCCAGTAGAGGCGGTCGCTGAGCCACTGGTCAAAATAGAGAGTGGCCCGGTGATTGTCCGCCACGTCCACATCCGAGACCACGGACCGGTAGCCGCTATACGTCAGACCAAACCGCGTGGAGGCGGTCACGCGCTTGAGCGTGAGCGCGGAGTTCACGTCCGCCTCATCCACATTGCCGCTGCGGACCGCCATGCCGAAGGAAAGATCCACGCTCCACCGGTCCCACTCCGTCCTCCCGCCGGGCGAGATGGCCACCACCGCATCACGCTCGAAGAGTTGAGGTACCACGGCGTCCTCGTTGATGACGAGGTACTGGGTATTGACGCGCACACGCCCGGTCACCGTGCTGCGGTCCATCAGCAGCAGTTCCACCGGCTTGAGCGTGTGGAGTTGGATGACCTTGTCCCAGTCGAACTCCTGCTCGTTCAGCTCCTCGCTGTAAAAATTGAGCCGCTCGCCCTGCATCCCGCGGAAGCGGCCCTTGAGCCACTCGCCCGACTTGAGCTGGATCCAGTCGTGCTGGATCTCCTTCAGTTTCGAGGGGGACCATTCCGGCGCCGGTCCGGCCTGTGCGAGTTGATACGCCACCCCGGGGCGTTCCTGCGCCCCGGCGGCAACCGCGCCCAGCCACATCACACCCGCCGACAGCAGCGCAACACGCGATGAGAAATGGAGTCGCGACATGACAGATTACGGCCGCGCGGGAAACTGCTCCAGAATCTGCCGC
>JBGSTM010000149.1:0-2487 GCA_041736495.1 Akkermansiaceae bacterium
CTGACATTCTCAAACTAACATCCGGCGTGATGTTGCTAGAAGGAGGGTGGCGTTTGATCAAAGAAGGCCGGGGAGTCCGGAGTGTTCCGGATTCCCTATCAGCAAGACGAGGGCGGCGCGCCAAGTGGACTTGCACGCCGCCCTGTTTCCGGGAGATCCGCCTCACCGGGTGGCGGGGCGGACCAGGCCTCACGGTTGTGTCACTTTGAGGCGGGCGAAGTTTTTCGCCGGGGTGCCCGGGGTGAATGTGTATGAGATGTCGGTGGCCGGATCTCCACCTGGCTGGGTAACCGCTGGCGACCATGATCCGGCATCAAGAGTCTGTGAGACTTCGATGACCCAGGAGACGTCGCCGTTGGCGATGGCATCGGCTCCTTTGGTGTAGGTGATGGTGTTGCCGGAAAACACGCCTGCGGGCTGGCTGGAAACGCGCGGGTTCTGGCCGAGGGCGTATTCCACGATGTTGGCGATGCCGTCGTTGTCGAAGTCGCCGCCGGCGGGCTCGCCGGGGATGTTGCCCTTGAGCGGGTCGTTCGCCCATGAGGCATAGTTGGAAGCGCCGCCGGTGGCAGTGAGGAAGCCGTTGGTATCCAGAGCGAAACCGGTGAAGCCGGCGGCGGAGATCTGGCTGAGTTGGCCGGCGCCCAGGCCCGCGTTGTTAGTGCCGAATTTCAACGATGAGCCGGAGACGAAGCCGGTGAGGTTGAGCGTGCCGCTCCAGGTGCCGTTGTTTTCGCCAAACTCGATTTTGGCTCCAGAGGCGAGGTTGATGGTGGCCGCACCAGTGATGGCGAGGGTGCCGGCTGCTTCGGTGCCGGCGGTGGCGGCACTCAGAGTGCCGCTTCCGATGGAAACGGGCGAGGCATCGGGAAGGACATCGGCCGCACCGAGGGCCAGTGTGCCGCCGCTGATGGTGGTGTTGCCAGTGTAGGTGTTCGCTCCGCTGAGGATCCATTTGCCGGTGCCTGCTTTGGTGAGGCTGAGTTTGCCGGTGCCGGAAGGGTTGACGATGGTCGCGGCGATCAGGTTGTCACCGGTGTTGGAGCCGCCGAGGGTGAAGGTGCGGTCCAGGTTGCCAGTGCCGGAGATGGAGGCGTTCTGGTGAGTCAGCGGAGCCGCGGTGGTGGGGGTGTCCAGGGTGATCTGCCGGGTATCGTAATTGACGGCCGCGATCTTGGTGCCTGGGGCGATGCCCGTGCCAGCGATGGTCATGCCCGGAAACAGCGTGTGGGCATCACGAGCCGTGATCACCGTGTCACCGAGTACGAACAAGGCGATGGGTGTGCCTGTGCCATTGACGAGGGTGACCGGCGCAGCGCTTGTTAGGACGAGCGAGCCGGAACCGGACGATTCGAGGGTGGGCGTGGGCCCGACGAGGCCGAAGGGGCGGTCGCTGGTGGAGTTCGCCGCACCCGCATGGCGGAAGGTGCCGCCGAAATTGAAGGCGGTGCCGGCGCCGATCGAGCTCGGGGTGCCGCTGGCGGTCATGTTTTCCACCACGGTGGTGCCGACGGAGAAACCCGGGGTCGCCTGAGTGCCTTGGTTGTCGGTGCGCGGCAGGGTGAGGGTGCCGGTGCCGAGTTTGTTGATGCCCGTGGACGTGGTTGCGTCAGTATCGACGAACCGGGAGTTGACCACGACATCTCCGCCACCGATGAAGTTGAAGGACCGGTTGGAGTTGACCACATCGTTGCGCAGGACGGAGGTCGTCGCGGGAGCGCCGAGGGTGAGGGTGCCGGCGGCCGATTCGATGAAATAGCCGCCTCCAGCGGCGGTGATTAGAAGATTTCCAAGCAATGCGTTGTTGTCGGAAGCGTTGCGCAGGAAGACCGGCGAGCCGAATGAGGTTTCACCGTTGGCGATGTAGCTCTTGCCGGAGGTGTTGATCGTCTTGTCGACGTCCACGGTGATGTTGTTGGCGAGTTCGAGGATCGAAACCTTGCGGTTGTCACCGGTGAGGGTGATGGTCTTGGGGGTGGCGATCGGGCCGAGAGCTTCGCTGTGTTCGATGCGAAGGGTGTTGGAAGTGGCGATTCCAATGATCTGCACGTTTCCGGTGAAGGTATTGGCAAGGGGAAGAACCAAGGTGCCTGTGCCGGTCTTGGTCAGCGCACGGGCAGCCGTTAGCGCGATGTTCTGAGTGAAGGATCCGCCGGCATTGGTGGTGTCGATGAGGACTCCGGATGCGGGATCGATGCTGAAACCGGCCAGCGAGTTGGAGTTGAATAAGTCACCAATTTCTGTGGCCGAATAGTAGAGGGGATCCGAGCTGTGTGCGCCAAGGCCGATGCTGCCCAGAGAGGTTGCCGTGGCGGTGGCCGCGGTTTTAGCGTTTTTCGAGCCAAAGATCAGGCTGCCGGCATCGATCTGTGTGGGACCGTCGTAGGTGTTGGTGCCGAAGAGGGCGAGGGCGCCCGGACCTTGCTTGGTGAGGCCCACACCCGTACCTGTGATGTCTCCCTGGATGATGCCCGAGATGTTGAGTCC
>JBGSTM010000162.1:0-2868 GCA_041736495.1 Akkermansiaceae bacterium
CCTACGTCGGCGCCGACGGTCGGGAGAAGCTCGACGGCATGCGTTTCCTCGACTGGCCGACCTTCGAAAACAAGACCGCGGTGCATGAAGGACTGCAGGCGATGATGACCCTGACCATGGAAAGCGGTGCGAGGCTGTGTGAAATCCTCGGCGATCCGGAGCTGGCCGGGCATTGCACGGAAACCGCCGCGCTGCTCCGCAAACACGTGCCGGAGTCCAGCGGACGCAAATCGCCCGCCGCGCTGCTGTCGCTCGCCGGCTTGCGCGATCCCGCTGAGGTTTCGGCCGTGCTCAAGACGGACGGCCCGAAGGATCTCAGCACCTTCTATGGTTTCTACGTCCTGAATGCGTTGGCCAAGTCCGGTGACATCGATACCGGACTCGACTTCATCAGCCAGTACTGGGGTGGCATGCTCGACTACGGCGCGACCACGTTCTGGGAGGATTTTGATCTCGCATGGACGAAGGATGCCGGGCGGATCGATGAACCCGTGGCTGCAGGCAAAAAAGACCTACACGGTGATTTCGGCGCGCATTGTTATGTCGGATTCCGCCACAGCTTCTGCCACGGCTGGGCCGGCGGTCCCACCGCATGGCTGAGCCGGAACGTGCTGGGCGTGGAACCGGTCGCTCCCGGATGCGCGCAGGTGAGAATCTCACCGAATCTCGGCCGCCTCGCTTGGGCAGAGGGCACCTATCCCACCCCCAAGGGACCCATCCATGTCCGACATGAAAAACAAGCGGACGGAAGCGTGAAATCCACCGTCAAACTACCCGACGGCGTGGTGCGGGTGGAATGATTTCCTTCATTCCGCCGTCGTCTTTTCAAGATACTTCCTGGCGATCGGCTTGAATCGGTCGCGCATTTCCTCCGCCGTCCCGATCGTTAGATAAACATCATATTCAAAGACCAGCTCCGGCGTGATGGCCATCGTGCGGATGGGTGCGAAATACGAACAACCGCCGCCCTTCGGCCCGGGAGGACCCGGGTGGCGGTAGGTGGTAATGCGGTCGGTGCCGGGGAAGAGCACGCCCACACCACGTCCGTCAGGCCCCACGAAACCCGCCCAGTTTTCGGTGATCGCCTGGTATTCATTCGGCCACCCCGGCTGCCGTTTGGTGAGCGGCTTGTCCGTCCATGGTTCGGCATCCTTATAATAGACGAGGTCCGCGAGCGTGTAATCCACGAACACGGCCGGTAGCTCCTGATGCGTGGGCGGGTGGGTTTCCGTCCCGCGATAGGCGAACCGGAAGCGGATCCGCGCGATGTTCTCGGACAACGTGATCCACTCCTCCATCCGGCAGTCCTCGATGTCCTCGCCGCCCGCCCAGTTCACCGGGATACTGCGGACGTAGAGCGTGCCATCGGTTTCCTTCACTTCGAGCAGTTTCGCCGGTTTGTGTTTGTAGTCGCCGCCCTGCACCGGGTTCCAGCGCCAAGGTTTTTTCACCCACAACGAACCGTCCGGTTTGCCATAATACGATTGCTGGATGAAGCGCCCGCGGTCGGCGTGATTCAGCAGGTTCGGGCCATCCGGCAGCTCGGAAAACCAGAAAATCGAACCACCCGAGCTCAGGTCCACCCCGATCTTGATTTTCCCGTTCTCGATGAATTTCTGTTTCGATGCCACCTCGGGAACGGGTTCCGCGAAGGCGACGGTGGCGAGTAAGATCCATGCGGTGAGCGAGCGGGACATACCACACGATACGGCAGTGTTTCCAGAAAGTTCCATCGCGTTTTCGCGGGATAAGCCCTAGGGATGATATCACCCACTCCCGTAAACAAGGGATGACTCGTTTCGGGAATTTGCGCTATTCTTCTCTTGGGAATCGCTTGGATGTCAACCGGTTGATCCCGACCTAAAACTCATGCAGCACGCAACCCAATCATGGGTCGTCGGTTTTTCCGTGGCTCTCGCGGGCCTCTCGCCCGCCGTCATGTACAACCGCGATACCGGCAGTCCGAAGTCCGTCGAACTGGCGAACCTCCAACCGTTCACCAGCCGCGCCAACATCAGCGGCTGCAGCGCCGTGTTGATCGCGCCGAATGTTCTGCTCAGCGCCGCCCATTGCACCAATTACGCCGCAACCGGCACCCTGACGGCGAACTGGAACGGTCAGTCCCGCAGCGGCGCGGTGTTCACTAACATCGGTGCGGACCATATCGTCATCGTCACGAATACCCCCTTCGACAACACGCTCGGAAAAATGACCGCGCCCTACTCCGGCACTACTGAAAACGGCCGGCTTGCGTGGAAGGTCGCCTACGGTGGAAACGGCGTGATCGGTACCGGCGGCACGGGCCCGTTCTACGACAACATCTTCCGGGCGATGACCACCCGCATCGAAGTTAACAACGTGGCCTCGCCACCGGCGGCGGTCACCACCGACTGGTTATATTATGACTTCGACGGTCCTCCCAGCCTGCCGCAATCGAATCGTGCGACGACCTGGTATGAAGGCGGGACCGCGCCGGGCGACTCGGGTGGGCCGCTTTACATGTATGAAAACGGCCGCTGGTTCGTCATCGGCGTCACCAGTGGTCCGGATGCGGGATTCTATCGGGACGGCCGGGTTCGCACCGACATGGCGCAGATCGAAACCCTCACCACCCACACCTGGGCGCGGCCTACGGTTCCATCGTTAGAAATGAAATGGCTCGCGCAGGATCTCACCGCCACCGTCTCGAATGGTGCCGCCGTCACCACCTGGCCGCGCCAGGGAGGAACCGATGCGTGGGGTGCCGCGGTAGGCACTGCCACCCTCGCGCACGCCGCCACTCCCACCGGAAATGCCGCGGTGGATTTCCCCGGCACCGCGCGACTGGAACTTCCGGCGCTTTCCAATCCGACCGCCGGTGAGTCCGCC
>JBGSTM010000274.1:0-1838 GCA_041736495.1 Akkermansiaceae bacterium
CGGCGGCAGCGGCGTTGTTGATCGTTTCACCCGAATCCGGGATGACGGCTTTGACGATGGAGAACGTGCCGTCGTTGTTGCCGAAATCAAATTGCAGCCAGAGACGCTGGGAAGTATCGACATCGTCGATCGCGTAGAACCAGTTGTCACTGCTATTGAGGACCGCACCATTCCGAGAGGACGTGAAGGGTGTGGCACCTCCGAAGCTTTGACCCGCATAGTCGAAGAGGGTGCCGACACTGGACGAGGTTACGGGAGTGGCATCGATGCTCCGTTTGAAAAACGCCGATTGCGGAATCGATGCTCCATTGGAAACGGCGACGCTGGAAGTCGTGTAAGTCTTGCCATAACCTCCAATGCTGGAAGAAGTGGACAGGGAGATGGTGCCGATGCCGGAGAGACCGGTGTTGTAGGTGTTGGTGTTGATATCAACGATCGTCGCGGCGTCTGCCTGAGTGGCGAGGATGCCGGTGGAACCGAGGGCGAGCGAACCGTAGGCGAGGAGACGATTGGGTGTGGATGAGGTGGCTTTCATGTTGGGATATCCCTCGTGAATGGGACCCGCAATGAAGCCGGACAAGTTAATAGTTTACCTTCGCAAACTATGCAGGATTTTGCCGATTCCTGAACAGATCGGGCCGCACGACGGCGGCGACTGCGGAGCCTGAAGTAAACGACCCGGGCAGGAATTCGGCGAGTTGCGGCAACCATCTATCAGGATCCGCAACGAGATCGGGAAAGGGGACTTCGAGGAGATGCACGTTAGGGAGAACACGGAGGCGGGAGAGGATTTTCTCCGCGTGCTCGCGCAAGGTGGCCTCGATGCGAGAAGTGTCCGCGGCCACCTCGCCGCGGTGCTGGAGCATGGTTTGCTGCGAGCGTGCGATCTGGTGGATGGGGCGGGTCATGAAGATGATTTTGTAACGATGCTGCGGCGGGAGATGCGGCAGCAGCGCGGAGATGACCTTGGTGGCCTTGCCCGCGGCTTGTTCGATGAGCGCGGGATTCTGCGGCAGGGACTTGACGGCTTCCCACTCGTAGTAGCCTTCCGGATTGTCGGTGTCCGCGGAGCGCTCGCCGTCGGTCATCGGCGGGATTCCGGCGGCGGCGAGGATCTGCATCATCAGGGAGGTACCGGAGCGGGGCAGGCCGGAAACAATGAGCAGGTCCATGGGCTCGGATACGGGAGCGGCGGGGGCCGGCGTCACCTCGGATTTTTCCCGCAGGCGGCGGCGTTCGGCGAGGCGAGCGGCGTCGCGGACGGAGATTTCCCCGTGCAGGCGGTCCAGCGAAACCCCGTCGAGGGACGACTGCCGCTTGCGGGCGAAACGGGCCTGGAGGTGATAGTTTTCCGAATCCATGGCGTCTCCACGGAGGCGTGAGACGCTGGCAAGCATGCGGAAAGCGGGCGCGGAATCAAAGCGGCCGGCGAGTTGGGTCGAGCGGAGGAGGGCGGTGGTGGCGTTTTCCCAATCTGCTAGCTGGACGAGCGCGCTGCCGAGCAGGAAATGGCCGAGGGGATTCGCATAGTCGTGGGCGATGGCGTCGAGCGCGGCGTTCACGGCTTCGTCCGGCTGGTTTTGATGTAGGAAACAACGGGCGAGGGCGAGGTGGCCCTGGACGTTGGTGGGATCGGTGGCGAGGATTCTGCGCGCGGTGGCTTCGGCTTGCGGCCACTGCCGCAGGGCGAGGTAGGCGAGCGAAAGATAGTGTAGCAGCATCGGCGCGTCCGGGTCTTCCTCGCGGGCCTGTTCCAGCAGTTCCAGAGCGCGGCGCTTTTCGTTCCGCTCAAGGGCGATGTATGCCTGGATGATGCGTGCGCCGCCGCGGTGGCCGGC
>JBGSTM010000286.1:0-9003 GCA_041736495.1 Akkermansiaceae bacterium
GACAGCGCGGCCATCAACAAAACCACCGCCTGGGTCGAGCCCATCACCACGCTGGTGCCCTTGTTCATCGCCATCGGCACGCTCTCGTGGCTCACGGTTTCCCGAATCGTCCGCGCACAGGTCCAGAGTGTGGCGAAACAGGATTTCGTCGAAGCCGCGCGTTCTTTGGGCCTCGGGCATTTCCGCATCCTGTTCCGGCACATCCTGCCGAACACGCTCGGCCCCATCATCGTCTACACCACGCTCACCATCCCCGGCGTCATGCTGCTGGAAGCCACGCTCTCCTTCCTCGGCCTCGGTGTGAAACCTCCCTACAGCTCCTGGGGCATCCTCATCGACGAAGGCGCGAACCGCATGCTCTCTAACCCCTGGCTGCTCTTTTTCCCCACTCTCTTCTTCGCCACCACCCTCTTCTCCCTGAACTTTCTCGGGGATGGATTGCGCGACGCATTGGATCCGAAGTCGGCGAAGGATTAGATCAGCGGTCTGCCGAATGGATATCCAGGATCTTTACGTGACGGTCGGCATCGTCGATCCAATAGGTAATGGCGAAATCCCCCGTGATGGCGATCTCTAGTCGCCGACCGGTATCGTCGTAATCCGCCGCGTCGGATCGTCCCGCCGGATCTTTCCCAATCGCTTCGATGATGTTCCTTAGCGCCTTGCGATTCTTGGAAGGAAGCCGTTCGAGGAATTCCACGACCTCGATTGAAATCAACAACCGATAGTCCATTTTCAGGATTCCAACCTCTGGTCCAATTCTTCAAGCGTGACCCACCTTTCCGGGTTTTGATCGTCGATCTTGTCGGACATTCGTGCCCGGTAGCCTGCCAAATCCTTGTGCCGCAACGAGACGAGGAATGCCGCCAACTCCCTCCGTTCATCGGCGGGAAGCGCCTGAAGCTCCGACTTGATTTCCTGAATGCTCACGGGAGACACCTTACCGAAATGTCTGGCTTTGGCAACCTCCCGCTTCGCCGGCCAGTTGGGACAGTTTGGTTTTCTTGCCAGCATCCATGTCTTACATCAATCCCGCGCTGAAAGCGGAATCATCAAGTCACGGCGGGTAAAGCATCGACAAGATCGCGCATGACGATGCCAATCACCCTCTGATGGAAGGCCGATGTATATTCTGGAGGGGCGGATCGGCCCCTCCCGTGAGACAGCGCCAAGGTATGCGGCGTGGCAGGAGGGGTGATTCCTTCCCTAAAGTGTGCGTCTGGATCGACGGAGACGATTCTGAAGGGGACGATAAACTCTCCGTCGTCTTCACCAGTCGTGAAGTAGAAGCCCTTGTAATCGCCGTTTCCGAGCCAGTCTTCCCAACCCCTTCGGATCAGTTCGGGAAGAGCTTCGGCAGGGTTGAAAGGAGGAATGCACGTGAAGTGGTGCTCAGTGATGGATTGTGCTTCGAGTGCTGTCCGAAATTCTTTCTCAAATTTTTCCGGGATGGAGGTTTCGAGGCGGCGGCGCAGTGTGTCGGTGGCCTGGCATCCGAAAACGTCGTAAAAGCCGCTGTGATCCAGAAATTCGCCGGTTTTGAAGTAGTGGGGCATCACTTCGGCTTCAAAGAGCAAACGAGTTTGCCACAGTGAGAAGGCTTCGGCTCGGAAGCGGGTGATTTCCGGATCCTTCTTCAGCGCAGGAGGAAGGTTTTGGATCGCGCGTTTGCCTTTCATCAAGATCATGCCTTCCGGGGAATTGGAGCACTTTCGGAGGGTGAGACCGTCGCGAACCAATTCGGGCTTGGCAGCCCAATGTCGTGCAGCGTCCAGAAGCGCGGTTTCAGTGGATGGAAAGCCAGAGGATTCAGCGTGTGCGCACATCACCGCTCGAAGGACGCCATACGTGGGGGCGCTTGCGGTCGTCTTACGGGCACAAGATTCAAAATAGGTGAGGCTGATCGCCTCCATCCGCTGCGAAACAAGAATCTCACGGTCTGCGGATCCCAGAGGGATGCGGCGAGAGAGTTCGACGAACCATTCATCTTGGTAAAACAACCTTTGTTTCGGCCTACGGCTAGGAGGAAGGCCGAGGTAGTGGGTGATGTAATGCGGCGCATCTTCGCGACAACAGTTACTCCGCCGGATGATCGGAAGAGCTTTCTTGATCACGCTCAATGGGGTGACGGTTAGTCTTTCGAAAAAAGGTTGGAGATTAGTGAAACCGCTAGCGGCTTTGCCCGGGTGAAGCGTGGGGTAGGTGATCCGCTGTGGAAAACCGGTGAGTTCCGCCGGTAAGAGATCGTCGCAAAACGCACCGATGACCGATTTGAGAAATTCTGCCAGCTTGCGATCAGGGATGGCTTCGAGAATCAGGGGGATCCATTCGCTTTGTTCTTGGGTAAAGGCCAAAAGAGTTTTGGAATCAAGCTGTTTGAGCTGTTCGATTGCGTGCACGGAGTCCCCAGACGGCACCTTGAGTGGAATAATCAGTGAGATCATTTCTTGAGACTCGCTGTTGGCCTCGATGGCCCTGCCAATCTTCAGGACGATGTCGATGGCTGACTGAGAGGGCTGAACACCCCGGAATTTGTTCGCGGCGAGTTCCAGTTCGTTCTCGTCGATCAACAAATCCACGGTTTCACGTGAAACCTCCGCGCATACGTCGATGAACTTGGTGAATGAGGAATCCGACGTATGGAAATCATCGGGTTGGAGCCGGCTAAGGACGTTAGAATCAAAGAACGCTGCATCCAGAAGGGAGTGCAAAGTTTTTGGTGTCCATTTTCCTTCCTTCCATGCGACAAATGCGCCTTGTACGGAAAGAGTTTCCGGGTTCCCCTCGTGACTTCCGAGATCACCCAGCGGGTAATCGCGCAACAGTCGTTCAAACAAGGCCCAACCGTCGCCAGCGGGGAACAGATTCGGTTCAAGCTGGGAAAGACAGGTTTTGAAAAACAAATCCCGCGAGCGGGAAACGCCTGACCACCCGGCGGTTAATAAACTGAGGGTTTTAAGTCGATACTGATCCAAGTCGGGATACATGATCCCGTCCTTCTGCTGCCACAGGAAACCAGGGTTCCGTGGAGGCCGCCGGGCGGCGGCGCGGACCAAGATACGAAATGCTTCGTAGAGGATGCGGCCTTCGTCGTTGCGCCAATATCCTCTAGGGAAACCGGCCCAAGTGGGATTCAAGGCATACGTAGCGAGCAGCCCGGAATCACCCGCGCTGTCAGAAGTAAGAACCAACCAATCAACCACTTTGGGATCGATCGGTGGAAACGTCGGGTCGAGAGATCGCCAGAAGTGTGCTAGTAGTTCTTGGTCATTGAGATGTCCAAAGCTCTTTGAGTAAACGGAAGCCACCAACTCGCGTATTTTCCCTGGCTCGTTTTTCATGTCATCCAGCGAGCGGGATGCCATGGTGATCAGCTGGCCATACCAAGATGGGGTAGGAGGCTGGGGCAAATTGACTTCGAGACTCTGGGTATCATCGGAGTTCATGACGCTGGGATGTTCGTCACGGCGTGCGATCCCTAGCAACGAAATAATGGTCATGCATTTGCAGACACCGTGCATCGCGAGAAATCGGTAGGCGGGGAAGACTTTGTTCTACTCTGCGACGAGCCATTTTCCTTCCGAACCTCCTCGGCGAAGGATTAATCCCCCAGGACCGCGAGTTTGCAACTCGCTCTTGAGAAAGAGAGGTCAAAGAGAAGTGGCAACGGCCGCGTAACCTTTGGCGATTCTTTCGCAGGCGAGCCCGGAGGCTCGCGGTCCGGCTGTTGCGGCTACGTAGGATTTCCTCCTCGCCAATTTTCGTCTGCGAAGCGATGGTCCCTTGCGTCCCGCAATGCCATGAAGCCAGATTCCCAACCCTTCAAACCGGACCCTTCACTAGCGGAAGTGTGAGATAACCCGGCGATGACGGAGTTCAAGCGCCAAGAGGCGGAGGACCGGGTGGCTTTCGGGAAATCCCGCGAAGCGCACGAGTGGCTCGAACATTTGCGGAATACCCCGCCGCCCGACGTGACGATCCGGGTTGCAGCCAAAGGGCCCCGGAGATTTCCCTTCAAACCGGTGCGACTTCCTTGGTGACATGCAACCCAGTCCTGACCGTCCATTCTGCCTCGAGGATTACAGGCCTTTTCTCAAGTCATTGACCGAGAGTGAGGATTAAAGCGTGTTGGTAGGCGGCCTGTCTGTTTCGGCTTGGGCCGAGTTGTTCCTGGAAGGATCTGAACGCTTCCATTGCGATCTCCCTATCTTCAGCAAGGATATTGATTTGTGCGGGCAGAAAATCACCTGCCTGGCGCTGACCAAACTCATGCAACTCGACGGTGCGAAACTTGGCGGGGTTGTCGCTGCCACACGCAAGAACGCGCCTCACATGGGCCGGGTGTTCGCAGCATCCATTTTCTGGAGGAGCTATAGAACCTCCGTCGAGGTTCTCGAGCGGTTGCCCGGTCTCGACTCCGGCATTAACGACGCTCCCGTAGGCACACCGCTCAGTCCGTCGGCTGATTTGACCCTGCTCGACCCCTGCTCGCTCTTCATCTGCAAGCTGCACGCGGCCAATACCCGTCCCGGGGGAGAGGCGGGAAACGATGTGAAGCATCTCGCCATTCTCGCGTGTTTCATTCCGCGGTTTCTAGCAAAACTTCGTTCCACTCCGGTGGCGGAGTATGATGGTAAGGAAGACGCCAGCCGCCTTCTCCGGCAGATCGAGACCTGCCAAACGGGGCAACATCCGTTCCGGGTGCCACTGTCGGCGGGGGAAACTGACATTCTTTGTGAAGCACTGCGCCGACATCTGACCCCCGGGGACCGCGAGTTTTCAACTCGCTCTTGAGAAAGGCCAATCAAAGGGAAGCGGAGGCCGCATAATCTTTGGCGATCCTTTCGCTGGCGAGTCTGGAGACTCGCGGTCCGGCCATTTTCTCACCAAGCCACGGCGACTTCCGCGATGCGACCGCTTTTGTCGTCGTATTTGAGCAGGCCGTGTTCGACGGCGTATTCGTGCACGCATTTGGTGACCTTCACGTCGAAGGCGCAGTATTCGGCGATTTTCCTGAGCGGCTCGAAGTCGCCGGACTTCTTGTGTTCCTGCCACCAGCGCAGCGCGTCCAGGCCGTCGGCGGTCTTGCCGGTGCCGAGGGTGGCGGAGGCCACAGAGTCGAGCTTGAGGCGGAAACCGACGATTTTTTCGAGCTCGAGCATCATGTCGAGATTCACCGTTTGCTCGGCGAGGGTGTGAAAAACGTAGGGTTGAAGCACCGGGTAATCGAACTGCATGTGGTTCCAACCGACCACCAGATCCGCGCGGACGAGCTCCTCGCCGAGTTTCTCCATTTCGTTTTCCGGGTAAATCTCGTAGGTGCCGCGAGCGGTGCTGTAGGTGACGGCCACCGAGACCTGCATCTTGTCCTTGTGCAAGGACCCCCCGACGTCACCGAAGCTGCGCTGCGTTTCCAAAGCGAAATAGACGATGTTTTTCCCGGCCACGGGATTTTTGTAGCGGGCGGGGCGGGTGACCAGCAAGCGCGATGTCTCCTCATGAGAGCCGATGCCATCCAGCGGATTCCCGAAGAAGGTTTCTGGTGGCGCTTTGGCTCCGGTTTAGGTTGGGTAGCGCGGTGATGAGGCGATTCTTCAAGGTGCTTCTGCTGCTCTCCGGTTGGGTGGTGGCAGGCTGGATTTTTTGGAAAGGCGAAACCGTGCTCCCGAAGTCCCCAGTCCTGCCTGAGAAGGTGGCGGGGGATTCCGTGCCGGTGGTTCCGGCTGAGGCTGCGCGTGCGGTTTCACCTTTTGAGGAGGCGTTCGTAAAATGGGCGGGCAAGCCGGAACTGCGCTCCGCGCTGACGGCACTAGTGCTGCTGGACGAGGAGGGCCGCATCGTTTTCTCCTCCGCGCTCGGAGAAACGGCGCTTTGCCCGGCGTCCGCGTTGAAAATCCTGACGACCGGAGCCGCGTTCGGAATGCTGGGTCCGGAGTTCCGCTTCGAAACCCGGCTGATCCACCGGCCGGACGGGAACCTCGCCCTCGTGGGCGGCGGCGATCCCACGCTGGACAACGACGATCTGGATTCACTCGCGGCCGCCGCGATCCGGGGCGGGCTGAAGAATGTGAGCGGCGACCTGGTGGCGGACACCACGGTTTTCGAGGTGCCGCCGGTCAACGACCACTGGAATTGGGGCGACATTGGCAACGCCTATGGTGCCGGAGCGTTCGGCCTCAACATCGGGCACAACCGGTTGACGGCGAGCTTCCAGCCCGGCGAAAACCCGGGGGATCCGGCGAAGTTCCTCCAAGGCGGCCCGGTCGCCGCAGACACCCGCTGGGTCAACGAGGTCACCACCGGCCCGCCTGGTAGCGGCGATGGCGTGACCCTCTACTCCGTTCCGTTCGGGCGCGTCATTTCCCTGGCAGGAACCGTGCCGCAGGGTGACGAATTCACCGTCGGCGGTGCAATTCCCGATCCTCCGGCGCTTGCCGTGGAGGTGCTCCGTGCCGCGCTCATCCGCGGAGGGGTGAGATTTTCCGGGAAACCCGTCCCGCGCAAGGGCGAGGCCGTTGTCCTAGCCACCCACCGTTCCGCGGCGCTTCCGGAAATTGTCGATCACCTCCACAAGGTCAGCGACAATCTCGAAACCCAGTGCCTGTTCCTGACGCTGGGGAACGTCTCGCAAACCGATCCCGCCACCGCCGTCCGCCGGTATTGGGAGAAGGCCGGTTTGACGTTCGATGGGTTGCGGCTCATCGACGGCAGCGGTCTGGCCCGCGCCAATATGATCCGGCCGCTCGACCTGGCGCGCGTCAATTTCGCCGCCCGCCAAGGACCGCATGGCGAACGCTTTTTCCAAAGCCTCAACGCCTCGCTCGACGGTCACGCCCGGGCCAAGCTCGGCTCCATGTCCGGCGTCAAGACCGATACCGGCTTCCTCCGCATGAACGACGGCCGCGAGCTCACCTTCGCCCTGATGGCGAACGGCCTCGATCCCGGGCTGGGTTTCTGGCCGCTGCGCGCGGAGCTGCTCGAAGCGATCCGGAACGCCGAGTGAGCCGGAACATGCGCCGATTTTTCCACCCGGCGACTGGTGGCTTGACATTTCCTGATGTAATAACAATGGTTATTCCATGGCCATTGAAACCAAAGTCCGCAAGATCGGGAACTCGCTCGGAATCGTCCTGCCGAAGGAAGCGCTCCAAGCGTTGAAGGTCGGCGAGGGAGACACGATTTTTCTCACCGAGGCCCCCGAGTGCTCGCTGCGCATGACGCCGGAGAAGCCGGGGTTCGACGAGAAAATGAGGGTGGCCGAGAGTCTGATGAGCCGATACAGGAACGCTTTCCGGGAGTTGGCGAAATGAAGGAGCCGGTCTGGATCGAAAAAACCGATTGCCTCGGCTTCCACAGCGTGTTGATCGCCCGCTTCGGCGGCTTGGACGGTATCCGCGACGAGGGTTTGCTGGAATCCGCGCTGAACCGGCCGCTGCAGTTGTTCCACTATGAAAGCCCGGGACCCTTCGATCTAGCGGCCAGCTACGCCTACGGGATTGTGAAAAACCATCCGTTTCTCGATGGGAACAAGCGCTCCGGACTGATGGCCGCAGCCATGTTTTTGGAAATCAACGAGTGGTCGTTTCATCCCCCCGAGGAGGAAGCCGTGCTCCGGACCCTCGCGCTCGCCGCCGGGGAGATTGGGGCGGAGGAATACGCCGCGTGGCTGAGGGAGTCGTGTTCGGCGGTTGAGTCGGAAACGTAGCGGTGACGCGCTCCAACTGCCGTTCGGAGTGGGTGGGCGTTGCGGCGGATTTTTCAAATGTCGGAGAAACGGGCGGTGCTGTCGCCGAAGCGTTCGAGCGGCGGCACTCCCATTTTATCCAGCATGCTCAGGTAGAGATTGCACATCGGCACGGAGTTCGCATCGACGAGGCGGCCGGGGTTGAGGGTTCCGCCGCCGTTTCCGGCGACCACGACGGGCAGGTTGGTGTGGGTGTGGCGGTTTCCGTCCGAGCAGCCGCTGCCGTAGACGATCATCGAGTTGTGGAGGATCGAGTTTCCATCGGAGTCTTGTTTGGAGTCGAGCACGCTGAGGAATTCCGCGAAACGCTCGGCGTAGAAACGGTCGATTTGCGCGACTTTCTGGATGAGATCGGTCTGGCCCTGGTGGTGGGAGAGCACATGGTGACCCTCGGCGATGTCGATTTCCGGGAAGGATTTGTTGCTGCCGTCGTGGGCGAGCAGCAGGGTGGAAATGCGGGTGGAGTCAGTCTCGAAGGCGAGCGCGAGCATCTGGAACATCAGCCGGATGTATTCGCTGTGCACGGCCGGGATGCCATCGGGCGTGGGCATCGCGGGATCCGGAATATTCGTGAATCCCTCGGCGGCGACGATGCGTTGCTCGATCTCGCGGACGCCGGTGAGGTATTCGTCCATCTTCGCCTTGTCGCGGTGGGTGAGCTGGGCTTGCACGGCCTTCGCATCGTCCATGACGAAGTCGAGAATCGAGCGTTGCTGGACGCGGCGCTGGACAAGGCTGGCCCCGCGCTCGCCGTGGGCTCCGGCACCGAAGAGGCGTTCGAAGACGAGCCGTGGATTGGATTCCGGCGCGAGCGGGGAGGTCGGCGTGCGCCAGGCGAGGTTGGATTCGTAAGCGCAGGAGTAACCGGAATCGCAGTTGCCCGCCTTGCGGTGCGGATCGGTGGAGAGCTCCAACGAAGCAAAGCGCGTGCTGTGACCCACCGCCTGCGCGGCGATCTGGTCGATGGAAACGCCGGCGTAAATGTCGCTGCCCGCGGTTTTTTTCACACGGACTCCGGTGAGGAACGTGCCGTTCGCGCGGGCGTGGTCTCCGGCCCCGTCATTTCCAGCTTCGGCGTTCACGTGATCGAGTCCGGAAACGACCTGCACGCGGTGGCGCATCGATTCAAGCGGCGTGAGCGTGTTGCCGAATTTGAAATCCTTGCCGGTGCCGGTGGGTACCCACTGGTTCTGGATCGCGCCGTTAGGGAAATAGAGGAAGGCCATCCGCAAGGGCGCGCCCGTCGCGGTGGTGGCCGC
>JBGSTM010000296.1:0-8242 GCA_041736495.1 Akkermansiaceae bacterium
AGCAGGACATGCTGGGAGGAAATGACCTCGGCGATGTGCTCGCGGAAGATGCGGGAAAGGTCGCGCAGCAAGGTGCTTTTCGACTCGTCGTAGACCACCGAAAGCGTGCCGGCCATGACTTCGGTCCCGATTTTCCCCAAATGCTGGGCGGCGTGCTGATGGATCATTTCAGCCACCGCCTGCGACCGGCTTTCAAAACCACGAGCGGCAGCGAGACGGTCCAGCGCCTGGAAGGTCTCTTCCTTCATCGAGACGGTCACCCGCCTCACGCCCTCGTTGTTGTCGTCGCCTGCCATGTGCAGGGAGGATAAGCACGAGAGACGCCAGTATGAATAGTTTTTTCATTCCTCATACCGGAAATCGAATTCACGCCGACCGGCGGATGACTTCGGCGAGGTATTTTTCGAAGTGCCAGATCGGTTCTTCCAGGTGGCTGAGGTGGCCTGGGGCATGGCCGACGGAATTCATGCCGCGCTGGGTGGCGACGCAGACTTCCATATCCTCCATGTGGAAATCGATGCCGCCTTGGATTTCCTTTTTCAGCACTTCCTCGTAGTTGGGCAGGTTTTTCGCGGCTTTCGGCACGATCATGGTGGTCATCAGGGTGCAGGTTTCCGGGCCGGTCGGCAGGAGCCGGTACCAGTAAACACGGTCCGGCGCGGTAAACAGCAGGAAGTTCGGGAAGCCGAGATAGACCCCCCATTCGACGCAGTCCTCGATGCCCAGTCCAGGGAAAATTGGGAACGGCGTGCCGGGGTTTCCTGTGGCGAGGATTTCCTCCTTCATGCTGGCCTTGAGCGGCAGGTGCATGCACGAAAACTCCGGATCATACGGCTCGGTCCAACAACCGCGGGCGGGGAGGAATGGTTCGAGCGTCTTCATGTGGGCTCCCATGTGGTGATAGGCCTCCATGAAATTTTCCAATAGGATCTTCCAGTTAAAGTCGCACTCCCAGTGGGCGGACCAGACGAGGTCACCCTCCGCCATATTCCACTTGCCGATGAACTGCTCCTGAAAACGGCGATACTTTTCGGCGAGCGGCGGAATGTCGGCTGACAGCGTCACGAAGACGAAGCCCTCCCAGATTTCGCTGCGGAATTCGTGGAGGCAGACCTCGCTGCGGTCGAAGCCCTCGGCCCGCTGCATTTCGGGCGCACCGACGAGTTTGCCGCCAAGGTCGTAGCTCCAGAGGTGATAGGGGCAGAGAATCACCCGCTTGTTGCCCTCGTCGGGATGGCCGAAGCCGCTGGGCATGAGGTCCATGCCGCGGTGGCGGCAAGTCCGCGAGAGGACGCGGACGGCCATGTCCTTGCCGCGCACGACCAACATGGGCTCGCCGCAGAGGTCGATGCGGACGAAGTCGCCGGCGTTTGGAATCTGTGAGATATGGCAAGTGGAGATCCATTCCTTCTGGAAAATTTCCGCAGTTTCAAATGCCAGGAACGCAGGCTCGGTGTAGGAGGCTGCGGGCAAGGAGATCGACTGCTCAAGCGGCTTCGCCGCAGTCGCGAGGATGGCGGCGAAAAGTGGTTCCAGCGGATCCTTGGAGGATTTCTTCACAGGGGCGGGTGGTGAGGCGACGGTGCTCATGATAGGGTGTCAGTTGGTGGTTTTGAAATAGTCCTGAAAGCGCTCCCGCTGGCGGAGACCGATCCAGCGGTTGATCTCCCAGAGATCGGCGGCGGGCTCGCGGGTGAAAGGCGTGTGCTGGAGGTAGCCATCGGGGCCGAATTCCGGCGTCATCGTCAAGCGGGTGAGTCCGCGGGCCGCCATCGAGTCCCACACACGGGTCCACCAGCGTTCGTGGGCGGCAAGATCGCCGGCATGTTCCGGCGCGCGCGGGTCGGGCACTTGAGGGCCTTGATTGTAACCCACCCGTGGTTGGATATGATGGGCATGGTCGGCCGCGAGTTGGAGAATTTCGTCTTCCTCATCGAGGATCAGCCGCTCGCTAACAACGCACCAATGGCTGAAATCGCAGGTGATCCGCAGCTCCGGAATGGCGCGCAGGAAATCGCGGGTGAGCCAGGGACTGTAAGTCGAGCGTCCGCGGTGGGTTTCCACGGAGATGATGATGCCGTGTTTATCCTGAAGACTAACGACACCTTCATGAAAACGCAATGCATCCCCCGCGGACCACGCGTCGTAACCGGCCATGGTGTTGATGAAAAGCGGTGAACCCTCCATGCTGCGGATGACGCCTTCTTCGAGTGACTTAAGATGGTCCTCCACGCTGCGCCCGGGCAGTGGCACGAAAACTCCCGCCGGCGTGCAGGTGCTGATTTCCGCGATCCATTCGAGGTCAGCGGATTGCAGAGCTTCGAAAAACGCGGCGCGCCCGGAAGGATCGAGCGGGGCGGGTGCCTCGATGCCTTGGAAGTTGGATTCGTGACAAAGGCCGATGGCTTCGGCAAGAGTGCCATCGTGACCCCAGAGAGTTTTGAAAAGTGCGAGTTTCATCATGAAATCATAGGCTGCGGGCCACCCGGAATCCCAAGTTGTCCCAGCGGGCGTGTTCCGGCGCCCAGTCGCGCCAAGATGCGCGGAGGATGCGCGGCAAGTGGTCCCAAGCGCCACCGCGGATGGTGCGGCAGGCGGGTTTCCCCCCGTCGATCCATGCCGAGCCGTCAGCCGGAGAATTCTGATAGTTCGGATGCCAGGCGTCGGCGGTCCATTCGCAGACGTTTCCCAGCAGATCGACGAGACCAAAGGCATTCGCCGGATAGCTCCCCACCGGTATGAGACGGCCGGTGCCAACCTCTGCGCCGAGTTCATCATAGAGGAAATTCGCATCGCCGGGTTCGAGCTGGCTGCCATGGGGAAACACCGTGGTGCTGCCGGCGCGGCAGGCGTATTCCCACTCGGCCTCCGTGGGCAGGCGGTAGTTCTCGCCGGAGGTGACCGAGAGCTTCCGCAGGTAAGACATCACCTCCGGGAAACTAACATTGACGACAGGACATTCTCCACCAAGCCCCGCCGGCCCGCCATCGGGCAGCGAGCCCATTAACCCCTGCCACTCATGCCGGGTGACCGGTGCGGTGCCGAGCGCGAACGAGTCGTGCAGAGTGACCCTGTGTCGCGGGAGTTCGACCGAGGAAACGAATTTATCTTCGGCGATGCCGCCCATCAGGAAACTTCCCGCCGGCACGACCGTTAGGCCGGCAAGCTGCTTTTCAGGCGTTGGTAAGGCGGCTGTCATTGCGGATGCCTTAAAGCCCCGATGCCTTGAGCGCGTTGAAAGGGGCGAGATCGACGCCGGCTTCCATCGGATGCTCCTTGGCGACCGTGCCGAATTTGATCCACCAGTCATTCGTGAGTTTCCAGTGGCGGCTGATTTCGTTGTTCGCGCCGAATGGCGGCTCGCCTTCGATCACTCCCATGAAACGTCCGGCCTCCTCGTAGTTGAACGGATAGATCCCCCCGTCCGTGGCGCTGCCGTCGGCACCGACCACCGTCACTACATCCTCGACTTTGAAGCCGAGTCCCTTGGCCATGATGGCATTCGCCTCGGCAGGGTTTTTCTTCCAATAATCCACCGCTGCGAAGTAGGCCTTGAGCGTGAGTTTCGCCAGTTCCGGTTTGTTTTTGAGGAAATCGCCACTCATATACATCCCGTCGCCTAGCAGCGCGGTCTTTTTGAAATAGGGATCCTTGGAGGTGGCCACGACCTTCGAACCGGGGAGGCTTGATAGAACCTTGCCGCCGAAGGGCTCCCAGAACTCACCGGCAGCCACCTTGCCGCTCACCATCGCGGCCACGGCATCGTCCATGATGACATTGGTGTATTTGACTTCGTTGAATTTGACGCCGTTTTCCTCAAGCCAGATCCCCATGTAAATCTGGGTGAGCCCGCCCTCGAGCACGGCGACCTCCTTGCCTTTGAGATCGGCGGCGGAGTTGATCCCGGGACCGAGGATGATCTTGTCGGTGCCGTAGGATGGGTTGGTGTAAGTAACGAGTTTCACCGGGACTCCCTTGTCGGCCGCGACCGGGCCATACTCCACGGTGGAGGAAGTGACATCCAATTTCCCTGCCGCCATCTGGGCGAAGCTCTCGTAGGGGTCCTCGATGATGACGATGTCGAGATCGAGCTCGGGCACGAGATTCTTTTCCTTCGCGAGATACCAAAACGCGTAGCCCGGCCAGGAAAACAGCGAGATTTTCACTGTCTGCGGCTTGGAGGCCGAAGCGGCGGCGGTGGTTTCTTCCTTTTTGGAGCAGCCAGCGAAAAGCAGGCAGGCACCGGCAAGTGCGGGAATGAGACGGGGTATGTTTTTCATGGGATCAATCAGTGCAGGTAACGGAAACAGAGACGGTGGAGCAGGCGGATGAGGATGTCGGTCAACAGACCTAGCAGGCCGATGGTCAGGATGCCGGCCATGATGTCATCGACCTGCACGAAGCGCTTCGCCCGCATCATCATCGCTCCGATGCCATCGGTGGCGGCGACGATCTCGGCGATGACCAGATAGGTCCAGCTCACCGCCAGCATCTGGCGCGCGGTATCGACATAACTGGGCATGGCGGCGGGCAGTAGAACGTTCCAGACCACCTTGGAGCGGCTCGCGCCCAGCGTGCGCGAGCACTCGACAAGCTCGAGAGGCACCGCCCGCGTGTTGTCCATGAACAGCGAGATCAGGAAGAACACGACGCCGATGACCAGGAGGGCGATTTTCTGGCTGTCACCCGTGCCCAGCCACATCAGCAGCAAGGGCACGAAAGAAGGCGCTGGAAGATAACGGAACGGTGACACCAACGCGTTGAGGAATCCCGCGACCGGAGTGAACGCACCCATCAGCAGTCCTAACGGAAGCGCGAGGGTCAGGGCCATGCCGAAGCTCAGGAAGATCCGTTTCACGCTTTGCACGACATCTGCGGCGAAGTTTCTCTCGGCGAAAAGCGTGACCCATGCCTCGCCCACCCGCAGCGGACCGGGCAGCAGCGTGGGGTCCGCGAATCCCGAGATGGACACCATATGCCAGCCGAGGAAAAAACAAAGCCAGGCCAGCAAGCCCAAGCCCAGCTTCACCTCGAATCTCAACACGCTTCCAAACTCAAACCAAGAACGCCGGGGACGCCGCCGCACCCGGGAAGGAGGCGCGATCACGGCCGCAGAGCTGTTGGACATGACGTCGGACATCGGTTGCTGCGGGGTAGCGGAGCACCCCCCATGCCAAGCGGATGTGATATTTGCGCTTGCAACTAAATGCGGAGTTTTAAATTCTCGTAGTGATGACTTCACTCACCCTGCCGGATATCGAAGCTCCGCCTCAACAAGTTGCCTGGCGGCTTTTTCTCACGGTCCACGCCCTGGCTTACCGGCGGATCGACGATGGGCTTGTGGCCAAGGATTGCCTTTCCTTCGACGACTACGACGTGCTCCTAACAGTCAATGAATCCGAAGGTGAGACCCTGAGAATGAGTGAGCTCGCCGAAGCCGTGCTTTTGAGCAACAGCGGCATGTCACGCCGGGTCGCGCGGCTCGTCGAGCGCGGCCTGCTTCACCGGGATCAGTGCGCCCAGGACGGCAGGGTTTTCCGGGTGCGGCTCAGCCGTGCCGGCCGCAAGGCGCTGGACAAGGCATGGGGCGTATACAGCGGCTTGATCGAGGAAACGTTTGCAAGTCATGTCAGCGAAGCGGAGGCCAAGGCGCTCGCACGGATTTTCCAGCGGATGCTTGACCGGATCGGCAGCGAACAACATCGCGGGCTGCTCGATGCCGGGGTCACCGATGCCCCGAAACGCACGTCATGATTCGTCGGGCAGCGGTGCGTTTCCATCGTAGCCGGTTAGGTTGCCCACCGATCCAAGCCATGTGATCCGGTCCCCTGTCCAGCACTCGTCCACAGGTTGATGGGGCTCCGGGTCGTCCAGGCTGCAGGTGCTAATTTCAAACCAATCCGGGATCCCGGGATCGAAAAATACCAGCGGGGTGCCGCATTCACCGCAGAACGACCGCTCGCGTCCGGCGAAGTTACAGACCTTCGGGCATCCCTTGGACCACGAAAGCGCGCCGCTTCTGAAAAAGGTCCACGCGACAAACGGAGCGCCACTGGCGCGCCGGCAATCCGAGCAGTGGCACACGGTCGTTTGCACCGCCGGACCGCTGAGCACGTAGCGCAGGGCGCCGCAAAGGCAACCGCCGTGGAGCTGGGTTTCCTCATTCATAATCGACTTCCGGAAGACTTTGCCAATGTTCCGCAGGGAGTGGTGGATCTTCTTCGATCGCCACAGCCACGGTCTTGGTGAGGGCGGATATCATGCGTTCGAAAAGTGCCTTGCCTTCAAGCTCAGTGGCCAGTGATGGATTTCCAGTCACTCCGTTCAGACTGGTCTGCGCGACCGGATAGGAAAATACCGTGGATCCGGTCCGGTCCGGGTCGTCCGAATTTGTCAGGCGGTCCATGTGGACCAACTCCGGATAGAGGTGAAGCATCAGCGCCGACTCAGCGGCATTGGCGTGCAAGTCCGCCGCGTCCCGCGTGTATTCCTGCCAGATCGACTCATCGAGTTTGAAAACATGCACCAGTCCGATCTGGAGCTTCCCCATGTGGGCGAGCCGCAGTTGATCCACGGCGACACGCGCCGGAGCGTCGTTGCCAAAATGAGCGTTGACTAACAAAATCCGCTTCCACCCGCTGGCCACCGCCCAGGCGGCGATGTCGCGGAGGGTGGCGATGAACGTTTCATGGCGCAGGGAAAAGGTTCCCGGCCATTTCGGGGTGTGGCCTTGGGAAACCGTGTAGCGCAGCGCGGACATTACCGGCACGCCCGTGGCATCGGAAGCCGCGTGGCAGACTGCTTCTGCTAACAACGTGTCCATGGCCACCGGCAGGTGAGGGCCGTGTTGCTCGGTCGCGCCGAGCGGCAACAGCAGGAGCCCGCCGTTCTTCTCGCGAAGTTCGGTGATTTCCGGCCAGGCCAGGTTTTCAAGGATGACGGGCATGAGGAAGAGTTGATGTTAGTAAACCTGATTGTACGTCCCCGCATCAAGGAGGATGATGGTGATGAAACCTCCCTCTTCCCGATAGATCACGCGCAGGTCGTGCCCGGCGGAAAATGCGCGGAGCGACTTCATTTTCCCCTTGAGAGCGTGGTCGTGGAGAGACGGGTCGGCGCGGTTGTTTTTGAACATCAGGAGTGCCGTATCAATCTGCCTTTTCTGAACTACGGAAAGCCGGCCATATGCCTTCAGGAACGTCCGATGGGAGGTGACGTTCATCTCAATCCACCTGTTCGGAGTTTTGATGCAGGTGATCGATGAAATCCTCCATACTATCGAACGGCCCAATCAGATTCGCCGGGTCCTTGGATTCTTCCCAGGCGGCGAGGATCCTGGCTTCCGCCTCGGGACTGAATTCCGGCTCTGCTTTGAGGCGGAAGGGGATGCTCCGGGTTTGCGCGACCTTGGTGAAAAAGAGGCGCACCGCGGTCGTCGCATCCAAGCCGATTTCAGCGAACACTTCGTCGGCGGCTTCCTTGAGACGGCGATCCATCCGGATCTGTAGTTTGGCTGTGGAGTCAGGCATGTGACAAATGTAATCCAGTTGGATACTTCTGCAATGAATTTGACTCCAGATCAGAACATCCTTGCGTAGGTGTCGATTTCCCACTGGCTGACGCGCTGGTGGTATTGACGCCATTCCTCGGATTTGTAGGTGATGAATTCGTTGCGGAGTTCGGCGCCGAGGATTTCCTCGACGAAGGGGTCGGCAGCGAAGGCTTTCACCGCCTCATCGAGCGTGCGTGGGAGTTCGGAAATGCCGCGGGCGGTGAGTTCCTCGGGGCTGAGTTCGTAGAGGTTGTCCTCGTGCGGATCGCCGGGGTCGAGCTTCTCGCGGATGCCCTGGAGGCCGGCAGCGAGCACGAGGGTGGCTGCCAGATAGGGATTGCAGGCGGCGTCCGCGTTGCGGCTTTCGCAACGGCCGCCGGCCATTGGCACTCGGACCGAGTTGGTACGGTTGTTTTTGCCGTAGCTGTTGAAGACCGGTGCCCACGAAAAATAGGACATCAGGCCGCGGCGGACGAGGCGCTTGTAGCTGTTGACCGTGGGTGCGAAGGCGGCGCAGAGCGCGGGGCCGTGCTTGAGCACGCCGGCGATGAACTGATAGCCGAGCTCGCTGATGCCGAGGCCGCGCGGATCTTCGGCGTGCGGGCACTTGAAGAGGTTCTCGCCAGTCTCCAGATCGTAGAACGACATGTTGAAGTGGGCACCGTTGCCCGTGCGGTTGGCAAAGGGCTT
>JBGSTM010000302.1:0-5709 GCA_041736495.1 Akkermansiaceae bacterium
CAATCCTGCTCGATGCGGGTCAGGCGGGTCGTCTGCTCGAATTCGGCGGACGGATAGAACACGGCGATGAAGCGCTTCACGATCATGTCGTAGAGCTTCTGCTCGGCCTCGCTGAGCTTGGCAAACTTGCCGGTCGGGATGATCGCAAAGTGGTCCGAGACCTTTTTGCTGTCGAAAACGCGCCGCGACTTGTGCAGCCGCGGGCCTTTTTCGTCGCTGCCGGAGAGCACGGCTTTGGCATATTTTGCGACGTCGAGGCCGCTGTTGCCAACGTCGGCCATCGTTTCACGGACGTTGCCCGTGTAATCCTCCGGCAAATACCGCGAATCGGTCCGCGGGTAGGTGATCATCTTGTGCTTTTCGTAAAGCGCCTGGGCGATCTGGAGCGTGCCCTTGGCTGAAAACGGTGCCTCACGTTGCAGTGTGGTGAGGTCGTAGAGCTGCGGGGCGATCTGTGAGTTCGCCTTTTTCTCCTCGGAAATCTTGCCTGTCTTCCCTTGGCAACGCGCTTGAATCGTCTCTGCCGTCAGTTTGTCCCAGATCCGCTCGGGCTTGGAAAGCGGGGCGTTTTCGTCCTTTTTCCAGGATTCATCGATCCATTTGCCAAGGTATTCACCAGCCTCGACGCCGAAAGTGGCGTGGACTTCGAAATAAGGGGTCGGCCGGAACGCCTGGATCTCCGCCTCGCGCTGGGCGAGGATTGCGAGCGTCGGCGTCTGGACGCGGCCGGCGGCGGTGATATTGAAGCCGCCGTGGCGTGAATTGAAGCAGGTGAGCGCGCGGGTCGCGTTGAGGCCGACCAGCCAGTCCGACTCGGAACGGCACTTGGCGGCGTCCGCAAGCGGTTTCATGGATTCGCCGGTGCGGAGGTTTTTCCAGGCTTCGAGGATCGAGTCGTTGGTCATCGACTGCATCCAGAGCCGCTTCACCGGCTTGTCGATGTGGCCGATTTCCATGATGTAGCGGAAAATGAGCTCACCCTCGCGGCCGGCGTCGCAGGCGTTGACGATGAGGTCCACATCCTTGCGCTTGGCGAGCTTGAGCACCTGCTTGAGGCGCGCTTCGGAATCCGGAATCGGGTCGAGCTCGAACTTGTCGGGGATCGCCGGCAGCACGCCAAAATTCCACGGCAACTTCTTGCCATTCGGCCCCATCGGCATCCGCAGCTCGACCAGGTGGCCGACGGCGGAGGTGATGACGGCGGTGTCGTTTTCGAAGAAAATATCGCGGCCGGATCCGTTTTTTTCGAACTTGCCGAGGACCTTGGTGAGGACCCGGCTGAGGTCGGTCATGACGCTGGGTTTTTCCGCGATGATCAGTGTTTTTCCCATGGTAAAAGACGGCCGTTAAGCGGCTGTGGGTTGAGGGACTAGGCTGGCGAGAGCGGATTTGGCAAGCCGATTGGTAAATTTTCACTGATGCTTCGGTTGTCCCATCCATCCGGGATATTCTCCGCGCAATCCATGAAAGCTGCCTATCGACCACGCCGTTAACGACCCCAGTCATGATCCGCCACCTTCTGATTCTTATGGCGTTGATCGCCATTTCCCTCCCTGCCCAAGCCGCCCCGGCGCGGGTGGCGATTCTCGGCGACAGCATCACCCATGACGGGCGCTGGGCGACGAGGGTCGAGGCGGCTCTTCGCTCCTCCCAAGAATTCGCCAAGGCGGAAATCGTTAACTTCGGCCTCGGCAGCGAGACGGTGTCCGGGCTTTCCGAACCGAATCACGCCGGCGGCAAATTCCCCCGTCCCTGCCTCCATGAGCGGCTCGACCGGATCCTCGACGCCTACAAGCCCACCCTCGTCCTTGCCTGCTACGGCATGAACGACGGCATCTACCTCCCGCTCGACGAGTCCCGCCTGCAGGCCTACCAGGATGGAATCTTGAAACTCAAAACCGCCGTTGAAAAACAGGGCGGAAAAATCATTTTCATCACTCCGCCCCTCCACAACGCCGACAAGCCATCCGACGATCCGACCCGCTACGACGCCGTGCTCGACGCCTACGGAGACTGGCTCGTCTCCCGCCGCGCCGATGGCTGGCAGGTCATCGAAATGCGCCCGGATCTCAGACAAGCAGTCGCCGCCGAAAAATCCCGCAACCCGCAATTCATCTACGCCAAGGATAACATCCACCCCGGCGAAGAGGGCCACCGCTTCATCGCGGACTCCATCAACCGCCAGCTCTGGCCGCTTCTGAAACTTTCCGGCGCTCCCAAGCTTCCGAATGACGACGCCCTCGCCATCCTCCGTCGCCGCAGCGATTTGCTCAAACTCGCCTGGCTGACGAAGACGCGCCACACCCGCCCAGGTGTTCCCGCCGGACTGCCGCTCGATCAAGCGAACACCCAGGCCGAGGAACTCATGAAGGCCTATCCGCTTCGCTGACCTACGAGGCCTATAAGGCAGATGACAGCAAAGCGATCCGTGGACTGAAAAAAGCGATGAGAGCGGAGTGAGTCCTCCTGCTTCCGTCGTGCATCGGCGGAAATCTCAACGATACATGCTCGACTCGGATTGTGGAAACGCGCAGGGATTGGGCCATGCAGCGGCGAGGATTGCTCCTTCATCTCATGGCGGTCTTTGTTTGTACCGTTCTTTCTCTTCCGGGCGGCGAGCCTCAGGGACAATTCTGGATCCTGCGGGCATCCAATGAGACCGCCGGTCCGCTGATGGAGGCCGTGGAGGGAAAAAATATCCCGCCCTCGGAACTTGCCTCGCGGATCACCGCCTTGATCCACGGCAAGAAAATCCAGCAGCTCGCCCGGTTCGACCAGGTGTTGGGAGAGGAAATCATTCGCCGCCAAAATTCTACCGGCGAAATGCGCTACCCCGACAGCGATGAAAAGATCGATCTGGGAGTGACTCTCGAAGCGGAAGTCACTCTGGCCGGCGATTCCCGGAGAGCCGACATCCGCTTCGTCACGGAAATCCAAGAAAAGAAATCCAGGGATGTGTATTACCTGAAAAGAGTCAATTCCGCGCATGTCTTATACGGCGATCAATGGGAGCTCATCGATTTCTGGAAAGACGCAGAAGAAACCACTTTGTGTCTTGGCCGCATCACGGATTACGTGGTCGCCAAAGCCGCCGTGCCCGACTCTCCGACGACGGTGCTTCACATGGAGCTGATGGAAGTCCAGCCGGAAGATGTCGCCCAATTTCGCAAGTCCACCCCAGCGACGAGGGAGAAGGCCGTGGCTTGGCTGCGTGGACGCTCGAAGCTGCTGACTGCCACGATCGCAAAGAATAAACCCGGTCAGCGGAACTCCCACGAAGACGGGGTATCAAGCCTCACGGGCGAAAGGGGCGGATTGACCCTCATGTCAGAGCAAACGACGAGTGGCGACGGAAGGAAAGTGGACATCACTCTCAACGCCCAATGGCAGGATCCGGAAAAACCGGAGGAAAAGGAAGACTACCAATTCACTGTTGGAGAAACGCTGGAAACGGGCCAGACCCAACTTTTCGAGCCATCCGTCACCCCCAACTCCAAAGGGCCGTTGCCGGTGATGCTAGTCACGGCACAAGTCAGCCTGCCCACGACTCCTGTGAGAGAACCCGCTGCTCCGAATGGTCCGGGCAGCCTGCCGGACAAAATCAGCTCTGCGAAATATCCGGTGGCACCCAGGTTCATGCGGATCATGCAGGATACTTTGGAGGCAAACAATCGTCCGCCGCTGCGGGAATCTCTGGCCCGCCGTGGTCTGGAATTCCCCCAAGGCACATCGGTGTCCATGAGCGCCGAATCCTGTGCGGTCTATCTTACCCACTCGCGGGAAGGGCACCTGAAGTTCTCGGAACTGCTAAAAGAGCTCGATTTGCTGCCGTAACGCAAAACGCACCTGTTGGATTTCTCCAACAGGTGCGCGGTGTTATGGGGTTTGCTGAAAATCAGGCGACCGCCATCTGGTTGACTCCGCCGGTGGCGATTTTCGTCAACGTCTGGTCAGCCTTGCCTTCTTCGTCGATGGTTTGCGTCAGGAGCTTCACGGCATCGGCGTAGCCAAGACGTTGGGCGAAGGCGCGCATGGTTCCATACGAGGCAATTTCATAATGCTCCACCTTCTGCGCGGCGGTGATGAGCGCGGCGTCGAGCGCGGTGGAATCCGCATACTCCTCGGAAAGTTCGTCGCCCTCCTTGAGCAGGCCCTCCATGGCCGGGCATTTCTTGGCACGTGCCGAAAGACCGAGCCCTTCGAAAATCTTGCCGAGCCGCGAAACGTGGGTCTTGGTTTCCGCGAGGTGTTTGGTGAATGCCTCGCTCAGTTGCGTGTCCTGGGCAGCCTTGGCCATCTTCGGCAGGGCTTTGACCAATTCCTTCTCCGCCCACAGGATGTCGCGGAGTTGGTCCACGAAAAGCTCGTGAAGCTCGGTGTCGGAGTTCGCTTGTTTGGTGTTTTTCATGATTTTGATAGATTAGAGTTTGGCGATCGTATCGCGGATTTGCTCTTTGGTCTGACCGGTCTTCTTCTGGAGACGGCCGAAGAGTTCGTCTTCCTTGCCTTCTTCGAAAAGGAGATCGTCGTCAGTGAGATCGGCGTATTTTTGTTTCAGTTTGCCCTTGGTTTCATTCCAAGTGCCTTTGATTTCGAGTTTGTTCATAACGATTGTGGGTTGGTGGGAGCGTCCGACGGACGGACGGTCACAGGTCTTCGCACGAACCTGGCCAAGCCCCTCGTATGAATCCCAAGTCACTGGAAATGAGTGACAATCCGTATTGGATTTCCCGCCGACAACTCAATCGATTCGGAAAACACCGCGCAGATTGCACCCGCGGAAATGGCGGGTAGTGCGATTTTCAACAATGGGTTTTTAATCACCGTCTCGCATAGCGAAACCCGGGAAACGCCCTCACCAGCCGCCTCATTTCCAGCTTCATCAAGGTCGCCGTCACCACATGCGCGGGCAGGCCGCTGCGCTCGATGATCATGTCCACCGGCGACTCATCCACCATCACCGCCGCAAACACGGCGGCTTCCTCATCGGGCAACTCGGGGATTTCCGCAGCAGGTTCCGCGGCGCTGGCCTTGCGGTTGAAAGGCAGCTCTCCGAGATCGTCGAGCAGGTGGCTGGCGTCGGCGACCAGCGTGGCCCCGTCGCGGATGAGTTGGTTGCAGCCGGCGGAGGTCGGCTTGTCGATCGGCCCGGGCACGGCGAAAATCGGCTTTCCATACTCGGAAGCGAGGTTCGCGGTAATCAAGGAGCCCGACCAAGCCGGGCACTCGACGACGAGCACCGCCCGCGCCCAGGCCGCGACGATGCGGTTGCGCATCGGGAACGTCTGCTTGTCCGGCGAGGTGTGCAGCGGAAACTCGGAAACCACCGCGCCGAAGCCGGAGGCGATTTTTTCCGCCAGTGCCAGGTTCTCCGGCGGGAAAAGCTTGGCCAGCCCGGAGCCGAGCACCGCGATGGTGCGGCCGTTCGCCGCGATGGCCGCCTCGTGGGCAGCGGTGTCGATACCCCGGGCAAGGCCGGAAATAATGGTGAAGCCCGCCTGCGCAAGTTGATAGGAGAGCTTTTTGGTCGCCTGTTGACCGTAGATCGTGGCCCGCCGCGAGCCGACCACACTGATGGCGTGCTTGTCCCGCGCCTCCAGTTTTCCCCACACATATAACAGCAGCGGCGGATCGTAGGCTTCGCGCAGCGGTGCCGGATAATCGTCATCTTCTTGGGTGACGATGGATATCCCGCGTTCATCCGCCTCG
>JBGSTM010000310.1:0-4345 GCA_041736495.1 Akkermansiaceae bacterium
CGAGCGCTCGTCGTCCTTCGGATAGTCGATCCGGCTGTGGAGCATGCTGCGGAGGGTGGAGGAGAAGGTGTCCTTCACGATGGCGAGTTCGCGCAGGGTGAGCGGGCAATCGTCGAGCTGGCCGTCGTTGATCTTGGCGGCGACGAGGTCGTCGACCATGGCGCGGATTTTCGCGGGAGTGGGTTTTTTGAGGGATCGCGAGGCGCTTTCGATGGTGTCGGCGAGGGAGATGATCCCGCTTTCCCGTGTGCTCGGACGCGGTCCGGGATAGCGGAAATTTTTCTCCTCGACGGTCGGCAGGTCCTCGGGGTTCTCGATGCGCCGGTCGACCTTTTCCATTTCGGTCTTCTTCTGCTCCTGCGCGCGGCGGTAGAAAAACGCCACGAGGGAATCGCCGTGATGCTCCTGGATGACGTCGATGATGCGGGGGTTGAGCTTGTGTTTCACCGCCAGGTCGACGCCGTCCTTGACGTGGGCGGTGATGATGAGCGAACTCATCGTGGGAGTGAGCGTGTCGTGGGGATTTTCCGCGCCGTCGTGTTGGTTTTCGATGAAATAGCCGGGTTTTTTGAGTTTTCCCACATCGTGGAAATAGGAGCAGACCCTGCACATCGGGGCATTGGCTCCGATCTTTTCGGCGGCGGCTTCGGACAGGGCGGCGACGACGAGGCTGTGATGAAAGGTTCCGGGCGCTTCGAGCTGCATGCGGCGGAGGAGTTTGTGGTTCAGGTCGCTGAGTTCCAGCCAGCTGATGTCGGTGGTGAGGTGAAATACTCCTTCGAAAAGCGGCAGCAGTCCGCTGATCAACAGCGCCGTGACGACCGCAGTCCCAAACGTAGCTGCGGCGCCGGTGCCAAGGACCTGCAAGTGATCCATCGCATCCGGACCGAAACAGGCGGGGATGTCGAGGCGACCGAGAGCCAACCCGGCGACAAGCGTGACAGCCCCGACGTAGATCCCGGCTTGCAGGAGCTTGATGCGCTTGCGCACTTGATAAGCGAGCAGGACGCTCGTCATTCCGCTCACCAGGCTGAGTATCATGTAGCCGAGCACATCCGCTTGGGGAACCAGGAGGCAACCGATCAAGGTGACATAAACTGCGGAAAACGAAGCGACCGCGCGTCCCAGCAGGACACCGTGAAGCATCGGGGCGAGCGCGAAGGGAACCACGAAAAACCGGAACACCTCGGGAATCGCCCCGGAATCGACCAGTCCCATCATCACCCGGACCGTGAGCAGGTGCCCCATCAGCCCGCCGAGCACCAGCACCACCCGGCTGTTCCGGCGACATGAAGCTTGCAGGCTCACCTGGAACATCACAATGGCGGTGACCGCGATGATGAAGCCGTAAACCGCGCCTTTGAGCGGCTCGTTCGCGAAGGCGGTGCCATCGGAAGACTTGAGCACGAGCACGGCACTGCCGACTACGAAGGTGGCGTACAGCGCGATCTTCACCCAAAGGCTGTCCTCCAATGCCTGAACGACAGCATTTTCACTGTGAACCCGGCGCTTTTTCCCTGACGAGAGTCCCTGACTGGCCAAGCGCCAGCGTTTGATGGCATCCAAAAATCCCACGGTGGTAAGTTAGAGTGATGGTGCTCACAAGAACCCTCGATGGGTGCCCTGCGGGGCGGGAAGCTACGCTGAATTCACCCCCTTGGCAATCTGCATTTCACCGAGGGAATCCGGGCTATTTCCCGAGAACCCACGAAATGTGCGGCGTGTAAAGATTGGGCTCCAGCAGGAAGGAATCGTGCCCCTTGTCGGAGTGCGCGGTGATGTGCATGACATCGACCTTGGCCTCCTCCAAGTGCTTCACCAGCTCCGCCTGCTCCTCGGGATAGAAGCAGAAATCCGAGTCGATCGAGAATACGAGCCACCGCTGACCGGCGAGCCGCGCCCGCTCGAAGAGGTCGCCTGGAGCCTCGGCATCGCCCTCCTGGGTGGCGTCGTAACGCGACCACAAGTCGATGATTCTCAGGTAGGTGTTCGCATCGAAGCGTCTCACGAACTTCTTCCCCTGATGCAGCATGTAGCTCTGGAACTGGTCGCGCACCCGGTACCAGGCGAGCACGTCGTCCGGCTGCACCACATCCTGCCGCGCGCGGCGCTCGATGGAGTCGAGGTGGACGAACGTCTTGTGGGAAATCATCCGGGCGAGCACCAGGCCGTAGAGCGGCGCTTCCCCGTCGTAGTAGTGGCCGCCATTGAAATGCGGGTCGTTTTCGATCGCGAGGATCTGCTCGAACAGGATCAGCCGGTTGAGCACGGTGGTTTTGTAACCCGAGGCGATGACGATCACATTCCGGACGCGCGAGGCGAAGCGCGTTGCAAAAGTGAGCGCGATCAAACCGCCGACCGAGGGGCCTACCACCGCGTGAAGGACGTCGATCTCGAAATGGTCGAGCAACCGCGAAAAAACCTCCACCTGATCCGCGGCGGATACGGCGGGGAACGACGCGCCCCAGGGTTTTCCCGTCTGCGGATTCACCGAAGCCGGACCCGTGCTGCCGTAACACCCACCGAGGTAGTTGGCGCAGATGATGAAATACTTGTCGGTGTCCAGCGCCTTGCCCGGACCGATCATCGACTCCCACCAGCCATCGTGCATTTCCGGCTGCCACAGCTCGCCGACACCCTTGATTTTCGGATTGAGTCCAGCCGCGTGATGGGAGCCTGAGAGGGCGTGGAAGAGGAAAATCGCGTTCGACCGGTCTGCATTGAGTTCACCCCAGGTTTCGTAAGCCAGCGTGATGCCCGGAAGCTGGCCACCATCGCGCAGCCGCACCGGTTCGGCGGGGCTCCCGGTTTTGAAAAATTGCGTGCGAGTTTCGACAGGCATGCGCCGAGCCTAGACGGCGTCCCGCGTGCAACGCAAGGGTCTGCTGAAGCTTGCTTGCCGCATCGACTCCAGGCTGCTATCCGACAGGCATCGCGCGATTCATGAAATCCATCTTCATCCTGTCACTCTCCGTCCTCCTCCCCGCCTGCGGTCCTTCTGGCGGCCCCAGCATCACCGCGACCAGCGGAGATCCCGCGCAGAGCGGGCTCGGATTTCTACCGAAACAGGCGGAACGCGGCACACTGTTCAGCTACTATCAGCCCAACGGGCAGTCGAAGTGGAAAAACAACTGGGCTACCCGGCTCGACCTCACCGGCGTCTCCTGGAACGACCCGCGCACCGCCACATTGATTTCTCCCAGCCACGTCGTGATGGCCGCGCACTTCACCCGGCCGGCGAACGTGCCCGTCATGTTTCACGACAAAAAAGGCAAGCCCTACGAGCGCTTCATCGCCAAGGTCCGTCCGCTCGGCGGCGTGGGGGACATCGCCGTCGCCAAGCTGAACCTGCCACTTCCGCCGGAGGTGAAATATTACCGCCTTGCGAAAGCCAGCGAAGCGACGGTCGGCCGCCCGGTGATCGTCACCGACCAGACAAACACGCTCTCGGTGCACCGCATCGCAGCGGTGAACGGCGGCTCGATCCGCTTCGAATACATCCCCGGCCTGAACCCCTACTACGGCAGAAACCTCATCGTCGGCGACAGCGGAAATCCCTCGTTTCTCCTCCAAAACGGCGAACTCGTGCTGCTCGAAACCCACACCACCGGCGGCCCGGGCGCGGGCCCGTTTTATGGGGATCCCAAAGTACAGGCCGCCATCCGCGCCGCGATCACCGACATGGAATGAGTCAACTCTCTTTCTGAGAGGTCGGTCCCCCGGCCAAGCGGGATTCCAACTCGGCAAGGCGGGCTTCCAACTCCTTCACCCGCTCTTTCCAGGTTCCCAGCCGCATGAGGTTTACATGCCCTTCCGCCGCCTTGCGGTGGGGCACCGCCGGATAGCCGGTGACGAAGGATTTCGGCGGGATGCTCTTCGAAACGCCGGCCTTGGCCCCCACGATCGCGCCATCCCCCACCTCCAGATGCCCGGCCAAGCCCGCCTGCCCACCGAGCATCACATACTTGCCCACGCTCGTACTGCCGGAAATCCCGACCTGTGCCGCCATCGCCGTGTGGTCGCCCACTTTCACGTTGTGGCCGAGCATGACGAGGTTGTCGATCTTCACACCCTTGCCGACCACCGTCTTGCCGAACCGCGCCCGGTCCACCGTCGTGTTCGCCCCGATCTCCGAGTCATCGCCGATTTCCACCGTGCCGATGTGCGGAATCTTCCGCCAGGCACCGTTTTCCAGATAGTTTCCAAATCCATCGCCGCCGACCACCGATCCTTCGTGCAGGATCACCCGGTCGCCCACCGTCACCCGCTCGCGAACCACCGCGTTCGCCCGCAGCAGCGTGTCCTCGCCGATCACCGCGTCCCGGCCGACGTAGCATCCGGCCAC
>JBGSTM010000346.1:0-28320 GCA_041736495.1 Akkermansiaceae bacterium
ATCCCGGTCCGCTACGGCTTCGGCTCAAGATTTGAAGTTCTGTCTTCTCGGAGGAACTCATTTTTAGTGGAGGAAGAGCTTTTGGCATGCATCAACAGAAGCAGATAGTGTGCCGTTTACTTAGCTGACGTTGCACTAGTATTGGTCGTGATTGGTGTCGTGGCTATGATTTCTTTGCGGCCCCGATGAAACCATGAAAACCTACAAAGCCCCGTGGGGCCGAGCCCTGGTCGTGATTTCCACCTTGTTGGTGGTGTTGTCGATCGCCAACGTGGTGGCGTTTCACTTTCTTCTGCCGGACGAGCCACGGAACTTGGTCCTGCTGGCACAGTGGACCTTGCCTGCGATCGTGCTTGCCTGTCTGCCATTCATGATTCGCGGCTATGCCATCACGGACGACTCGATTTTAATACGGCGCTTGTTTTGGGAGACGCGACTGGATCGCGCTGGATTGAAATCCGCGGAGGTGATTCCGAAAGCGATGCACAAGAGCCTGCGGACCTGCGGCAATGGCGGTGGGTTTTCCTTCACCGGTTGGTATTGGAGCAAGCCGCTTGGGTTCTATCGGGCGTTCGTGACGGATCTGAACCGGACCGTGGTTCTGCGGTTTGAAAAGCGGACGGTGGTGGTTTCACCGGGCGAGCCGGAGGAATTTGTGAAGGAGCTTTCCGCATGACCGGGCCATCCGATAGATTCTTCGCGACGACGCGCTGGACGATGGTCCGGGCGGCGGGAGCATCGGCGGATGATGCGTTGGAATCACTTTGCACGGCGTATTGGTTCCCGCTGTATGCATTCGTGCGGCGACATGGTTTCTCGAAGGAGGATGCGGAGGATCTGACGCAGGCGTTTTTCGCTAAGCTGTTGGAACGGCAGGATTTCGCGGAACTGAAGCAGGAAAGCGGCCGGTTCCGGGCATTTTTGTTAACAGCGCTGAAAAATTTCCTATCCAACGAGCGCGACCGGGCGGGCCGCTTGAAGCGAGGCGGAAACATCACGCACCTTTCACTCGACTGGCAGAGCGCGGACACCCAGTTCCAAATCGCGGACGGCGGCCAGGTCCCGCCGGATGCGGCGTATGACCGCGAGTGGGCGGTGGCGCTGTTGGAGCGGGTGATTTCCAAGCTCCGCGAAGAATCCGAAGCGGAAGGGAAGGGGGAACGTTTCGAGCAGTTGAAATCCTATCTCACGATGGGGAAGGGCGAGATCCCTTACGCATCCGCCGCTGCGGCGCTGGCGATGGACGAGGGCGCGGTGCGTGTGGCGGTGCACCGTCTGCGGAAGCGCTATCGTGGGTTGTTGAGAAATGAAGTCGCCGACACCCTCACGGATCCGGCGATGGTGGACGAGGAGCTGGCGGTGTTGCTCCGGGCGTTTGGCTGACAGCGCCAGAGGGGAACTTTCGGAAAATCCGATTGATGCGGGGCCATCCCCGATGCATTGAAAGGCATGGATGCAAACGACCGCGGCGGCGAGCTTTCCCTGCCAACTCAGAATCCGCTGCTCCGGGCGCTTGAGAACCTTGCCTTGAACATTCCAAGGTCGACCGAGCCGGCGAGTTCCAACCCGCGGAAACGTGCTGCCGAGATCGTGCGGATCGCAGGGTTCAAAGCCGGTGCCATGTCCGCCACGCTGGCCTTGCCCCCTGGCCCCGCCGGGATGCTCACCGTCATCCCGGATCTGGTCAAGGTCTGGCAGATCCAGCAGCAGATGGTGTCCGATGTCGCGGCCTGTTTCGGCAAATCCTCGCAACTGAACCGGCAGATGATGGTCTATTGTCTTTTCCGTCACGGCGCGGCCATGCTGGTACGCGATGTTGTCGCCCGCGTGGGGCAGCGCCTCATCGTCAAACAAGCCAGCATGCGGGTGATCCAACAAACGTTGAGGAAAATCGGAATCCACGTGACCCAGAAAGCCTTGGGGAGCACACTCTCCCGCTGGTTGCCCGCCGTGGGTCCCATTCTCATCGGCGGTTATTCGATGATGGACACCCGGATGGTGGGAAAAACCGCCATCGATGCGTTCGGCCGCGAGATCGAGATCGAACCCGGCGAGGACGTGATCGACGTGGTCGCCATCACCACCAACTGACAGAAATAACGAGGGGAATCGCCCGGCAGTTCCGGACATCACCCTCCAACTTCATTCATGAATCCCCCGCAACGAGACATGCTGAGATGGCTGCGTCTTGCGGCCGCTTCCGGGGAAGATGCGCTGGATCGGGCGCGCCGCCATGTGTCGCGGAAAACCGGGACGAATCCGCCGCGCCAGATTGTGGCCTATCAGGGTTACGCCACTTTGGAAACGGTCCGACTCGGCGGCCGGGTACTTTCCAATGCTCCCCGCGGCGGGCCGCTCGATGACGATGGCTGGTGGGAAAATCTGGTGAATACCTGGATCCGGTGGGAAAGCGACGAGGTCGCCGGGGTGCCGGTGACCGTGCGCTATCAGGACGACGAACTGGTCGTGGTCTCCGATGAGGAGGGATACTATCTCGCCGAGTTTCCGTCAGGGAAACAGGATCATGACGGACTTCTCTGGCTCACCGCCAGCGCCCGTACAGAAACGGCGGCGGGAGAAATTCACGCCACCCATGACATCATGGTCCCGCCCTCGCACGCGGGCTTCGGCATCATCAGTGATTTGGATGATACGGTCATCCATACCGGCGTGACCCGCCTGCTGCTCGCCGCGAAACTTACCTTCCTTGAAAACGCAAGGACGCGGAAGCCCCTGGACGGCGTGGCGACGCTCTATCAGGCACTTCAGCGGGGTGGCGGCGGGGTTCCGATGAATCCTCTCTTCTATATCTCCAGTTCGCCATGGAACCTGCATGACCTGCTGGTTGATTTCCTCCGTCTCAATGAGATTCCACCCGGGCCATTGTTCCTGCGGGATGTCGGTCTGGACCGCACGAAGTTCATCAAGGGAAAGGGCCATGGCCACAAGCTGGACCGGGCACTGGAGTTGATGGATGCGTATCCGGACCTGCCATTTGTCCTCATCGGGGATTCCGGCCAGGAGGATCCGCGCATCTATTCGGAGTTGATCCGGCTGAGGCCTGGTAGAATCCTGGCGGTTTATATCCGCGATGTGGATCCGGATGCGGAATCCGCACGCGATGAAGCCACCCGCAAGGCGGTGGATCTGGCGGAATCGGCGGGAGTGCCGATGATTCTCGCACGTGACAGCCTGAGCATCTCCGAACATGCCATGCGGATCGGGTTGATCTCCAACTCGGCGATCGCCGGGATAGCAGAGGATGTGGAAGCGGATCAAGCGCTTCCGGAAACCGGAGAGCAGGCGCTTCGCGATGCGCTGGATTCCGTGATTCCGTTCGATCCGTAAACGAAGAAAACCACGGGCACGCTGAGGAGCCCGTGGTTTTCGTTAGCTATAGCTGGGATTATCGACCGACGGCGGAAGCTTCTCCCATCGAGGCTACGGAAATATCTTCCGCACCCGCGTCCGAGAGGATCCTCTTGGCGGTGTCCACCTGATCTCCATCCGTAGCGTGAATGGAAATGAGGATGTTCCCTTCCGAGATGCGGTTTTCGTAACGTTTGGCTTCGAGTTCGGGAATGCCCAGACCGACGAGGGCACCGGCGATGCCACCGACGGCGGCACCTGCTGCAAATCCGCTCATGGCGGCAAGTAGCGGACCGGCGGCGATGAACGGACCTACACCGGGAATGGCGAGGGCACCGATCCCGGCCATGAGGCCGAGCGTTCCGCCCAGGACGCCGCCGGCGCTTGCGCCGACAACGGCACCTTCAGGAGCCTTGGTGTTTTTCTCGTGTGCGAACTGGTGGGTTGTCTCCTTGTCGGGAAACAACACGGAGATGTCGTTGGAACTGAAGCCGGCACTGACCAGTGAGTCGATGATTTGATTGGCTTGAAGCTCGGACGTGGAAATGGCGTAAACGGATTTATGGCTCATGATGTTGGTTAGGTTGGTGGTTCGGGTGAGATTGGTTATTTGACAGTCAGCGAGTCGGTCACCTTGGCGGCATTCACATGCTTGGCGACGATTTTTTTAATGGCGGCATGTTCTTCCGCCGTGTCGACCACTCCGCGGAGGACCACTTGGCCGTCCTTGGTGATGATCTTGATGTTTTTCGCGTTGAACGAGAGATCTGAATCGACGATGGCGGCACGGATGTCTTTGGTGGTCGCGATGTCGGTATCGCTGTTCCCCTGGTTCACCGGGGTTTGCATTTCCTCCTTGGCGTCCACTTCATTTCTAGCGGTATTGTCCGCGGCGGTGACATCTCCGCCGATGGAATCGCGATAGGCTCTGAGTTCCGCCATGGTTGCCGTGTTGGAGTAATCGGGGCTGGCGTTGCTCTTGTGCTGAGGCGCTTTCTGCAACTGTTCCTTGGTGAGCTTGGTCTTGAAGGACTTGGTGGCGGAGTCGAAGCGCAGGGCCGAGCACGGTACTGAACTGAGAGTGTCGGCCATTCCGAGGAAGCCGCCGGACGAAATCACAACGGCGAGGATTTCTCCCGACTTCATGTCCACGGCGAGGTCCTTGATTTCTCCGATGCTCTCATCACCTGCGTTTTTCACGGTGGTGCCGATGACGCCGGATGCCTGCCATGCGTCGTTGAGAACGCGGTTGGACTGATCGGCGGTGAGATTGTTAGTCACCTTTTCAGGCTCGGCTGCGAAAACGGAGGGTGCTGCTAGAGGAGCCAGGATTGGCAGCAATGACAGAAACAGCGTGCGATGGGTAATTTTCATAATGGTTCGTAGTCTGGGATTCGAGGACCGAATGGACGGCCGGGATCCACCTTGCATGGTGCATGCCGATGACTCTCCCGAGATCATAACCATCACGTTATCAACGGACTCTGCTGAACCGGCGAATCATGATGCCGGATCGAGGCGTTGCATATCCGAGTTGGCTTCCGCGCTTCGGTTTGCGAATTGCACGGTATCCGCTGAGTGCCCTTCGAGGAAAATTTTCCGATCGGTTCCTACGGGATAAGTCCGGATAGATGCCGGGTGACCCTGTTCCATGGTTCGGAATACCTATCAGGTCTGACCGCGATCCTTCATCGGTGCCTGTAGCGCGGTGGGCTCCGCGGGCGTTACTTTAACAAGCGGGCCGCATTGATCAGCCCCGCCTCGGAGCGGCGCGGGCCTATCAGCTGTAGGCTGGTCACGGGAGTCTTCTCGTCTTCGGGCTGCATCGCAATGGGGATGGCGATCGCCGGGTTTCCTGCGAAATTCACAGCCAAGGTGTTCTGCATGTTGAAGACCATCCATTCGAAGACGACGTCGGTGCGGAAAAACGGAAGTTTGGGCGGCAGGTTCTGCATCGTCGGCAGGGCGATGAAGTCGACCTCTTGAAAAACCCGGGCGAGATCGCGCTGCCAGCGGGCTTTGCGTTTCAGCGCTTCCTTGTAGTTGGTGTTATATTCGATTTCCGCCTGAAGCAGGACCAGTTTGGTAATCGGGCTGACGCCTCTTTCATTCATGTACTTGCCGTTGTTGATCCATGATCCGGCGAGGGCCACGGTCTTGCCGTCCTTCTCGGCCTGTTCCCATTTCGGTTTGAAGGATTTGTTCAGCTTCACCACCTTGAAGCCCTTGGCGGTGAGCGCGTCATCGATCGCCTTGTCGATCGCCGGACTGGTGCCTCCGACGTAGAACCTGCCGATCCGGATTCTTCTGGCAGATGGTTTCGCCGCGACAGCGGCTGCATAACGGGAGGCGAATCCTTCCTGCAGAAGATCCATTCCCTGAACCAGGCGGGGGATGTCCCTCGCCATCGGTCCCACCGTGTCGAGGTGCTTGGGAGCGATGGGAAAGACCCCTTTGGTGGAAACCAGTCCGAAGGTGGTTTTCAGACCATAGATGCCGCAGCAGGCGGCGGGGACCCGGATCGATCCGCCGGTATCCGTGCCGAAGGCGACGTCGGCAAGGCTGTTTTCAATGGCGACCGCCGAGCCACTGGAGGAGCCGCCGGGGATGACTCGGGATTTGCCCTCGGCGCGGTTGACCGGAGTCCCGAAATAACGGTTCTGGCCGGACACGGTCACGGCGAGTTCGGTGAGATTGGTTTTTCCGACAAGGGTGACATTCCGCTCGCGTGCAAGACGCAGACAGGCGGCGTCTTCGGTCGCGGGCGCACCTGAGTTGGCGATGTATCCGGAGCCTGCCGTCGTAACCACACCTTTGACATCGATGAGATCCTTCACTGCAAGACGCAGGCCCGTATCGTTTTTCGCGGGCGGCCAGTATTCGATGAAGGCGCGCCCGCTCGAGCGATCCGCGCGGTCGAGGAGAGAAGTGGTGCAACTGCTGAACAATCCAACGGAGAGCAATCCAGAAAGCAGGCAGCGGGTGGTATGACGGATCATTGTAATTCGACGGATTGGAAAATACGCGAATCAACCGTGTCCAGCTGTCGAAAAGTGGTTCCGGCCCTGTGCGCGCGGAAGTGGCGGGTGAAAGACGCGATCATCTGAGCGTAGGCTACTTGGCTTTCGACATCCGTAAAGTAATTCTTCTGACCATGGATTCCACACCAGAACTGCCATGATCCAACGGGCGAGTAGGGTTTCACCCCATGGACACTCCCGCCTGCAAAATGCATGATGCGGATTGGTTGGCACCATGGTCAGTTGTCCAACCTTCTCCTGTGTCCGTCCATGTGTGGCGGTGCAGGCATGCGTGGCATCCCGGGGCTGTCAGAGACTACCTCATCGCCGGGTGAAACCACTTCAAATTCATGAAATCCGAGTATTCTAACGTCCTGACCGCCTTTCCCTGCGAGCCCGCGGAATGTGTGGTCGCGATGGCTGCCTCCGTGGGTGGACTTCACGCCTTGTCGGTCATTCTCGGCGGTCTGCCAGCGGACTTCCCGGCAGCGATCACCATTGTCATGCACGTGTCTCCGGACCACAAGAGCCTGTTGGCGGAGATTCTTGACGTAAGGTGTGCGATGGTGGTCCGCCAGGCGAAGACGGGTGACGTGTTGTGCCATTCCAGCGTTTTCGTCGCTCCTCCCAACCACCATCTGTCCGTGATTCCGGGTGGAATCCTCGAGCTGTCATCGCCAACCGCGCAAAAAGTCCACTTCGCGCGGCCCTCGGCCGAGCCCTTGTTCGCCACGGTGGCCGCTGTCTATCGGGATAAATCCATCGCCGTCGTCCTAACCGGCGGGGACGGCGACGGGTCGATGGGTGTGGGAATCATCAAGGACCATGGCGGCAAGGTTATCGCGCAGGATTGCGACAGCTCCCAGGACTTCAGCATGCCGCGGACCTCCATCGAAACCGGCGACGTGGATTTCATCTTGTCCCTCGACCGGATCGCAGGCAAGTTGATCCAGCTGGTCTCCACTTGTGCGGGTTCACGTGAAAACAATGTGTTGCGAGCCTAACGACATTTGTCCAGGTTCGGACCTGTCAGATACCGCTGCCAGCTGGAAATCCCCGCATGGAAATCAAAACCACACCTGCCCGCCGTCCGAGGAAGCCCACCGTCACCGCTCCGCTTGAAATGCAGGGGGCGGAAGCCAGGGCTCCGTTCGCCATCGTCGGCATCGGTGCGTCAGCGGGTGGCTTGAAGGCGCTTGAGCTTTTCCTGTCGAAGGTGCCGCCTGGCAGCGGCATCGCGTTCGTCATCATCCAGCACCTGGATCCGACGCACAAGGGAGTCATGCCGGAACTGCTCCAGCGCGCCACCTCCATGAAGGTCTCACAGATCAAGGACCGCACCAAGGTGCAACCGGACTGCGTGTATGTCATCCCCCCGAACAAGGATCTCTCCATCCTGCACGGGGTGCTGCTGCTGCTCGATCCGGCGGCACCCCGCGGGCTGCGGCTTCCGGTGGATTTTTTCTTCCGCGCTCTCGCGCAGGACCGACAGGAACTCGCCGTCGGCGTCGTTCTATCAGGCATGGGTTCGGACGGCACGCTCGGACTGCGGGCGATCAAGGAGAAGGGGGGCGTGGTGCTGGTGCAGGACCCGGCGACCGCCGAGTTCGACAGCATGCCGCGCAGCGCGATCGACGCGGGACTGGTTGATATCGTCGCGTCAGCGGAGGATCTGCCCGGAAAAATCATCGACTGCCTCAAGCGTCTGCCGCTGTTTGCCCGTGCGGAGGAGCCGCTGGAGGACAAGAACCAGAGTTCGATCGAAAAGGTGGTGGTCCTGTTGCGGACCCAGACGGGCAATGACTTTTCAGTTTACAAGCGCAACACGCTCTATCGGCGGATCGAGCGCCGGATGGGCCTCCATCAGATTCCGAAGATGTCGGGCTACGTCCGCTACCTGCAGGAGAATCCGCAGGAGCTGAATTTGCTTTTCAAGGAATTGCTGATCGGGGTGACGAGCTTTTTCCGGGATCCGGAGTCGTGGGACTACCTCCGCAGGACGGCCCTTCCCGAGCTGCTCGCCAGCCGCGTTCCCGGCCAGCCGGTGCGGGCGTGGGTCGCCGGTTGTTCGACCGGGGAGGAGGCCTACTCGCTGGCCATGGTGCTCAAGGAGGCCGCCGATGACATCCGCCCGCGGCGGAAGATCAACATCCAGATCTTCGCCACCGACCTCGACCGTGACGCGATCGACAAGGCGCGCATCGGGCTCTTTCCGGCCAATATCGCCGCCGATGTCCCTGAAGAGCGGATGAAGCGGTTCTTCACACAGGAATCCGACGGCTGCCGGGTGCGCAAGGAGATCCGTGAGATGGTGGTCTTCGCGCCGCAGAACCTCATCATGGATCCGCCGTTCACCAAGCTGGACATCCTGTGTTGCCGGAACCTGCTGATCTATCTGTCCGCCGAGGTGCAGAAGAAGCTCATCCCCCTGTTTCATTACAGCCTGAGCCCGGGTGGGATCCTGTTTCAAGGCAGTGCGGAAACGATCGGCGAATTCACCGACCTGTTCAACCCGCTCAGCGCGAAATCCCGGATTTTCCAGCGCACGGAATCGATCCTGCGCTCCGAGTTCACGGCGTTTCCGGCTTCCTTCTGCGGAGTTGTGCCTCTCATTCCCGATGCGCCGCCGGTCCCGAAGCCGCCTGCCTCGCTGCAAGTGCTGGCGGACCAGCTGGTGCTGACCCACTACGCTCCTCCCGCCGTCCTGACCAATTCCAAGGGCGACATTTTCTACATCAGCGGGCGGACCGGAAAATATCTGGAACCGGCCGCCGGCAAGGCGAACTGGAACCTGTTCGCGATGGCCCGCGAGGGATTGCGCTACGAGGTCACGACTGCCTTTCAAAAGGCAGTCCGGCAGAAGGAGACCGTGGTTTTGCACCGGCTCAAGGTCGGCTCTAACGGAGGCGTGCAATACGTGGACGTCACCCTCCAGCGACTCGAAGAGCCCGGCCCGCTGTTGGGACTGGTGATGATCGTTTTCATCGATGTGCCGCCGCCGGTGGTCGAAGAGAGGGCGGGGCCGCCAGCGGTCCCACATGACCGCAATGTGCGGTTGGAGGAGCTGGAGCACGAGCTCCTGCAGGTTCACAGCGAGGCCCGCGCCACCCATGAGGAGATGCAGACCTCGCAGGAGGAACTGCGTTCGGCCAACGAGGAACTGCAATCCACCAACGAGGAAATGCAGTCCACTAACGAGGAACTCACCACTTCCAAGGAGGAAATGCAGTCGCTCAACGAGGAGCTGCAAACCGTCAACTCCGAGCTGCAGGCCAAGGTGGAAGAGCTTTCCCGCACCGGCAACGACATGAAGAATCTGTTGGACAGCACTTCCATCGCCACGCTGTTTCTGGACAAGGACCTCAACGTCCGGCGTTTCACCCCGCAGGCGACGAAGATCATCAAGCTCATCCCCGCCGACGCGGGCCGGCCTGTCACCGATCTCGCCTCCGAACTCAGCGATGCGACGTTGGCGGACGACGCCCGCGAAGTGTTGCGGACCCTGGTGCCGGCGGAGAAATCCGTGGGGGCGCGCGACGGCCGCTGGTTCACCGTGCGCATCATGCCCTACCGCACGGGGGACGACCGCATCGACGGCGTGGTCATCACTTTCACCGACATCACCGTGGCGAAAACGCTGGAGGCGCGGTTGAGGCAAAACCAGCTCGTCCTCGAGCAAAGTGTGGCCGAGCAGTCCCTCCAGCTGAAAAACCAACAAGGATCCGGATCCCCATGAACCGAAATGATCCACCATCCTCCCCGATGAAAAGAGACCCCAAGCCCCTGGCCGCGACCACCAAGTTGCGCCGCCGCGCGGAAGAGCAGCTGCGTGAAAAAACGGATACTCCCGCCCCGGAAGTGGATAAGGTCAACTCCGTCGCCGAGGCCCGGCGGTTGCTCCACGAACTGCAGGTCTATCAGGTGGAGCTGGAGATGCAGAACTCGGAGCTCCGGCACGCCAGGGACGAGCTGGAAGCCGCGCTCGACAGCTACACCGACCTTTACGATTTCGCTCCGGTCGGCTATTTCACCCTCTCCCGTGAAGGCACGATCCGGCAGGTGAACCTTACCGGATCCTGCATGATCGGCATCGAACGCTCGCGTCTGGTAGGCCGATCGTTTCGTTTGTTAGTGGCCGTTCCCTCACGGGTCGGATTCGACCGGTTTCTCCAGCAGATTTTTACCAGCCAGTCCAAGCAGTCCGGAGATTTCGATTTTCACGACAAGGACCAGATCCTCCACACCGTGAACATCGAGGCCCAGAGCCAGCTTAACGGCCAGGCCTGCCGCATCGCCCTGGTGGACATCACGGAGCGGAAGAAATCAGAGGACATCCTGCGGCGGAACGAATCGCTGTTCTCCACGCTGGTCGAGCAGGCTCCGCTCGGCGTCTATGTCATCGACTCCGACTTCCGTCTGCTCCAGGTGAATGCCAAGGCGATGCCAGTGTTCAAGGACATCCGTCCCCTCATCGACCGTGACTTCGCCGAGATCCACCGGATCCTTTGGACGCAGCGCGTCTCGGATCCCGTCATCGCGATCTTCCGCCAAACCCTGAAGACGGGCGAACCGTATTTTTCCCCGGAGTTCGAGGAGTTGCGCAAGGATACCGGCGCGCATGAGATCTACGAGTGGCAGGTCCACCGCATCTCCCTGCCAAGCGGAGCATTCGGCCTGGCGGTGTTTTTCAACGACATCACCGAGCGGGTGAAGGCCGAGGCGGGGCGCCGCGAATTCGAAGTCCTCACCTATTCGAACGCAAAACTGAAACAGGAAATCCTCCAGCGGGAAAACGTGGAAAAATCCCTGCTGAAAACCAAAAAAGAACAGGCCCGCCTGCTCAAGCTGTCGCACCTTCAAAAGAACAAGCTCCGCGACCTCTCCCGCCAGATCCTTCATGCCCAGGAAGAGGAACGGAAACGCATCAGCCGGGAACTCCACGACATCATCGCGCAGGCGCTGGTGGGCATCAACGTCCATGTGGCGGCGCTTCGCAAGTGGGGCAACGAGGATCCCGCCAGGTTTCAGCGGGAAATCGACGCCACCCAGGCTCTGGTGGAGAAATCCGTGGAGATCGTCCATCAGTTCTCGGTCGAGCTGCGTCCCACCGTGCTGGATGACCTCGGGCTGATCCCGGCGCTGCAGGCGCTGATGAAGAACTACATGAAAGACACCGGAGTGCGCGTCAACCTCAAGGTCTTCGCCGGCATCGAGCAGTGCGGAGGGCCGATCCGGACCACGCTCTATCGGGTCATCCAGGAATCGCTAACCAATGTCGCCCGGCATGCCAGGGCAAGCAAGGTGGAAGTCTCGATCCAAGGCGACCAGGACGCGATTTCCATGGAAATCCAGGACAATGGAAAGGGCTTCGAAGTCGCAGAAGTCCTTGCCGGCAAGAGCCGCAACCGCATTGGCCTGCTGGGCATGAGGGAGCGGATCGAAATGGTCGGCGGCACCTTCGAGGTGGATTCCGGCCCTGGCCGGCACACCACCATCCGTGTCAGAATCCCTCTGGGAAAGAAACGTGGAAAAAAAAGGTGAAACCGGAATTCCGTGGAACTAGATTTTCCAAAGTTCCCGCTTTCCCGGCCATCCGATCAATCACAACCCACCATGAAGCCTATCACCGTTCTACTCGCAGAGGACCACCAGATCGTGCGCGAAGGATTGCGCGCGCTGCTGAAATTTGAAGACGACATCACGGTCATCGGAGAGGCGGAAAATGGCCGGCAAGCGGTGGAACTGGCCGTGGCACTGCGTCCCGATGTGATTGTCATGGACATCGCCATGCCCTTGCTCAACGGCCTGGAGGCCACCCGCCAGATTCTGTTGGGCCATCCCGGAACCCGGATCCTGGTGCTCTCCGCCTACAGCGACGATGCCTACGTGGACCAGGTGATGGCCTTGGGCGCGGCCGGGTATCTGATCAAGCAAACCGCCGGAGACGTGCTGACATCGGCGATCCGTGAAGTGCATGGAGGAAAGCCGTTTTTCAGTCCCAGCATCGCCCGGCGGCATTTCCATCACATTCAGAAAGCCAAGGCGGCCGGCGAGCGACCGAAGAAGGATCCCAGCCAGCTCACGCCGCGGGAGATGGAGGTGCTCCAGCTCATCGCCGAGGGAAAGGCGAACAAGGAAACCGCGGACGTGCTGAAGATCAGCATCAAGACCGTGGAAAAGCACCGGCAGAAGGTGATGGAAAAGCTCAACATCCACGACACCGCCAGCCTCACCCGTTATGCGATATCCGCTGGCATCATCGAGAGCAACGTGCGGGTGACGATCATCTGATCGTGCGGGGGCGGGGAACGACGTCTGGTGCGTTCGCTGGAAAAAAAGACTGGCTGCGTCAAAAAGGGGGGATCATCCACCGCAATTTGCGCAGCCAGCTAGGTTTATGTTTTCAAACGGTTCAAATTTTGGGATTCCGCGATGTCGAGTCGTTTTACCCGCCACCAAGATAGCCATTTCGGGCCGCATTGCTATGGGGTGTAACCCTACCAGGTTGGATCTCGGACGCTATTTGTTTCCCCGCAGTTTGCCGACAAGCCAGAGCACGGCGAACACGATGGCAAGAATCCAGATCAGATGGAGGAAGACCCCGGTGAGCGCGAGCGCGACGCGCAGGATGACCCAGAGGATGAGGAGGAAAATGGCGAGGACGAGGAGCTTGCTCATTTCACAACATGGAAGCGGATGGCGGATAGGGCAAACGATAAATGATCATTGCCGCCATCAAACGCAGACAGGTAGAATCTGATATCGAGGAAACAGGAAGGTCCGTTCTAACCGATAAACGCCAGGGAGGCGATGCCGATTCCGATGATGGCGACCACCACCGCGAGAATGATCCATACCGCCTTCGGGGTCTTGTATTTTACATGGGGAGTCGCGGCGATGATCTCCTTGTAAGGTTCGGAAAAAACCATCCGGCCCTTTTTGCCGAATGTCAGAAACAGGATGTAGCCGTTGATCAAGGTGCCGAGCGGAAATCCCAGCAACCCGATGCCGGAAAGGATGCCGATGCCGATGCGGGACCATGGCTTGAGCTTGCGGACCGCCGAGCCGACGATGAACTGGGCGATGGCCAGGGCGAAAAACACCGCCACGGTCGCCTGTCCGGCGAGGTCTTCGATCCCTTCCGTTTTTTCGAACGCACCGAAGCCCGCGATTGAAGCCAGAACCAACACGGCGCCACCGAGGTAATAGAGAATTCCGATGGATTTGATGGACGCCTCGGTTTTGAGATGCTCCAGCCGCACGGTCTCGGCATCGGAAATCGGGTTGGGAGGAGCGTCGAACGACTGCGGGGCTTCGTAGGGATTTTCGTTCATGGGTTCGATCAGGGTGGAATGGGACCGGCGCGTTGCCGGGCGCCTCCGGAGCGTGAGCTGTTTGACCGGCCCGATCCAGCAGATAGAGCCGGGAATTTCGCTGCCAGCATGATCCAGGTTTCCGCCCTAGAGGCTCCGCTGGATCTGGCGGGCGAGGCTTTCGAGCGTCTGGTTCATGGCGTGGATCCGGACGGACATCGAGTCTCCGGAGAGCGGGGCTTCGTGGTGGAAGAAGCGGGTGTCGGTTTCGCCGCCACTCACGGACTGGAGCTTCCAGGTGCCTTCGAGCACCATGCGGTTAGTCTCGTCCGGTTCGAAGCGGGTGATGTTCAGTTCCAGCAGCGAGCTGTAGTCGAGCGTGGTGAAGTTTTCCACCGGGCGGATGTTCAGCGAGCCGGTGAGGCGGCTGAGGTTGCTGGCCGTGACCCGGGAAATGGAGACGTTGAGCGGTTCCGCCCAGACGTCATTGCGGCTGACCATGATCTGGCCGCCGGAGCGGGTGACGGGCTGCTGGCGGTTCAGGTAGCCGGGAAGCGTCGGCCGCTTGACCGCGATGTCGGGACGCTGGCCTGACAGTGTCCGGTTAGGGACGAGCGGAGTGAGGACGTGATAGACTTCCGCATTCTCGACGGGTTGCAGCACGCTGCAACCGGTGAAGAAAAGCAGGAGGATGGGCAGGAGATGGTTGAGTTTCATGGTTTTTTGGGTGCCTTTCCGACAATGATGGCGTTCGGGTGTCGTTTGAGATCGTTGGCGAGTTCCTTGATGGCGAGCGTGGCGCTCTCGATTTCATCCATCGTGTTCTGCAGGCGCATGAGGACCGGCGCGCGAGGATTGGTGACGCGGGCGATGTCCGCGCTGGCTTCTTCGATTTTCACGAGACTGGCGTTGCTCTGTTTCATGACGGTCTCCAGTTCCGCGAGCAGGGGATCCATGCCCTTGTTCGCCTTGTCGGTTAGTTCCCGGACGGTGGTGAGCGTGACATCCAGGTTGTCGATGGCCTTGACGAGTTTTTCGTTTCCGGTGAAGGCCTTGACGTCCTTGGTGATGTCGATGACGTTCTCATTGATCTCCTCCAGATTGAGCGCGGCGAGCTGGGTGTTGGCGGTTTCCAGCACTCCGCGCATGTCCTTGACGATGCCTTCCAGGTCGAGCTTGTTGAATTTTTCAAGTCCGTTGGCGACGCCGGAGATGAGTTCGTCGAGTTCGGTGCCGATGGTGGGAACGATCGGGAAAGGAGGCTTGGTTTCCGGTTGATATTCGAACCACGGGGAGTTGGGCACGATGTCGAACTCGATGTAGAGTTGTCCGGTGAGCAGGCTTTGCTGCTTCATGCGGGCGCGCAGGCCGTCGGTCACGGCTTTTTTCACACCGGCTTCGGAGACGAAATCGAGAGTCGATCCGGATGTGGACCCGACGTCCCTCAGATCCCTCTCGGAAAGCTCGACCACCACGGGGATGATCTTGCGGTTCTGTTGCTGGTCGATGAGCACCTTGATGGAGGTGACGCGTCCGATGCGGATGCCGCCGAAGCGCACTTCCGATCCGACGAGCAGGCCATTGGCGCTCTTGTCGAAGTAGAGCATGATGTTGCTGGTCTTCTCGAAAAACTTGCCCGCGCCGAAGAGCAGGAGGGCGGCGGCTCCTAGCAGGAGGCCGGACAGGGTGAAGAGCCCGATCAAGGTGGGACTGACTTTTTTACTCATGATGGGGTGGCTGGGGTGTCGCCGCGGTTGAGGAACAGGCGCACGGCGGGATTGTCGGAATGGTCGCGCAGGTCGCTGGGATTTCCCAAAGCGCCCTGGGTGCGGGTGGCGGTGTCGAGGAAGACGGAATTGTTAGCGATGCTGAAGATGCTGGCGAGTTCGTGGGTGACGATGACGATGGTGGAGCCCTGGCTGTCGCGCAGCCGGAGGATGAGGTCGTCGAGCCGGCGCGAGCTGAGGGGGTCGAGGCCGGCTCCGGGCTCGTCGAGAAACAGGATGTCGGGATCGAGCGCCATGGCGCGGGCGATGCCGGCGCGTTTCTTCATCCCGCCGCTGACCTGGGAGGGATAGTAGTCCTCGTATCCCGCGAGGCCGACGAGCGAGAGCTTGTAGGAAACGAGGTCCCTAACGGTCTTGGCCGGGATGTCGCCGGATTCCTCCAGCGGCATGGCGATGTTCTCGCCCAGGGTCATCGACGACCACAGCGCGCCGGACTGGTACATCACGCCGAAGCGGCGGATGAAATCGCCGCGCTCGGCCGGATCGGTGGTGGTGAAGTCCTCGCCATCGTAGAGGATGGAACCTTTTTTCGGTTCCAACAGGCCGATGAGGTGGCGCAGGAGCGTGCTCTTGCCGCAACCGCTGCCGCCCATGATGACGAAGATGTCCTTGTCCTGGATCTCGAAGTTCAGGTCGTGCATGACCACGAGCCTGCCGTAGGCCATGGTGAGGTCCCGGACGGTGATCTTGGCGGCGGAGGCCGAAGTTGATGATGGTGCGGTCAAATTCCTAGCAGGGTGAAGATGGCGGCGAACGCGGAGTCGAGTACGATGACCGCGGTGATGGAGGCGACGACCGCGCGGGTGGTGGCCTCGCCGACGGCGGCGGAGGAGTTTCCGGCCTTCATGCCCTGCATGCAGCCGCTGACGGCGATGGCGGCGCCGAAGAAGACGCTCTTGATGACGCCGAGCGAGCCGTTGGTGAGATCCACCGCCTTGAGGGTCTGCGACCAGTAAAGCTCCGGGGAAATCCCTACCAGATAGCCCACCAGCATCCCGCCGAGGATGCCGACGAAGTTGGCGAAGATCGTGAGGATCGGCATCATCAGCACCAGCGCTAACAAACGAGGCAGAACGAGGAAATCGAAGGGGTCGAACCCGAAGGTGCGCAGCGCGTCGATCTCCTCGTTCGCCTTCATGCTGCCGAGATGCGCGGCGAAGGCGGCACCGGTGCGGCCGCTCATGATGATGGCGGTCATGACCACGCCCATTTCACGGACCATGGCGATGCCCACGAGATCCGCGACGAAGAGGTTGGCTCCGAAGTTGGTGAGCTGGACGTTTCCGACGAAGGCCAGGATCAGGCCGATGAGGAAGCTGATGAGCGAAACAATCGGCAGGGCCTGGACGCCACATTCCTGAAGAGCCATCCAGAAATCCGATGAGCGGAAGCGGGCCCGACCGGTGAAGAAGCGGCCGAGCGAGAGCATGGAATTCCCGGTGAACTCGGAGAGCCCCTTCAGGCTCGTCCAGATGCTGAGGGAGATTTTTCCAAGTTTCCGGATTTCCGAGGACGCGCGCGGAGTGGTCTGGGTCTGGCTTTCCTCCGGCACGGCGAGCGCCAGTTCCAACAGGCCTCGCAGATTGTCGGGCAGGCCGTCAAAGGATGGGGAGTCATCCGGTCCGGCGCTGGCTTCGCGGATGTTTGCCAGAAGGAATGCCGGGAGGGTGGAATCGTAGAAACCGAGTTCCTCCATCTGATAGCTAGCGGCAGCTTTTTCGGCAGAAGCTCCCGTGACTTCCACTGCCGGTCCGTCACGCCGCCAGTCTCCGGAGATGGCGAGGACGCTGCTTTCCCCATCCAGCGACCAGACGGCGCGGGGGGCTAGCGGGGCCGCGGGGGCAGTGTTAGGCATGACCAGGGATGAAATGAAGCTGTCCCCGATGAGGTGGTTTTCACGGAGGCGGAAACATAATGGGTTCGGCCAGGTAATTCCATGGGGTGAAACCCTACCATGCGGCTGCAAAAAATCTGTTGGATTTAGGAGGTTACCGGGGCACTGTCGGGGATGCTGACCATGCCCTCAAGGATGAACGCGATGCCTGCCTTCCTGGTCATGGTGGGCCTGTTAGCCTTCCCGCTTCTGCTGGCACAGGATCCAACTCCGGCGGAAACCCAAACCAAGCCCTCGTATGGAAGACCGGCGCTGGTGGAGATCGATGATCTGGCGGATTTCGACGGGCTGGCAGCGGATCGCAAAAAACTGATCGAGATCGCGATCGCGACGGCCAGGGACTCGCCATGGCTGCCATACGCGTACGGCAAGGCGGATCCGGCGCAAGGCGGCTTTGATTGCTCGGGAGCGATGTATTTCGTGATGCGGAAGGCGGGATTGAAGCCGCCGCGAAGTTCCGCCGCCCAGTATGCGTGGCTGCTCGAGGAGAAGCGGTTGAAGGTGGTTTCCGCGAGTGCGACGGAGTTCGATGATTCCAGCCTCAAGGAGTTGCAACCCGGCGACCTGTTATTCTGGTCCACCGGCGCGGTGGTGGACGGCGTGAAGGCCTTGAGCATCACCCATGTGGCGCTCTATCTGGGACGCGAGAAAAAGGACGGGCTGCGCATCATGATCAACGCGACGGACGGCAGGTCCTATCGGGGAGTTAAGGCGAACGGTTATGGTGTTTATGATTTCCGCGTGCCTGCCAAAGAGGCCAGATCGCGGTTGGTCGGCTATGGCACGCCGCCGGGAGTGGCTTCCGGCCCGAAAAGCGATCAGGCCCGACGGTAGCTCAGGAAACCGACGGGGCGTTGAATGCGAGCACGGACATGCTGGTTTTGATCTTAAGCTCCAACGAATCCATGTCCTCTCCCTGCTCCGCATTCCGGATGGTGGTCAGGAGGTCCAGCCAGTGCCGGACCTGCTGGCTGGGGTTCGGCTCGCCCTCGAGGATTTCGATGGCCAGCGCGGTCCGGCCGTTTCTAGCGGCCTTCATCGCCTGGGGCAGCGCCCGGTTCTCAGGGCGGATGACGAACTCGATCACCTGCCGCAGATCGACAGGGCGGACGGGCTTGAGGAGGAAATCCACCACGCCATGGCGCACGGCCCGGAGGGCGGCGTTCGGCGTGAGGGCGGCGCTGCACAGGACGATGGGCAGCGGGTTTCCTCCGGCCCTGAGGGCTTCGATGACCCCAATGCCGTCGATCTCGGGCATCCGGAGATCGAGAATCATGAGGTCGAACCGGGTGGTCGCGATGCGGTCGAGCGCCTGTTGTCCGGTGGCCGCCGTCTCGACGGTGGTTCTACGATTAGAAAGGGCGTAGGTGAAGCCGAGGCGCAGCGTCGGCTCGTCATCGACCACCAGCACTTTCAGTTGGCTGGAGTCCCTGGATTCCGGCGGATCAGGCGATGGGGACATCTACGTAAAATTCGGTTTGTGAGTCGGAACGTTCGCGAAGGCCGATGCGTCCTTCATGGGCGCGCATGATTTCCCGGGAAATGAACAAGCCGAGTCCGACGCCATCCGCCTTCTGGCCGGGCGCCCGATAGAATCGCTCGAAGATGCGGCTCTGGCTGGCTTCTGGGACTCCAGGACCTTGGTCGATGACTGAGACGCGGAGGTGCTCCGCGTCCGGCTTGGAGAGTCGCATGGTGATTTTTCCTGCGACCGGGCTGTGTTTGATGGCGTTGGAAACCAGGTTGTTCACGACCTCGTCGAGGCGCACCGGATCTGCGAGGATTTCGGGCGCGTTGGCGTCGTCGTCTTCGATGGTCAGCTCGATTTCCTTGGCGGTGGCCGCACTTTGATAGAGTCGGGCAGCTCTGGCCACACTCGCGCGGAGTTCCATCGGCACGCGTGCCAGGTGGGTGGAGCCGCTCTCGGCACGGGAGAGGTCGAGCAAGGTGTTGAGGGTGGTGAGTAGCCGCTCGCAATCCTCGTTGGCGGATGTGACCATGAGCTTCTGCATCTCGTCGAGGTGGTTCGAGCGCTCCTCGAGTAACAGGTGCAGCACCATGCGGATGCCGGTCAGCGGGGTTTTGATCTCATGGCTGACGGTTGACAGGAGGTTGGTCTTCATGTCGTCCAGCCAGCGGATGCGGGTGACGTTGTGAAGCAGCACGGCCCAGCCGGATTGCGAGGTGTTCTCGGATTCAAAGCGAAAGATGCGGGGAAGGTAGTAGAACTCCTCTTCATCGATCCGGAACAACAGCGCCTCGCGCGGATCCTCCGGCAGGAAGTGGGTGCCGTTATCCCGGCAGTCATCGAGGATGCGCTGGATCTTCAGTGGCAACCTGCCGGTGACCCCCAGGACTTCGGTGAGAATTTCAGCGGCTGGATTGATCTGCACGATGCCGGAGTCGTCACCGAGCACGAAGACGGGGGAGGGAATGGCTTCGAGGATGGCTCGGTTCACCAGGTCCGCGCGCATCAGGTTTTCGTCGGACTCGCCGCGCCGGATCTTGAGCTCTGCGGCCATGTCGTTGAAGGCGGAAACCACCTTGGAAAACTCGCTGCCCTGACTGGGCTCGGGCATGGTGAGCTCGAAATTCCCCTTGCGGATTTCTTCGATCGAGCGGTGAAGGGATGAGACCGGATCGACGAGTTGCCGGACGAGCTGGAAATAGATCAACGCGGCGATCGCGGTGCCTAGCAATACGAGGGTGGCCACAAACAGGGTGTTTTTTCCGGATTCCTTCTCTAGCTGGCTCGCGCCGCTGAAGAGTTTTTCCTCGGCTAGAGTCATCACGTTCTCACTGAGGTCGGTGAGCCGCTGGGTCTGCGTGCTCATGAACTGAAGGAGTTTTTCTCGGTCGGAGCGGTCGACTGCCTTGCCGGCGAAGAAGGCTTCGTATCCTTCGAAGTAGGTTTCCAGCGTTTGATCCAGCCTCTTCTCCACACTCTGCCAGTTTTGGTCACGGCTCTCGTCCGAGTGGATGATTGCCAGCTTTTGGCGGAGATCGATTTTGAGATTGTCATACAAGGACCGGTCCAATGCGGTTTCCGGAGGTGCACCCGCAAGCGAGGGTAGATAGCGGGCATTGAGTGTTGCCGTCAGGGTGCGCATCGTTTGCGCTGCGTCGATGGCCCGGTAGTCGGCGTGCAGCCGGGCATCGAACCGCGTGACGGAATCCCGCATCAGCAGCAAGGCCGCGGCTCCCACCGCCCACAGGAGCAGGGTGATGGTGAGCAGTCCGTAAAGTAACCTGAGTCGCAGCATGGGGCGAGGACAGTCGGTCAATCGATGCCGAAGCGTTTCCGCTTGCGATAGAGGGTGGCCTTGTCGATGCCAAGAATGTTAGCGGCATCATGAAGGGATGGTGCCCAGTCGAGCACTCGGGTGAGGTGGGCTTGTTCGATTTGATCGAGGCTGTGCTCGCCCCCGATCCCGAGGCCTAGCGGATCGCCGGCAGAGCCGTTGCTGGTGGAGGGGACCGGGCGGGGGAGATCCTGCGCCTCGATGCGGGGGCCGCGCGAGAGGATGGCTGCGCGCTCGATGGCGTTGCGGAGTTCCCGTAGGTTGCCAGGCCAAGGGTGATGCATCAGGGCACCGCGGCCGCTGTCGCTGAAGCCTTCGAATTTGCGCCCAAGCTGGCCGGCGAAGAAATCCAGATAGTCCTTTGAAAAACGGTCGAGATCGAGCGGACGTTCGCGCAGCGGCGGGACTTTCACGCTAATGACGTTGAGGCGGTAATAAAGGTCTTCGCGAAAGGTTCCTGCGGCGATGCTGGCGGTCAGGTCGCGGTTGGTGGCGGCGATGACCCGGACGTTTGCCTCGCGGACCTTGTTTTCGCCGAGGCGTTCGTATTCGCGCTCCTGCAGCAGGCGCAGGAGTTTGGGCTGGATCTCCATCGGCAGCTCGCCGATTTCGTCGAGAAACAGGGTGCCGCCGTCGGCCGCGTGGATTTTCCCCCAGGTGTCTTTGATCGCTCCGGTGAACGAGCCTTTCATGTGTCCGAAGAGCACGCTCTCCAACAGCTCCTTGGAAAGGCTCGGGCAGCTCACCGTCACAAACGGTTTGTCCGCGAGATGGCTGCGGTCGTGGATTTCCCGGGCGATGACGCTTTTTCCGGTGCCGCTCTCGCCAAGGATCAGGATGGAGGCGGAGGTAGCGGCTGCGCGAAACAACATTTCGAATTCCTCGCCTGTCTTCGTGTCCGAGGAGGTGAACCGCAGCGGCGGTGAGGTGTGGCGGACTTCGCTTTTGAGCTCCTTGACGGTTTCCTTGAGCTGGGTGACTTCGCCCTGAGTCTTCAGGGCCTTTTGCGCTTTTACCAGAATCGCCCGCAGCTGGTCGGGGGTGAAGGGCTTTTCCAAGTAGTCGAACGCGCCAAGCTGGGTCGCCCTGACTGCGGTAGGGATGGAGGCGTGGGCGGTGAAAATCGTGACGAGCTGCTGCGGTTTGAGGGCGATGATCTTTTGCAAGACATCGAGCCCGTCTTCATCACCCAGCCGGAGATCGAGAAACACGAGGTCGAAATTTTCCTCGCGGACTCGCCGCAAGGCCAGTGCACCGTCTTCGGCGGTTTCGACATAATGTCCGTCCGATTCCAGCGCGAGTGAGGTGGTAAGGCGAATCGACTTTTCGTCGTCAACAATAAGAATATCCATGCGGGTTGGTAGGTGTGAGCCTGTTTATCAGCTTCCATGCCTCTTTCGGCAGGAATCGGCAAGTGCCTCACTGTAAGCAAACTGGAGGTGGTGGCATCCTTCCGCATCGAGTGAGAATCGTGCGAAATGCTACGGGTTGTTGGGTCTTCGTGCAACTTGCAATATCATTTAGTGAGGGTGCCTTGAGCGTGTAGATGAAAAACAGCTGATTTTCAAAGGTTTGTAAGAATCAAGGAAGATGGCGTGGCACCTGCGAAAGAGCGCTTACTATGAACCCGATCCTTATTGCAGAACGCCGTTGTCAGAATTCGAAGCCATCGTTCTTCCGTTTCGCCACGATGGCAGCGGGAGCACTGGTCATTGGTGCTGCCGCCCTATCCACATCGTGCAGCACTGCCCGCGGATTTGGTCGCGACGTTGAAAAAACGGGCGACAAAATTCAGGAAGCCGCAACCTCCTGATCCACCCCCATCACTTCGAAAATCCATCGCATGCTGGCGCGGATTTCAGAGGCAGGAGGTGAGACTCGGTGCCTGTCTTGCGGGTGATTCGGTGCACTGCGTCGGCACCCCGGCTCGAGGCGCTCCGCATGCGTGGATCATCGTGAAGGCGCAAAGCTTGCGATGGAGAAACGAGCAAATTGGTGAAAATGCCAGCAGGTGCCCCAGCTTCTTTCCAAAGCTCCTCGAAGGCATGTGCGCATGGAGGAATGCTCCCGGCATGTTTCACGACCACCACGTTTCCGACGACCAGGTTAGGTGCCGTCATGCGGGCCAGTTGGAAATAAGGGAACGAATCCGGCTGATAACCGAAAATCACGCCGAAATGCATGGAATTGTCTTGGATCGGGTCCGTTTGCGGCAGGCTTTCCGAGTGCTTGGCGTAGTAGTCGATGACGTCGGCGGTGAGCGCGACTTCCCGCTGTGCCTGATCGAAAGGAAGGCCGAAACCCAACATCGTGGACGCGGCAAATGCATCTTGCCGAAGACGCAGAATCTCAGCGGCTTTTGAAATGACAGCGACCCGTTCACGGGGAGATTTCCGGCACCAGACTTGAAAGCAGGATTCTGCGGTTTCGAGAGCTTGCTCGATTGCCGCATCGGTGATTTCCTGACTCTTCGCCAAGGCTTTGTCTTCGTGATGATGGAGTTGTGATTGGCACATCTGCGGAGGATCTGACGCGGAAACGCTATCGGAGTCGCCTGCTGGGGAAAATGGGGTGAAACCCTACTCCGAATGGACGGCCGCCTCCACCCCGGCCCGCTGCCGAAAAACCCCGATTGGCGTGCATCCGGCCCGCTGTGGAATCATCCCGAATTCAAATCGTTTCATCGCGAGCCAGCTTCGGGTTTACGTAAGTCCGGCGTCGGGAAACCGCGGGATCCGAGGTGGATTTCTGTTTTCTTCACTCGCAACCGGCCGGGCTTCGTGATGTTTTTCCTCCGTGTCCGCTGTCACGAATATTTCCACCTACCGCTTCGCTGAACTTACCGGTCTCAAGGACTTGCGTGAATCACTCGTGGCCGATTGCAAGGCCTGGGGCTTGAAAGGGACCATCCTGCTCAGCACCGAGGGCATCAACCTCTTCGTCGCCGGTGCGGCCGAATCCATCGACCTGCTGCTTGCGAAACTCCGCACCATCCGCGGGCTGGAGAGTCTGGAGCCGAAAATCAGCATCAGCGAGAAACAACCCTTCAACCGGATGCTCGTCCGCCTGAAAAAGGAAATCATCTCCTTCGGCATGGAGAGTATCCGCCCGGCGAACTACACCTCGCCGAAGATCCCCGCCGCCGAACTCAAGCGCTGGCTCGACGAAGGCCGCCCGGTCACCCTGCTTGACACCCGTAACGACTACGAGGTGAAACTCGGCACCTTCAAGGGCGCGATTGTTCCGAACATCAACACCTTCCGCGAATTCCCGGAAGCGGTTAGAAAACTGCCGGACGAGCTCAAGGACCAGCCGGTGGTCATGTTCTGCACCGGCGGCATCCGCTGCGAGAAGGCGGGCCCCTTCATGGAGCGGGAAGGATATCGGAATATCTATCAACTCGACGGCGGCATTCTCAAGTATTTCGAGGAATGCGGCGGCGACCACTACGACGGAGAGTGCTTCGTCTTCGACCAGCGCGTCGGCGTGGACCCTGGGCTGCGTGAGTCGGACTATGCCGTTTGTTTCGCCTGCCAGACACCGCTCGACGCGGCCGATCAGGAGGACCCGCGACATGTCGAGGGCGTGAGTTGTCCGCATTGTTTCGTGAGCGCGCCGGAGCGCATGGTGGAACGCATCGCCACGCTTCACGCGGAAATCGCCCGGGTCACCCATCCATTGCCCGGCTCGCTTTCGTTGGAAAACCGGCGGCCGGTGAATATCCCCGCTGCGCACGACGGGCGGACGCTGCTAGAAGTGCTCGTTGATCTTTTCCCGCAGATTTCCCCCGCGGAATGGGAGGCCCGCTGCGAGGCCGGGCGCTTCGTGAACTACGGCGGCACCATCCGGGACAAGGATCACATCGTCCGCGGCGGCGAGCGGGTGGTACAGATTTTCCCGCCGGACGTCGAGCCGCCCGTGTTGGCGGACATCCGGGTGCTGCATGAGGACGAGGCCATCCTGGTGGTGCACAAGCCCGCGCCACTGCCGATGCACGCGAGCGGTCGCTTCCATCGGAATACGCTCCAGCACATTCTCAATCTCGTCTACGTTCCGAAATACCCGCGCCCGGTGCACCGGCTCGACGCGAATACGACCGGCGTGGTGGTCTTCGCCCGCACCCGCCACTTCTGCCGCCTGCTGCAGCGGCAGTTTCTGGAGGGCCTTGTGGACAAGCGCTATCTCGTCAGATGTATCGGCCATCCACCGGACGATGGGTTTTTCTCCGAAGCTCCGATTTCCGCCGAGCCCGATGTGATGGGGACGCGGATGGTGGATGAAATCGAAGGTCTGCCGTCGCGCACGGATTTCACCGTCATCGAGCGTTGCGCCGACGGCACCACCCTGCTGGAGGCCAAGCTCGGCACCGGCAGGACCAACCAGATCCGCGTGCATCTCTGGCAGCTCGGATTTCCCGTCGCCAGCGATCCCGCCTATCTGCCAGACCGCAAGACGGGTGACAGGCAGACACTCGATCCCGATTCGCCGCCGCTCCAGCTTCACGCATGGAGACTGTCGTTCCGCCATCCGCGGACTGGTGAGGAGATGAGTTTCGAAACCGCCCGCCCGGATTGGTCGCGCTGATCACCGGACACGGACCCATGCCCCACGATTTATCCAAGTTATCCGCCCTGCCGGGCCTGCGCGAATGGATGGTCGCGGGGAAATGGAAACGCACTTTCACCAACGCCGCCCTGATGCGGAGCGCGGTATATGGATCCGAGCGCTTCATCCAGCAGGTCGCTGTCAAAGCCGACCTCACTCCGGGCGTGCTGATCGTCTCGGCTTTTGTCCAGGGTGAGGCGCCCAAGCCCTATCGGACGGATATTGTTTTCCGGATGTCGAACGGCGAGTGGTCGCTGGATCCCGACTGTTCCTGCCCGGTCGGATGTTATTGCAAGCACAGCGCTGCGTTGTTAGCGCTGGTTGCCGCGGATCTTGCAAACACCGCGAAGACCGGCGGCCCGCATTTCTATCCGGAACTCAGGGACTGGCTGCGGGAGATTGAAAGCGCCGCGACGCTGGCCCCGGTGGCTGCAACTCCGGCTGCCGAAAAACCTGAAAGCCGTTTCCTCGCCTACTGCATCGAGCGGCCATCGTTTCCCGGCGGCAAGGGATTGCACTTCATGCTGCGGGTCGGCACCTGGCAGAAGAGCGGAGCTGTCAGTATCTCCGAATCCCGCTCGCAGGCGGACCTTTCGAATCCACCGAAATATCTGGTGCGCGAGGACTTCGCCGTCGCCTCGATCTATCACGAGATGGCCCGCGACCGGCGGATTCCCGGCGAGCTGCCGCTGGAGGGCGCGGATTGGGACGAACTGCTCGCTGCCGCCCACGCCAGCGGTCGGTTGTTCTGGCGGGCGGACTCGGGCGCGACCGGACCGGCGAAAATCTATCAACCAGTTTCCCTGGGGCCGCCGCAGCGGGTGAACGCGGTGTGGAAGATACTCCCGAGCGGCAGCGCCAGGCCGGAACTGCAGTGCGAGAATCCCGGTGTCATTGTCATCCCCACCCAGCCGGCCCGTTACCTCGATCCGGCGACCGCCACTCTGGGGCTGGCGATTAGCGATTTACCCGCCGCCGTGCTTGCTGCCTGGCAGAATGGTCCTGCGATCTCCGGGAGTGACCTGCAGGAGATTTCCAAACGGTTTTCCGCCATCTCCACCGCCCACCTTCCGATTCCGACCAAGGTGGAGACGGAGACCCGTCCCGCCTCGCCGCCGCTGCCCCATCTCCGCGTCTATTCGAGGACCCTGGGAAAAAGCTGGGACCAGCGGAACCACATCGTCGGGCAGCTTTCATTCCGCTATCAAGACAGCAAATTGCTATTTCCCCTCGCGAAAGGTCACCCCCAGAGCCATGCGGAAGTCCGCGCCGGGAAGCGCATCTTCTGGCAGCGCGATTACGAGGCGGAGCAGGCCCTGGCGCTCCAGCTTGGCAAGGCCGGCTTCATGCCCCTCAGCACAGTCATCCCCTCACATCATCTTGACACGGCGGCGCTTCACTCGGTCATTCCCATGCAGGCGTCTTCCACTGCACAACTCGCTTGGGTGGAGCTGTTGGAGAGTGGGGAAATGCAGGCCCTCCGCGACTCCGGCTGGACCATCGAGGTGGATCCCAAGGCCGGGCTTACTTCGCATGACGCCAGCGCGTTTTTCCCGGTCATTGAGTCGGATCCGGACCACGGCATCGACTGGTTTCGCTTCGACATCACCTTCGAGCTCCAAGGTCGTCAGGTCAGTCTCATCCCGATCATCGCGCAGGCCATCCGCATGGACCTGCCGCCCGCCGATGCGCCGGATCTGCCGGAGTTCTTCTCGCTGCCCTGTGAAAATCCCGAGGACGGCTTCATCCGCTTTCCCGCCCGGCGGCTGTTGGAAATGGTCGATCAGGTCCGCCACCTGTTTCTGGGAAATGCTGCTAACGGACCCATCCGCATCGACCGCATCGCCGCCGCCGGAGTGGCGGACGGGCTTGCCATCGATTCCTCCGAGACCACCCGCGCCCTCGCCAAGCTCGGGCACAACCTCAGGAACATCACCGAACTCCCGCCGGCCAAAGTCCCGCCGGGCGTGTTGGCGGATCTGCGGCCCTATCAGCTTGATGGATTCCGCTGGTTGCAGTTCCTTGCCGCCCACGGGCTCCACGGCATCCTCGCCGATGACATGGGCCTCGGCAAAACCGTGCAGACCCTCGCCCATCTCGCCGCCGAGTCCGCGAAATCGCCCGGGCTTCCCTCACTGGTCATCGCCCCCACCTCGGTCGTGCCTAACTGGGCGGAGGAAACCGCGAAATTCACCCCGCATCTCAAGGTGGTGGTCCTCCAGGGCAAGGACCGCGCCGCTGGATTCAGCGAGATCGAGTCTGCGGACATCGTGCTTACCTCCTATCCGCTGCTCTCCCGGGACTTCAGCCAGCTCGTCAGCCAGCGCTGGCACGTCATCGTGCTCGACGAGGCGCAATACATCAAGAATCCCAAATCCTTCAGCGCCCAGAACGCCTGCGAGCTCAAGGGCGCGCACCGCCTCTGTCTATCCGGCACGCCGATGGAGAACCACCTGGGAGAACTCTGGAGCCTCATGCGTTTCCTCATGCCGGGATTCCTGCGGGACGAAAAAACCTTCAACACCACCATTCGCCGCCCCATCGAGCGCGACCGCTCAGGCGATGCCCAGCTCGCCCTGAACCGCCGCATTTCGCCGCTTATCCTGCGCCGCACCAAGGACCAGGTCGCCACCGAGCTGCCGGAAAAAACCGAGATCATCCACGGCGTGGAGCTCACCAAGAAACAATCCGACCTTTACGAGTCCGTCCGCGCCGCGATGGACAAGCGCGTCCGCGACGCCATCTCCGCCAAGGGCATCGGCCAGTCCCACATCATCGTGCTCGACGCGCTGCTCAAGCTGCGCCAGATCTGCTGCCACCCGCTGCTGCTCAAGACTCCCGCCGCACAGAAAGTCGCCGAGTCCGCCAAGCTCCAATACCTCACCGACGAGTTGCTCCCCACGCTGATCGAGGAAGGCCGCCGCATCCTGTTGTTCTCCTCGTTCACCTCCATGCTCGCCCTCATCGAGCAGCATCTGGTGAAGGAAAAGATTTCCTATTTGAAACTAACCGGCCAAACGCAGGACCGCG
>JBGSTM010000353.1:0-12636 GCA_041736495.1 Akkermansiaceae bacterium
GGCGGTCCGCCGCGGCGGTCGTTCACCGGCGGCCGGTCTGCCCGATAGAGCACCTGCACCGGATGTGTCCGCCCGCCCGCTTCGAGCGCAATGGCTGGTGCGAGATAATCCGCCAGCCCCGCCGTTTCCAGTGTGGCCGACATCACCACCACCCGCAGGTCCGGCCGCGGGCCTTCCTGCAAATCGAGGCATCGAGCCAGCGCGACGTCCACCGCTAACCGGCGTTCGTGGAACTCGTCGAAAACCACCGCGCCGACTCCGGATAGCGTCGGATCGTCCTGGATCCAGCGTTGGAAAACCCCGTCCGTCAGATAGATGATCCTGGTGTCGTTCCGGTATTTCGTGTCGAAGCGGACCGCGTAGCCGACCTCGTTGCCGAGTGTGGCCTTGCGTTGCTTCGCCACCCAGCCCGCCAGCAGGCGCGCGGCCATCCGGCGGGGTTCAATGACGAGAATGCGTCCGGAAATCCCCGCATCCACCAGCATCCCGGGGACTGATGTGGATTTCCCCGAGCCCGTCGGCGCTTTGAGCAGAACACGAGACAGCTTGCCCTGCACGGCGTCCCGCAGAGGTTGTTCGATTTCAAAGACTGGCAACGTCACGCGGGAGGATTTGCCGGAATTTCTGGGCAGTGGCGATCTTTGAATCTTCGGTTTTTCAGAGGCTTCATTTAAAAATGCTTCGGAAATTTCTCTCCCATTGATCGTATGTTTCGACAATTACGGATAGTCCATTGAGAGCGCGCCCCACTCCCTCATCTCCAACTTTGCCGTAAATTCTCAAGAAACTTTTGCTGATCGCTTTGGCTCTTGTCGGATTCTTCAGAGGAACTCGCTTCCCGACATTGCCGGGTCTCCAACTTGCCGTTGGATGACCTCTAGTCCCGTAGTCGATTTCAAAAAAGATTTCGTAACATTTATTGGCACCGTCGTTCAATTCTACCACCACGCTCCCTCCATCCATGATGATGTCCCCTGTAACCGACTTCGGCGGCAGGACCATCGACTTGAACGGCTCTTCGTCCTTGGAAAGATCGAGGGGCGCGGGTTTGCGGAAGAGCAGTGTGAGCGGGATGATCACGAGAAGCACCGCGGCTAAAAGTAGGATGTGTTTCCGGCGTTTCATCGCTTGGGTTATCGTCGCCGCAATCCGAATGACGGGTGGCGCTTGTCGTGCCGCAAGACGAGAAATCTCACGGTGTGCAGGTTTTCTGCAAAGACGAAGTGGTAAGGGAACGATTCCAAGGAAACCCGTCGCAGCCCGTCGTCGATGAAATGAAAGCCTTGGGGGTTTTGCAGCACCTTGGCTGCGGCGTTTTCAGCTTCCTCGAGAAACGGTCGGCCAGTTTGGAGCCGCCCCCTGTTTCGTAAAACGCCAAAGCCGAGCGCAAGTCCTTTTGAATCCGCCGATGGAAGATCACTCCCATCCGCTATCGTCCGAGCGCTTGTTTGATTTCCTGCCACGAGCACCCGGCAGACGGATCCTAGTCGAGTTCTTTCGTGCGTCGGCGGGCTTCGGCGATTCCATCGTCCGCATCGACCAGGATGCCTGGTAGTGACATCAAAAGATCGGCGGCCAGGCTGGCGCGTTCCGAATCCGGTAGGTCCATGGCGCGTTTTTGAATTTCGTCGAGTTTCATTGCTGGAGCCTAGTCAAGAGGGTTGACGATGTCGAGCCACCAAAAGTCCGGGTCATTGTCCCACCCGCGCCTTCTGCCCGGCGAGTCCGCGGTCGACTTTCTTGTCTCGTATTTCCTTCACTGCCAGACACCGCTCAGGGTTTCTTGGGCGAGATCGGCGGCAGTGCGGGCCTCAAGCGGACCGTGGGTGCGCCAGCGGGGACCGGAGTTTTTGCCAGTCCTGGCAATTCGGCGGCAATGGGCCTCGGTGGCGGCGTGATGTTCGGATTCGGTGCCACAGTTTTGACCGGTGCGGCTAGCGCGGGTTGTGTCGGCGCTTCCACAGCGGGTTGAGCGGTCTTGACGGTGTTTGCTGCCGGCTTTTTGGGAGCCTCCGGTTCGCTGGGAGCACCAAGTTCGGAGTCGAAGAGGCGATATTTCGGATCGACCCGGTCCAGCGGGATCGTCACGGCGGGCGGCGGGCTGGGCTCCGCGCCCTTTTCCGCTTTCTGTTGATAGAGATCGTTGCCGAGTTCCTCGCCCGGCGCGGGTTCGAGGCTGGGCAGCTTGATCGGGGTGGTGTGGAGGTTGATCCGGCTTGTCAGTTTCATGGCCTCCTCGGGGTCGCGCTTCATCCATGGCAGTTCGCCAAGTTTCGGACGCCGGTCCTTGAAGTCGCCCCACAGCGATTCCTCGTCGTCGGTCCAGAGAATGAAGTGTTCGAGTTCGGGATTGCCGAGTGTGGGATCCGCCTCGAGTGCGGCGCCGTAGAAGCGGGTCGCCTGAAGCACCATGCCATGGTGGAGCAGGGCGTTTGCGAGTCCGAGATTCTGCACCGCCTTGCCGTGGTTGTGTTCGAGCAAGGCCGAGAGCAGACGGATCGCCTTGCGCGGACTCGCTTTGGCCAGCACCCGCGCGGCGAAGGCCAGTTCGATGTCGATACTTGGAATCTCATCGGCGGCCCATACCAGGTCGGCAGCCTCCGCGAAGGATCCCTGGTCGTATAGATGGCGGGCAAGCTGCTTGCGTGTCTCCCAGTCGGCGGGATTGCTCTTCAATGTTTCGCGAAGCTTCTTCTCGGCGGATGATGGTGGATTGGCACTCACGGTGGTTTTATTAGGTTCGATTTCAAGAATCGACCCACTTCCGGCCATCCGCAAGTCAGAAAGTTAGCCCCCACCCTGCGGCTCAGGGCGAAACCGCCAGGCGCTCGGTCTTCACTTCCTTTTCAAAAATGAAGCCGTTTTCCTTGTAGGTCTTGAGGCGGAAGTGGGTGGCGGTGGAAATGACTCCTTCGAGCGAGCTGAGTTTTTCCGAAACAAAACGAGCCACTTCGCGGAGGTCGCCGCCCTCGACCACGACCATCAGATCGTAACCGCCGCTGGCAAGATAACAGGAAACCACCTGGTCGAAGCGGGCGATGCGCATTGCAAGGCGGTCAAATCCCCCACCCCGCTCAGGCGTGACTTTCACCTCGATGAAGGCGGAGACCGAGGTGTCCCCACTGACCTCTGGATCGATTACGGCATGGTAGCCGAGAATGGTTCCGTCGGCTTCCCAAGCGGCGACGCGGACGGCGACGGTCTCCTTGTTGGAAGAGAGCAGTTCGGCAAGGTCCTGATTGGAAACCCGGGCTTTGCGACGGAGGAGCTGGAGAAGAGGATCGGAGGACATGGCGGGAGAATATTGAAAGTCTTGCGTTGGGAGTTGAAAGCGGGAGGAAAGGAGTCCCTGAGTCTCATCTTCCACTCCCAACTCTCAACCCTAAACTCTCAACTTCTTCAGTCTCCGAAACAAATACCCACCGCTTTGGCCGCCAGCACGAGTTCGCTTTCCGGCTGGACAAGGCGCAGCTGGTGGACCGCCTCTTCGATGGGCACGGAGTCCACGTGATAGGCCTGATAGCTGACCATGCGGCCGAAGTTGCCTTCAGCAGCGAGTTTCACGGCCATGACGCCGAAACGCATGCCGAGGATCCGGTCGATGGCAGTCGGCGAACCGCCGCGCTGGAGGTGGCCGAGAGTGCAGGCGCGCGCATCCTTGCCGGTGGACTCCTGAAGTTTCTTGGCGACGCGCTCACCGATGCCACCAAGGCGGACTTCGCCACCGGTGTTGGCATCGATGGTGACGATTTCCCCTGCCGGCATGTGCGCGCCCTCGGCGACGACCACCATGGTGCTGTGGTAGCCGGCGGCGTCGCGGCGGTTGATGAACTCGGTGATTTTTTCAAAGCTGAACGGGATTTCCGGCAGCAGCACCACGTGGCTTCCCCCGGCGATCCCGCCCCACAGGGCGATCCAACCGGCGTGGCGACCCATCACTTCGAGGACCATGACGCGCTTGTGGCTCTCACCCGTCGTATGAAGGCGGTCGAGTGCGTCGACCACGGTGGAAACCGCGCTGTCGAAGCCGAAGGTGAAGGCGGTGGCGCTGAGGTCGTTGTCGATGGTTTTCGGCACGCCGATGATCGGCCAACCTTCCCGATAGAGCTGCAGGCCGGTGGTGAGCGAGCCGTCGCCGCCCACGATGATGAGGGCCTTGATCTCGAGTTCGTCCATCGTCTGCTTGGCCTGCGCGACGATTTCGGCAGGGACTTCGGCGATGTCGCCCTTGCCCACTTTCGCGGCGAAGTGGCCCTTGTTGGTGGTGCCGAGAATCGTGCCGCCGAGCTTGAGAATACCGATGGTGTCCTTCGGCTTGAGAACCGTGTAGTCGCCGGGAGGAAGCATCCCTTCGAACCCGTCGCGGAAGCCGATGACCTCCCAGCCGAGCTGGTGGGCCGCGCCGACGACGCCGTGGATGACCGCATTGAGTCCGGGGCAATCGCCGCCGCTGTTGAGTATGCCTATTTTCATGGTGATGGTGATGGTAGAAAATGTTAGCCCGATTACTGGGGATTGGGCACGCTTAGCATTTCCCGCTCGCGGTCCTGCACCGGGGCACCGGATGCCAGCCACGGATCGTAAATCGACCACCCCTGGTCGATCAGGGTGCGGGCGCGGTTGAAACGGTCGGGGCTGTTGAGCAGGACCACGATCAACCGCCGGGGTGTCACCCCCTTGGAGCCGTCGGGTTTCGGTCGGACGAGGGGTTCGCGGTCCATACAAACAGATAGACAGGGTCCGGCAGCATTCGTCGTACCAGTTTTCACCCCCAGGATCCCGGGCTCGCCGACGAGTTGGTTGGTGTTTTTCACCCGATAGCCGCGCTTCCCGGCAGCTCCGGTCACGTTCACCTGGCGTTCTGTCTGGCGGACGATGAAGTTGAAGGCGTTCCGGCGCATGGCGTAGATGGAGAGTCTGGCGACGTCCGCAGCCGTGGAGTATGCCTTGGCACCGGGGCGCTCGAGTCCATGAGGGTTGGCGAAACGGGTATCGCGCATGCCGATCGCCTTGCCGAGTTTGTTCATCTCGCCGACGAATGCCGCGACGGGATCGCCACTGCCGCCGCGGCGGGTCTGGATTTCACGGCCCACGTGATCCGCAATGGCCAGAGCGGCGAGATTGTCGGAGCCGAGGAGCGCCGAGTAGAGCGCATCTCGCAGGGTGAGCTGGTCGCCGGGCTGGAGGTTCATCGGATTGGGCCCGCCGACCAGCAGGACGGTTTGGGGCGCGGTGATGACCGTGGAACCGAGATCGGTCCCGGTTGCGGTGGCCCAGTCCACCGTTACGACGGCGGTGGCGATTTTATTGAGGCTGGCGACAGGCCGTTTGACCGAGGAATTGGCACCGACAAGGATTTTTCCGGAGTGGGCCTCCACCACGATCACACTCTCGGACGCTTGCGCGGACGCCTGAATGGGAAGACTGAAAACGAGCAGGACCAACGTGCGGAAAATCATGGAATGCTTCATGGGGCGACGCGGCGAGCGTATCCAGCGGAATCTGCAACTCAATCCCAAAGGCGCATTGCAGGTTTCTTCAATCGACTGTAGGACACGCAGCATGTGGGAAATGATCCAATCAAGTGCCGTCTGGGTGGTGACGATCTGCCTGCTGTTGGCCGGACTGATCGGCTGCGTGCTGCCGGTCCTGCCCGGGCACCTGATCATCCTTATCGGCGTGATCGCCTACCGTCTGATGCAAGGCCCGGATTCCGGCCTGCACTGGTGGTCCTTCGCCATCCTCGTCGTCCTGATGGCCGTTTCCCAGACCTTCGAAATGCTCAGCGGAGCCGCCGGATCCAAATGGTTCGGCGGGACCCGTTGGGGAGCCATCGGGGCGGTGGCGGGCAGCATCGTAGGCATGTTTTTCCTGCCATTCGGCTTATTGTTAGGTCCGCTGATCGGGGCTTTCGTGTGTGAAATCGCCTTGGCGAAAAAGCAGGGCCACCATGCGGCGATTTCCGGCGTCGGTTCGGTCGTGGGGACGCTGGCCGGGATGGGATTCAAGATCGCCATCGGCGTGGCGATGATCGGCTGGTTTTTCGTCGATGTGTTTTTGATTGGACAATAACCCCGCGCCGGACAGTTTCGGCCCGCCGCTCCCCGGACGGTCGCAGTTTCCGCGCGAGCGGGGGCTGAGGAAAGTCCGGACACCACAGGGCAACGCGCCTCATGAAAGTGAGGGACGGGTAACGCGAGGAACCCGGACAGACAGTGCAGCAGAAAGATACCGCCGATGGGCCGCGAGGCCACAGGCAAGGGTGAAATGGTGGAGTAAGAGCCCACCGCGAATCCGGGTAACCGGACGGCACGGCAAACCTCGCGTGGTGCAAGACAGAACAGGGGAAGGGCTGCCCGCCCGTTCATCTCCGGGTATTAGTCGCATCCTGCGCAAGCAGGGCGCTCCGCTCCGGCGGGGTGAGAGAAATGGCCGTCCAGCCTCGCAAGAGGTGGACAGAATCCGGCTTACAGGGGAGCGGCACTCCCTCGGCCTCCGCCGCCGTGCATCTTGCACGCAGTGAGTTGGAAATGCATCCCGGCCACGGCGGTGGACGGGCAGTTGTAAATGGGTCGAGGATTTCAAGCCACTCACCCAGAACGACATCCTCGGATTTTCCCGTTGCCCGCCGTTGACGGCACGCGTCCTGCGACGAGAGGAACTGACGAGCCTGGCTGAAGGACCATTTCTTCGCGACGGCCGTCATCCCCAACTCGTAATGCAAATCATGAAAACCAAAAAATTTACGCAAATCGCCCTGATCGTGACTCTGGCCGCAGCGGCTCCGTCCGTGTTTGCTGCCGAGACCGCCGTGGAGAAGCCTCAGAGTCCAGCCGTGGCGGAGGCAGGCCAACCCGCCGTTGACCCCGGATCACTCACCACCGTCATCAACGACAGTGTTACATTTTCCACCCTCAAGAAGGCCCTCGTCGCAACGGGACTCGATGTCACACTTGGCGGAAAAGGCGCTTTTACCATCTTCGCCCCCACCGACGAGGCGTTTGACAAGCTTCCAGCCGGCACTCTCGGAAAACTCATGCTTCCCGAGAACAAGGAGAAGCTCCGCTCACTGCTTCTCTATCATGTCGTGGCCGGCAAGGTGCTCGCCGCCGATTTGAAGGATGGCGAGGTGAAAACGATGAACGGTGAGAAGGTGAAGGTCGACGTCGATGGGAAGGAAGTCGAAATCAACGATTCCAAAGTCTACAGCACGGATGTCATGGCCAACAACGGCGTCATGCACTCGGTCGGCACGGTGCTCATGCCCGAGTCGTTGAAGGATTTCTCTCCTCTTGACAAATAAGCGTCTCTCGATTGCTCCGAATGCCACCTGCGGATCGCCGCAGGTGGCATTTTGCTTGATAGACATATCCTTCCAACAAGCAATGCCGATAGAATTCATGCCGAGCCCGCTCCAAAGATTCTGCGGACGCTTTCGGGTCGCTGGTCGCGCTAGGCATTCTTCGCGGAGTCCTGGCGTTTTTTCCACACCGGCTGCTTTTCCTTGAAGGTGGACGCTGGAAGCTCGTCGTCGAATTCCGAACGCTGGCCGATGCCGCGAAGCAGGCTGCTGATTTCCTTGGCCTCGTGCAGCAGCTCGATCATGCGCTCCGGGGTGAGGCCGGGCTGTTTCAGCTCCGCTTTCACCGCCGCGTCTCGGCGTTGCAGCACGGTGCCTGATAGCAGGGCGAGCGCCTGCTCCGCCGCCTGCATGCCGTCCAGCGAGACGCCGTCGAGGCTCGAGGTTTCGTGGGCGAGCGCGAGGCGGTCGGATTCGGAAAGCCCGCTGATGAAGGTGTTCACCGCCGCATTCGACGCGGGATCCGGCGCCGCGCCGAGAATGGCCTCCAGCAGCGGGATGCCCTCGAGCCAGCGGTTCGCCTCGTGCAGCGTTTCAAACTGCTCTCCCAGAAACCGCTGCGCCGGTCCGGACGTTAGAGCGAGGTGGCAGAGAAACGCCACGATCCGGTGCAGCCGCGTTGGCTCGGCGGGCGGCGCGTCTTCCCCTTCTCCCGCAGGTTTCTCGGCATACACCCGCTTGGGCTGCGCCTTGGCCTTGGCGATCGCCGCACGCAGCGATTGCGTCGAGGTCTGAAGATGGACGGCCACGATGTTGAGCTGGTTGTCCTGCACCGCGAAATCGGAGATCAGGGATAACAGTTCGGCGCATTGGTTCAGCGCGACCGCGCGCTCGGTGGGCGAATCCAACAGGCCGGTGGCCTTCGCGTGTTCGAGTTTGTAGTGAAAAAACTCTTTCGCGTTGGAGAGCAGTTGGCGGAACGCCTGCTCGCCGTGGGATTTCAGATAACTGTCAGGATCATCCCCGGCCGGCATTTCCACCACGCGGACTCCGAGACCCTCCGGCGCAAGCTGGCGGTAGGCTTTTTCCACGGCTGCGATTCCGGCGCTGTCCGCATCGAAGCAAACCAGCACGTTGCCGGTATAGCGTTTGAGGATTCTCGCATGTTCGGTGGTGCACGCGGTCCCGGAGGTGGCGATGGCGTGGGTGAAGCCGTGTTCGTGACAGCAGATGGCATCCAGCTGCCCTTCACAAAGCAGGGCCGCCTTCTCGGCAAGGATGGATTTCTTCGCCCGGTCCAAGGCGAAGAACACCTTGGATTTCTTGTAAATCGCGGTCTCCGGCGAGTTGATGTATTTCCCGCTATTCTTGTTCTCGCGGAGCTGCCGGGCGGTGAACGCGATCACATCGCCGATCTCGTTGCGGATCGGAAATATCAGCCGGTCCTGGAATCTAACGTAAATTCCGGACCGCGGATTGTTGTCCTCCTGAAGCTTGACGATCCCCGAGTCCACCAGCTCGCGGCCGGTGAATTTCCGCGACTTCGCCCAGTCGAGAAACCGCCGCGGGTTGTCCGGCATCCAGCCGACCGACCAGTTCGCCGCCATCGCACTGCCGAAACCGCGCGATTTCATGTATTCCCGGGCATGCGCCGCCGCCGGGTCCTTCATCAGCAGTTCGTGGAAATACGCGGTCGCCTCGCGATGGATGTCCAGCAGCCGCCCCCGCGACCGGCGGGACTCGTCGGCCTTCGGATCGAACGCTTCTTCGATGAGCGGAACCCCCGCCCGCTGGGCCAGCTTGCGCACGGCGTCCGTGAACGGCAGGTTCTCGTAGTCCCGCACAAAAGAAATCGCATCGCCGCCCTTTTGGCACCCGAAGCAATGATAGCGCTGGGTGTGCGGAGTGATGTAGAACGACGGCGTCTTCTCGTTGTGGAACGGACAGTTTGCCCGGAACTGCGAACCCGCCTTTTTCACCTGGATGTAGGAACCGATCAAATCGACGATGTCCGTCGCTTCGAGCACTTTTTCTACACTGTCTTTGGGAATCTGGGCCACGGAATCTTGCTTCGCCCCGAGACTAGTGCCGGCCCGCCCGCGACAAAGTTTAAAATCCGCCCGGCGCACTGAAATGCTTGCCAAGTCCGGCCGGCCCGCCTCATTCTCCCGGCCCGGTCGCACTTCGCGGCCATCGGCTCGGAAAGCATGCTTAGCTCAGTGGTAGAGCACATCCTTCACACGGATGGGGTCGCAGGTTCGAACCCTGCAGCGTGCACCAGCCTCCCTCCCAAAACGGGATTCGCGGGTTATTGCATCTTCGCGGGATTTTCAATGGCAAGATTTTTGGTTTCCGCAGCGTCTTCAGCAGGATTGTAAAATTGCGCCGGCGGATCATCTCCTCAGGACATGGATTGGAGAAAGTCCAAACTAGGGAGAAAGCCGTTCTTTCCGGAAATGTTACCTGGCGGGAGCGAGTGTGGGCTCTCCCTCGATCCATCCGAGCGAGGCGAGGAACTTGTCAGCTTCAAGGGTCGTCCGGATGTAGTAGTCCGGACGATTGAAAAATCCATGCCCGGCATCGGGATAGATATGCACCTCGCAGCGCGCACCCACCTCTTTCATCCTCGCCTGATAGGATTTCACGACCTCGACCGGGATCAAATCATCCTTGTCCCCCAGAAAAACAATCGTCGGCGGTGCGCTCTTGCTGATGTGGTGGGCGGGCGAAAACTCACGGAACCGTTTCCCGACAATTTCGTGGCCCCATTGGCCGGGACTGTTGTCGAAAACAGGATTGAACGGCACGAGTGCGTTCGGCTTGCAGGAAACCTTCAGTCCGGAATTCGCCGAATTATCAGGGTTGGTCGAAGAATATCGCGGGACGCAACCACCCGGCCTATCAATGCACCAGCGCGGGAGAGTCTGCCGGATAGACGACGCCCCTGACGATGCGCACTTTGTCGAGAGACTCCAGCGAGGCTAACAGCGCGTCGATGTCCATGCCGAGTTGCGAACCGGTGTGGAAGGTGGCGGATTTCCCGAAGCGCGCCGCGACGTGATCGAGCAGCTGGCTCAAACGGATGCCGTCTGGAAACGTGGAGACGATTTCAAGGATTTCATGCCGGTCGATGACAACGGGGGAGAACATGGGTTTGCGGGGGTTGGGGGATTACCCTGAGGACATTCACTCCCTTTCCAAGGGAAATCAAGCCCGCGATGGCGTAAGAGGCCGTCTGAAAAATCCCGGATTCGTAAGATTCGTCTGATTCGTGGTGCCTGAATCTTCATATTCTCCAGCAATTTCATTCTCAACAGGCGGACTAAAGGTTTGCCTTTACGGCCAGCCCGGAAGGGCTTCGCCAGTGAATTCCGAGCCTGCCAGCGCAGACACTGGATTGCGCTCCAGTTTTCAGGCAGCTTCCAGGACCCGCAACACAGGCGGAGACGATCAATCCCGACGGCGGCGGAGCAGCAGTCCGGCACCGACAAGCAGCGCCACCAGCGCGCCGGTGGGCTCGGGGACCGCCGTCCAGGTGAGGCTGCCACCCGCATAACCGAACTGCCCTCGATCCGCGACCAGCCCGTTGCTCGCGACGGCCGAAACTCCGTCTCCGCCCCCAAACAGCGTGAACACCGGATCCGTGCCGGAGAAAATATCCGTCCACGATTTATCCGAGTCCCAGAACGCGCTGGTGAACAGGTTGCCGCCTAACACCACGTTGAAGATTCCGCCGCCTCCGCCGTTGCCGATGACCTTGTCATAGGTCCCGCTGTTAGCTACGACCCCGGGATCCGCGCCGGTGGTGGCGTCGAGGTCCCATTGGAAGATCGACCCAGCAGCCAGCGTCAGTCCGCCGGCCAGTGTCTGGGTGCCCGGGTCGCCGACAGTTCCGGCGGAGTAGGTGTTTCCACCGGTGACTGTCACCGCCGGGTTGATCTCGCCGCTGCCGCTGAGCGTTCCGCCGGTCCCGCTGAAGGTGACGCTCTTTGATAGAGAGGTCGCGGAGTTGTAGTTGAACTCCCCGCCAGCTAGGGTGATTCCGCTGGTGGAATTCAGGCTGCCGGTAGAGGTAACGGTCAGTTTTCCTCCGCTGATCGAAGTCGCACCGGCGAAGCCATTGGTCGCCGTTAGATCAAGCGTGCCGGAGCCGGTTTTCGCCAGTCCGCTCAGCCCGCCGCCACTCAGGACGCCGCCCAGCACGGCATCCACCGCAGCCGAACCGTTGTTGACCTGCACCGTGCGGACGGCGCCGTTGAGCGCGATGACATTCTGAAAGGTGACGGTCCGGTCGGCATCGTCCGCGCCAAGGATGAGCGACGCACCGGTTGGCAGGAAATCACCGCTCGCCCACGTCACCGTGGAGGGCGTGCCGCTGCCGCCGAGATTCACATTGCGGTCGGCAGAGAACGCGGCGAATCCGCCGCTGCCCGAGAACTGGACCTGCGAGGAACTGGTGCCCACGCCACGCTGGAAATCGCTGGCGGCAAGTCCGAGGACGCCGCCGTCGATGATGAGGCTGGAACGACCGCCGGATGCTGCGATGCCACCAGGGATCGCGGTGGTGTTGGTGAGTTTTAAAATTCCCTCGAGCACCGTGGTGGTCCCGGTGTAGGTGTTCGCTGCGGAAAGTGTCAACGTCCCCGCACCTTCCTTGATCAGCGCGATGTCACGTGCGGATCCCGAGATGATTCCGGTGACCACCACATCGCCAGCACCACTGAAGGTGAGGTCCTTGTCTCTGCCGCCCGATTCACTGATCCGTCCCAGCGTCAGCGTGCCGGAGTCCGAGCTGATGCGGACGGGGCCGAAGTCGTTTTGGAGGGTGATGGTGCCCGCCCAGGTGTTATTGCCGCTGATGTTGCGCAGCGCGGCACCGCCCGGACCACCGGATCCGATGCCGGTGAGGGAGAGGCTTTCTCCGGAGGCGATGGAGATTCCGCCCTGAAGTTGCAACTCGCCGCCGTTGTTTACGATCGTATCGCCCACAGAGCTTCCGAGCGCTGCGGAATTTCGGACATTCAGAATACCGTCGGAAATCGTGGTGTCGTCGGTGTAGGTATTGGCGGCGGTGAGTGTGAGGGTGCCGGAGCCGGTTTTTCGCAGGGTTTCCGAGCCGGAGATGATTCCGTTGGCCACCAGTTCTCCCTCGATGCTCCAGATCGCGGAATTGCCGAGAAAGACCCCGCAGTTGAGAGTGGTGGTTCCCGTCGCCGCCGTGCGGGTGAGATCCCCGCTGCTGAGGGTCAGCGTGCTGTTGTTCAGGCTGAAACCGGTGGCGGTGCTGATGATCAGGCTGCCGACGGTCTTGAAACCGTTCAGATTGATGGCCGTGC
>JBGSTM010000124.1:0-15605 GCA_041736495.1 Akkermansiaceae bacterium
CCTTTTTCTTTTTCGTAATACTCGATGAGGGCGACGATATCGTTGGTCATGGCGGGCGGTGGTGCAATCGCTGCTGATGTCTGGAGACGCAAAAGAGTGGGTGCGAGACCCACTCCTTTCTTTCGTCAGAAGCTGTGCGGACAGTTTGTAAGGCGGTGCAATTTCACTTGCAAGCCGAAACTCGGGCAGGCGAAAGGCCAAGCACGACGCGGGGCCGGCTTACCTGAAATGCCTCCGCACCTCGAATTCGGGATGCGTTTCGATGATCTCCATGCCCGGAAACTCCGGTTCAAACTCAGGAAACCACGTGTCACCCGGGTGGCTCTCAAAAACATGGCTGACCAGCAGATCCTCCAACTCAGGTAAAAACGCCGCATAAATTTCCGATCCGCCGATGACGAATACCCGCCCGGCCATTTCGGAAAGATTGCGGAGTTCGGAAGGCCGGTGGATCACCTCCACTCCGCCCGCCGACCACGATTCGTCGCGCGTCAACACGATGTTCCGCCGCTTCGGCAGCGGGCGGCCGATGGACTCGAAGGTCTTGCGTCCCATCACAATCGGGTGGCCCGAGGTGGTGCGTTTGAAAAATGCCAAATCCTCGGGCAGACTCCACGGCAGTGCCCCGTCCCGCCCGATGACACGTTCCGGTGTCATCGCCACGATGGCCGTCAGCTTCAGGCTCATGGCGTTCAAATCGCCACCGCGCCCTTGATGTGCGGGTGCGGGTCATAGTTTTCCAGGCGGATGTCGTCGATGGTGAACGCGTCGATGTCCCGCACGGTTGGATTCAGCCAGAGCGTGGGCAGCGGCCTTGGCTCGCGGCTCAGTTGGAGTTCCGTCTGCTCCAAGTGATTCGTATATAAATGGAGATCGCCGAAAGTGTGCACGAAATCCCGCGCCTCGTAGTCGCAGACGTGAGCCACCATCTTCGTCAACAGCGCGTAGGAGGCGATGTTGAACGGCACTCCAAGAAACAGATCCGCACTCCGCTGGAAGAGCTGGCACGAAAGTCCGGGGCGACCTCCGACCGGAGCTTCGTGAACGTAAAACTGAAACAGCAAATGGCATGGCGGCAGCGCCATCTGGTGGATTTGGCCGACATTCCACGCCGACACGATATGCCGCCGCGAATACGGATTTCCCACAAGCCCGTCGACGAGCAGATGGATCTGGTCCACCGTCCGCCCCTCAGGAGTCGGCCACGCCCGCCATTGTTTCCCATAAACCGGTCCCAGTTCGCCCTCGGCATCCTCCCATTCATCCCAGATCGTCACGCCGTTTTCCTTCAGGTAGCGGGTGTTCGTCTCGCCCCGCAGGAACCAGAGCAGCTCGTGGATGATCGAGCGCAGGTGAAGCTTTTTCGTGGTCACACAGGGGAAACCCTCACGCAGATCGTAGCGCGCCTGTCGCCCGAAAACAGAGATCGTTCCGGTCCCCGTGCGGTCGGAGCGGCGCTCGCCGTTTGCCAGCACATCCCGCATCAAGTCAAGATATCCCTTCACACGCGGATCAAGCCATGGAGTCCGATCCACAGGCAAGAAATAAGGTGGTCGAAATTTCCCGTCCTGCGTTCTTGACGCTTCGAATCCATGTCTCCAGCTTAACAGAACATCAAAAAAACCGAACTCATGGAAATTCACGGAACTGTATACGACATCCTTCATAACAAAGTCGGCCAAATCTGGACCACCCATCTGGAGGACACGGTCTACGACGCCATTCGCAGCATGGGGGAGAAAAACATCGGTGCCCTCGTGGCCATCGATGGCGACGAGGTGGTCGGAGTGCTTTCCGAGCGCGACTACAGCCGCAAAGTTGTCCTCCAGGGGCGCACTTCCCGCGACACCAAGGTCGGCGAAATCATTTCCCGACCGGCGATCACCGTGCGGAGCAAAGACGGCATTGAAAAATGCATGCAGCTCATGACCGGCAACCGCATCCGCCACCTTCCAGTCGTCGATGACGGCCGCCTCGTGGGCTTGATTTCCATCGGTGACCTGGTCAGCTGGGTGATGAATTCCCAGCACCACACGATCCAACAGCTTCAGGGTTACATTTCCGGCGAGTATCCCGGCTGATCGGCCACCGCACGGCTCGACTGATTCGTTGCCTTCGGACAGATCGCAGCGATCTCTCGCAATCAGTTCAGGGTCAATGGAGCCGGCTATCAGAGTCGAACTGATGACCTACTGATTACAAATCAGTTGCTCTACCACTGAGCTAAGCCGGCCGGAATCCTTCGGGACGCGCGAAGTATTCCCATTCCGCTTCCGACGGAAAGCCCAAAAACGGAACGGACGTGGAAATTATTCCGCCGGAGTTTCCAAAGCCTTCCGCAAGGCGGTCTGGTAGTCCTTGCGGGAGAGCTCGTAGCCGCCGAATTGTTTGAGATGCTGCGTCATCCACTGGGTGTCCAGCAGGGTGATTCCTTTCTCCCGCAGCCGCCCGACCAGTGCGACGAGCGCGATCTTGGAGGCGTCCGTCTTGCGGGAGAACATGCTCTCACCGAAGAACACACCGCGCAGGGCGACCCCGTAGAGCCCGCCCTGCAGGCCGTCCGCGTCCCAACACTCGACCGAGTGGGCGTGGCCGAGATCGTGCAGGGCACAGTAACTCTCCAGAATCACCTCGTCGATCCACGTCTCCTCCCGCGACGCGCAACCTAACATCACTTCGCGGAAAGCGGTGTTCCAGCGGACTTCAAAGGGCGCGCGTCTGAGGCTCTTTTCGAGCCCGTGCGGGATGTGGAAGCGCTCGTCGAGTGGGATCAACCCACGGCGCTCAGGAGAAAACCAGAGGATCTGGCCGCCCTCCGCCATCGGGAACACTCCCTTGGCATACGCCTCCAACAGGATTTCCGGCGGGATGATCCTTTTCACGGGAAAACGGATGTTAGCCGGTGGCCTTGCCGACGATGGTGGCGAAGGCGTTGTGGTCGTGGATGCTCTCGTGGTTCACGGCCTTCACGGTAAACGAGGAGACCCGCGGATCGCCGCGCAGCAGGGCGGCGGCGTTTCTAACGACATCTTCGACGAAGACCGGATTGTCATAAGCCTGCATGGTGACAAAGCGTTCATCGGTGCGCTTGAGCAGGGCGTAAACCGGCGCGGAGCCGGACTTCTCGGCGACGGCGATCAGGTCCTCGATGAGGATGAGCTCCCAGCCCCCGTCCTTCGCCTTCGGCCGGACCTCGAGCGTGACGTAGCCGCGCTGGTTGTGGGCGCCGTATTCGCTGATTTCCTTGCTGCAAGGGCAGAGCGTGGTGACAGGCACGGTGACGCAGAGCACGAAGTCATCGACGGTGCCATTGGAGGTTCCCTGGAAAACCACGTCACAGCCGACCTTGGCGGGAGCGCCGCTAACAGGAGCTTTCTTGGTAACGAAGTAGGTGAAGGCCACCTCGATGTGAGCCTCCTCCGCATCGAGGCGTTTTTTCAGGTCATGAAGAATTTCCGGCAGGGTGCGCATGGTCACCTCGCCCTCGTGTTTGCTGAGCACTTCGAGGAAGCGGCTCATGTGGGTGCCCTTGAAATGATGCGGCAGATGGACCGACATCGAGATCCTGGCAACTGTGGGAAACGGTTTTCCGTCCTGGTCGAGGACCTGGATCGGGTAGCGTAAATCAGAAACGCCGACCTGGTCGATGGCAAGGCCGCGGGTGTCGGGGGTTGCCTGGATGTCGGGCAATGGGGATTTCCTGGAAGGCATGAGTTAGAGTGATTTTTCGTATTCCGCCCACGAGGAGGACGTTTCCCAGACACGGACACGGACGAGCCGGACATCGGGCTTGAGCAGGTAGCGGGTATCGGCTCGCTTGGCATACGCGGCAAGGGCCATTTCCGCATGGTCGAAAATCGTGCGGGCCATCAGTTCGGTGGTGGGGTCCTGGTTTTCGAAGCCGATGACGCGGTCGCCGTAACGCTCCTTGAAATCGGCGTATGCCGGGTCCTCGGTATTCATGCAAAGCGCGTGGTCGAAGGTTTCGAGCCACTCGCCGACCGCTTCCTTGATGATTTTGAAATCGCAGACCATCTGGTTGTCATCGAGTTCGTCCGCCTCGATCACAAACTCGACCTTCCGGGTGTGACCGTGCGGAAACCGGCACTTGTCGGGATGCTTGGTGAGCATGTGGCCGTTTTCCACTTCGAGGGATTTGCAGATTCGAAACATGGGAGAGACTCAGGACTTCAAGACACAAGACGCAAGTAAAGAGATTAGGAAGCGAGATGGGGCAATGAGGGCGTCTGCTCGTAACGCGTGGGATCCGGCACTCCGGCGAGAAGAAACGCCTCGCGGCGTTCGACGCAGGTGCCGCAGACGCCGCACTGGATTTCGCGGCCTTTATAACAGGACCAGGTTTCGGAAAAATCGATGCCGAGCTCGACACCGCGGCGGGCGATGCCGGCCTTGTCGGTCCCGATGAACGGGCGGAGCAGTTGGATTTTCGCGTAGGTCCCCTCCCCCATCGCGGTCGCCATGGCCTGCATGAACGGCTCGCGACAGTCCGGATAGATCGCGTGGTCGCCGGAGTGCGCGGCGATAACAAGACCCTCCGCATCGATGCTTTCCGCGTAACCGGCGGCGATGGCGAGCATGATGCCGTTGCGGAACGGGACGACGGTTTGTTTCATGGATTCCTCGGCGTAGTGGCCATCGGGAATTCCACCGCCCGACTGCAGAAGGTCGGACTTGAAGAGTTCGTTGACGAAATTCAGGGAAATGACCTCGTGGGGCACGCCATTTCTATCAGCATGGAGTTTCGCAAACGGAATTTCCCGCGCATTGTGCTTGGAGCCGTAGTCGAAAGACAGGCATGCGGCGACCTCGTGCCCGGTGAGCACATCATAAAAAGCGGCGACCGAGTCCATCCCGCCGCTGAGCAGCACACAGACTTTCATGCCTCACACTGCGGGTAGTTCGCCTCGGTCGTGAGCTGGATGCCGCCGCGCGGAGCGAATTCTCCGCGCACGATGAGTTCCCTGGGCTTCAACGCGGCCACCAGATCGTCGAGGATGCGGTTGACGATTTCCTCGTTGAAGGCCGGCTGGTTGCGGAAGGAGGCGAGGTAGTATTTCAGGCTCTTCGTTTCCACGATCGTCTCGCCCGGCACGTAGCGGATCTCGATTTTCGCGCTGTCCGGCTGGCCGGTGACGGGGCACAGCGAGGAGAATTCCGAAGTGTTCAGCGTGATCCAGTATTTCCGGCCGGGACGCTGGTTGGGAAAAACTTCCAACTGCGCCTCGTCCGGACTGGATGGCAGGCGGCTCTCCCTACCAAGCAGGGACAATTTCTCGAGATCTTCGCGACCGGGCATGGCCGGAGTCTGAAACCCCACGCAGAAAGGTCGATTATTTTCTAAATCGGCGTCGATCAGGTAGGAGTGCCGTCTTCCGGAGGTGTCTCTTCGGCAGCGGGTGCTTCGGAGTCCCCGCCGGCTTCCTTGGCTTCCTGCTTTTGCTTCCGCTTCTCCTCTTTCTTGGCTTTTTTGTCCAATTCCCGGCGGCGTTTTTCGAATGAATAGTTTGGTGTGGCCATAGTTCTCTCAGGAACTCTGCGCTTTTGTTGGACGGGAGGCGAGCAAGGATTTCAAACGGAGCGCGATTCAACAGCGCAAACCGCATCATTGGAGGGTTCGGAAAATGCATCCCGCACGTGCCCGGGCGTTCCGGAATCGCCCGGAATCCCGCCACTGCAAGGACTTCGGACATGGACCAGCACCTGCAAATCATTCGGCCAAACCATCCCATCATGAATCCCATCGACCCCGTTACCCCTACCATCACGAATCCCCAGTCTTCCTTCGCCCCACCCTATGTGGATGAGGACCCGGATGCCGAACTCGTCCAACTCGGTCTCGACGAGGCGGAAGACGAAACCCGCGATGCAGTGGCCGACGCCTATGAAGCCAGCGCCCTGCTCAGCGACGAACCGGAAGAATCACTCGACGACATCGATTTCTCCGCGAGTGAGCAAGACACCGGTTTTCCAGAGATCGTGGCCATCCATGAAGAGTGGATTCCCAGCGAGCACGGCGTATAGTGCCTGCGAGTGATGGAGCTGCTTAGAGCCCGAGTCGCATTCTCCACTCCACGACTTCCGCGGCGGCAAGTGGCAGCGAGCGGGTCCTGACCATGAGAGTCTGGCCCTGATCCGACAGCAAGAGGTTCACCAATTCGCGAACGGCTGGCGGGGTGCTCACCAGATTCGGAGCTGCCACCACCGCATAAAGTTTCCGCTGGAGGGGATAGCGTCCCGAATAAATTGACTCTTCCGTGGCCAAGGTGGGTCCACTGCCATCAGTCGCGGCGAGAGCCAGCACTTTCACGGGATACTGTCTCGGACCCTGCACCGCATACCCGATTCCTCCGATCTGTGCTGCCACGGCCCTTTCCACTCCATTTGAATAAACCACGTCATGCCTCGCGTCGACGTCCCGCCTCCAGGCACTGCCACCCAGCGCGATTTCCTGAAACATGCGGCCCGTTCCCCAGTTAGCATTTCCCCCGATCGCCTTCACCGGTTGGTCTGCCAGAATTCCATCATGCACCCCGAGATCTCCCCACTTGCCGGCAGTTCCGTCTCCACCGAACGCGGCTTTTAAGGCTTGCGCCGAAATCGAGCCGAGCGGGTTCTCCTCATGCACCAGCACTTCGATGGCACTGCGGGCGATCGGGAACTCAATGACCGCATGGCCGGTTCTTTCCAGATACGCCTGTTTGGCCTCCGGCGACATCGGCATGCTCGTCATCCCGAACACCGCCTTTTTCGAGACCTCGTCCGACTTCTCCGCGTCCTCGGAGAAATACCAGTGCACGCCGTTGCTGCTGGTGAAAAACCAATCGAACACCGGCTCCTCCATTCCTAACGAAAGCATCCGGTCAGCGAGTTTGGCAAACTCATAAGTCGTTCCCGAGACGGGAGCGAACGTAACGTCACCGGCCAATATCCCCAGCGGCTTGTAAACCGGATAGCCCGCCGCCGTTAGCGCGGAGGCGCCCACCGCGTTGATCTCCTCCAGACTGGGAATCCGGTGGACCTTGCCGATCGATGCCCCTCCCGCCCGGTCGGAAAGCCGGTGAAACTCACTCAACCGCTCACCCAAGCGCGCTGCCAGATCGCGATCCGCATCTCCGGTGCCTTTCACCTCGGACAGCACGGGCATCAGCAACACTTCCCGCACCAGCAACTCGCCCGACAAGCGTCTGAGCACCAAGCGCTTCGCCGCCGGATATTTCACCAGCGGGACAATGAACGTGTCCGTGCCGACCGCTTCGGCATTCGCCTTGATTTCGCCAAACAGATCGAGAGCCAGGGCCCCGCCGTTCGCATCGTAAAGCTGCACCGCCAGGCTCGTTTTCTCGGTCAGGCTGGCGTTCAGCACCATCGCGACATCGCCAGTTAGACGCTCGCGGTTCAGCGTGATTTCCAGCCTCCCCTTGCCGAAACCTTCCGTGGCAGCCACCTTCCAGTCGAAGTGAATTCCATCCACACCTGCCGCGATCTCGCCGCCTTGGACTGTTGCAAGTTCCACATGCCCAAGCTTTCCCAGGTCCGAGACCACCGCCTTGCCTTCATCGTCCGGCGAAAATGAAATCGCGGTTACCCCGGCCATCGGCAGCGGCTGCAACTCCGCCAGACCCGGCAGGACGGACAAAATTAACCCTGCAATGCCCGCGATCCACAATCGGCTCATGCGGAATCTGTGGCGATCCTAACTAAAAATAGCAAGGCCCGACTTGTGACGATTCCACCGCAAGGCGCGCCTCCAGCGCCTCACGCAGCCGCCGGGTGACCGGGCCGGTCGGAATCGCGCGATCCGCGAATCGGGAAACCGGCATGGCTCCGATGGTAGAAGAAGTTAGAAACACCTCCTCCGCCCGTTCCAAGTCGCTCAGGGCGAAATTTCCAATCTCACAAGGGATGCCGCATTCCGCGGCGAGTTCGAGGATGACCTCGCGGGTGACACCCGGCAGACAGCCCGACGAAAGCGATGGCACCAGCAGCCGACCGTTCGACACGAGGAACAGATTGGCAGTGGCCGCTTCGCAGAGGTGACCGGCGGTGTTGAGGAAGACCGTCTCGTCGAAACCGTGCCGCCGGGCGTGGTCGAGAGCGATTAGATTTTCCGCATACGAGGCACATTTCAATCCGGCGAGGGGTGAAAGTTCGTTCCGCGGCCACGGCGAGAGGCAGGCGCTGACACTCTCCGGCGGCACCAGCGCCGGCACGGCAGTCAGCCAGACGAGGCGGTCGGTGCCGGGCGTGAGATCATGAATCGGGCCACTGCCACCGGTGACGGTCAGACGGACACGGGCGCGGCCGGAGTTCAGGCGGTTTTTGGCGAGCAGTTCGGTGGAAATTTCATGGATCTCCGGAAGCTCGAAAGGCCATCCGAGTTTTTCATGCCCGGTCCGCAGTCGGGCGAGATGACGGTCGGCAAAGCGCAGCACGCCGTCGATCGCGAGCATTGTTTCAAAAAGTGCGAGCCCGTGGATAGAGCCACGATCCATCGGCGAGGATAGAAAATCCCGAGGATCGAGCCATTGGCCGTTGCACCAGATTCGCTTCATCGGCGGAGATAGTGTCGGCCCGGATCGGCTTGTAAACCCCTGATGAGTGCCGGGCGAATTCCGGCTTTGCCACCCCTGACAACCGTGGCAGCGTCCCGCGCATGCGGATTTCCATCTTTCTCAGCGGCGCGACCATTCTCGCGATGGGCGGAATCGCGCTGAGCGTGCTCGACAAACCGGACGCCATCGGATTCCTGACCGGCGCGATGCAACTCGGCGGTGGAATCGTGATCTGCGGGCTTTTCTCGATGAAAATGCACTGGCACGGCGTGATCGGCGCGGGAATCCTCGCGATGCTCGGGGCGGCACGTGGCTTGGGAAATCTGCCGGGACTGGCGAAATTCGCGGCCGGGGAGCGTTCTCACGGCGTCACGCCGGTGATGGAATTCGGCGTGACGGTGATCTGCCTGCTGCTGTTCGCGAAAATCATTCGGGCGCTTTTTCAGGAGCGGGTGCGTCGGATGCTGGAGCAACAGGAGTGACGGGCGGGACGACCGGCGGGGAAATTCCGGCAGGCGGAACGGGAGTTACGCCGCCGGGAATGAGGGGCCTGGTGGGATCCGGAATCGGTGTCTGGACCGGTATTGGCGGTTCGGGCTTCGGCAGCAAATCCTGCCACTGGTGCAACTCGTAGCCCTCGCCGATTCCGCCGATCTCACCGAGAAGCTCATGACAGCGCTGACGCCATTTTTCGTAATCCGGCGGCCCCCGTTCGGCCTCGCGACTGCCGGGGAACACGACGTAGGTCACTTTCAAATCGGAAACCGGGCGGCTGTAAGGAGACGCCTTCGGGTTGATTTCCCGCGCCATCCGCAGCGAGCCTTCGCCCACCTTGAAGGTCGGGCCGCCATCGCCCACGATGGCCGGGTAGAGCTTTTTCCCGTAAACCACCACCGCGTAGTCGCCGACATTCGGGGCATAGGGGTCGCTGGATGCCAGGACATCGATGGGTATGACGATGAACGGATCGTAATCGGCGATGAGGAAACTGCGGGCCTTGAGGTCGTCGATGCCGCGCTTCAGATACTGGATGCGGTCGCGCAGCCAGGCCTTGCGGGCAGCGGTGGTGCCGGCGGCGGCGAGTTCCTTGTTCGCGGCGACAATGCGTTTTTCCCAACCGGCGACCATCGGATTCGGGGTCTTGGATTTCTTGGGCCAGCCATAACTGGTGAACGGCTGATAGTGCGTGGAATTGACGATATCGTCCGGCATCGTCGCCAGGCGGTCGCCGTCCGAACCGTCCGAGACGACGTCCATTTCCGCCTGCATGAAGTAAACTTTGCGGCCACCGGGGGCTTGGAAATTGAGGATGGTTTCGCAGTCGTAAATGTTGTGCTTGGTGAGCAGTTCGTTGAGCGAGTTGGCATCGCGGCGGACCCGGCCGGCCTTGTTTTCATAAAGTTTGTTGAACCATGAGGAAACGCTGGCCTTTTCGATGAGGGGTGGCAGTCCGGGAAGGATTTTTGAAAGCTCCGGGCTGGAGGATTCGAGTTCAGCCATGGTTTTCGCGGGTGTAGGGAGGCGCAGCGAGAGTTGATAGCTGGCGGTGTAACTGGCATCGTCCACGCGCTCTTTGGAGGCGATGCCGCCCTTTTCGATATTCACCGTGGTCTTGAACGGGATGCCGGAGCGGAGCTTCCGGACATCCGTCACGCTGCCGACTTCCATTTCGACTTCCGGCACCTCTTCGGGCACCTCGGGCTTGGGTTTTCCGGCTTCTTCGAGGGATTTCCTCAGGGCCGCGATGTCGCGCTCGTATTTGTGCTCCATTTCCGCCCGGATGCGGGCTTCCGCCTGGCGGTAAATGTCCTGATGATCGACAGCGACAGGCATCGGCTTCGGTGAGAAAACCTCTTTCATCCCGCGTTTCACCTTGGCTGGGAAACTGGTGAAACAGAGGCCGATGCCCGCCAGAACGAGCAAAAAAAGTGTCGCGCCGATCCAGGAGAATCCTTTCTTCCGGCGGTTGTGGGAGGCTTTGGGATCATCCATGCCCGGCAAACCTAGCGACAATCCCGCCGCCTTCAATGCTCGTCCGACAAACTTTTACAGATTTCCCCAAAACTCGGCGATGACAAACCCGTCGCCATCCCTACACTCGCCGCCGTGAGTTATCAGGTCTTCGCCCGCAAATACCGACCCAAAACCTTCGACGACGTCCTCGGACAGGACCACGTCGTGAGGACGCTTCGCAACGCCATCGCCCAAAAACGCCTTGCCCACGCCTATCTTTTCGTCGGCCCGCGCGGCACCGGAAAAACTTCGACCGCCCGGATTCTGGCGAAAGCACTGAATTGCACCGGCGGGCCAAAGGCGGATTTCGACCCGGATGAAGACGTCTGCATCGAGATCGCCGAGGGCCGCTCGCTCGACGTGCTCGAAATCGACGGTGCCTCGAACAACGGCGTCGAACAGGTCCGCGATCTGCGCGAATCCGTCCGCTTCGCTCCGTCGCGCGGGCAATTCAAAATTTTCTACATCGACGAGGTGCACATGCTCTCGAACGCCGCGTTCAACGCGCTGCTCAAGACGCTCGAAGAACCGCCGCCGCACGTGAAGTTCATCTTCGCCACCACCGAGGCGAACAAAATCCTGCCCACCATCCTGTCCCGCTGCCAGCGCTTCGACCTGCGGCCCATTCCCACGGAAACCATCGCCCAGCACCTCCTCCACATCGCCACCGAAGAAGGCATTGCCCTCGACGAAACCGCCGCCTGGGCCATCGCCAAAGGGGCCGACGGTGGCATGCGCGACGCCCAGTCGATGCTCGACCAGCTCGTCTCCTTCTGCGGCGATTCGATCAACGAGGCAAACGTGCTCGACGTCTTCGGCTTCACCTCCCGGGAAAAAGTCGCCGCCCTAACGCAGACCCTCCTCGCCCGCGACAATCCGGCCGCCCTCTCGCTCATCCAGAAAGAAGCCGAAAGCGGCCGCGAACTCTCCCAGCTTCTCGGCGAACTCATCGGCTGACTGCGCGCCCTGCTCGTCGCGAAACTCGATCCCTCCGCCGACGGCGAGGGCATCCCGAAGCCACTGTGGGAAGCACTGCTCAAAGCTGCCGACGAATACGCCCCCGACCGCATCCTCGCCGCCATCGACGTCTTCGCCGAAACGGAGGGCCGCATGAAATGGGCGACCAACAAGCGCCTGCACTTCGAGCTCGGCGTCATCAAGGCCATTCAATCCCTCGGCGAAGTCCGCATCACCGACGTCATCAAGGTCCTCACCCGCGGTGCCGATTACATCCCCACCGGAGCGCTGACTTCAGCCGGCGAGTCTCAGGCAGTCGCGCCCATCGCGCCACCAGCTCCCACCTCAGTTCAGGAACAGCCCGAGCCCGAGCCACTCCCCGCCGCTGAGGTCCAAGCGCCCGAGCCCACTCCCGTCTTCGAACCCATCGCCGCGAAACCCCGCCCCACCGGCGGCCTCTCCAGTTTCGATTCCCTCATCGACGCCGCCCCCGAGGTGAGCGAACTCCCCCCCCCCCCCGAAGCCCCGCCTTGGAAGACCGAAAAGCCCGCCGCCGAGGTCAAGCCTCCGGAGCCCGCACCCGTCGCGCCCGCCGTCGATGACGCATTCCACCAAGACCCCCTCATCCAGTCCGCACTCGTAAAATTCCACGGGAAGGTGCTCGCCTAACTGGAGCGCGGAATTTATTCCGCCCGTTCGATCCGCAGAGCGGGAGAACGCTACAAATTCTGCATCATCACACTATGGCCAGTTATTCAGAAATCGCAGCCCAAGCCTTGAAACTGACGGTTTCCGAACGTGCCCAACTCGCCTCTCGTCTCCTTCACTCATTGCCTCCACCCAGTGTTACTGATGAAAACGATGAAGATGCCGAGGCCCTTCGTCGCGATGCTGAAATGGATTCCGATCCTGCAATGTGTCTTACCTCCGAACAATTTAAGAGGGCCGTCGGTAGATGAACCTCCAAGAGCACGGCTATAGCATCCTCCCGACCAAAATCCCCGGAGAAACCCTCAACACTCTCCGCGACACCCTGTTTCAAGACGACAGCGCCGGCGAACGCTGCCTCCTTGACCACCCAACCGTCCGGGAAATCGCCCTTGTCCTCAAACGCAAACTCGCCTCCACCGGCCACCTCCCCTCGGAGGCCGTTGCCATCCAGGCGATTGCCTTCGATAAAACCCCTGCCACTAACTGGAAAGTCGCATGGCATCAGGACCTGATGTTTCCCTTCGCCTGTAAGGTGGAAACCGCTAACTTCGATCTCCCCACCCTCAAGCAAGGAGTTCACTACGCCCGCCCGCCCGCGTCCGTACTCGGCCAGCTCCTCGCCGTCCGTCTCCATCTTGACAATTGCGATGCCACGAACGGCCCTCTCAGAATTTCCCCACGAACCCATCATGCCGGCATCCTCCAAACTGACACGATCCCCGAGCACGTCGCCACTCACGGTGAAACCATCTGCCTCGCCAAAGAAGGCGAGGTTCTCCTGATGCGCCCGCTCGTTCTTCACGCCTCCTCACGAGCCACCGAACCAAAGCATCGACGAATCCTCCATTTGGTCTACCATTCCGGCGAACCCATTCAGGAACCCTGGCACCGCGCCATTTAATCCACACACCCAAAAAATTATGAACATCCAGAAACTCATGAAACAAGCCCAGCAGATGCAGGCCGGGCTTGCCGCCAAGCAGGAGGAACTCGCCATGCAGACCGTCGAAGCCAGCGTCGGCGGCGGCAAGGTGAACGTGCTCGCCACCTGCTCGGGCGACGTGCTCTCCATCAAGATCGATCCGTCCGTCATCGATCCCGAGGACGCGGAATTTCTCGAAGACCTCGTCCTCAAGGGCGTGCAGGAAGCCATCGCCAAGGGCAAGGAGAAGTCCGCCGCGGAAATGAAGAAACTCACCGGCGGCCTCGGCATCCCGGGAATGTAATTTCAGCATTTCAGCTTCCACCCTCCATGTCCTCTATCAGCCGCCGGATTGGATGGATGTTGGTGGGAGCTTCGCTGCTGCTTCATGTGTTCACCGTTTATGGTTACGCCCGGCAGCCGGACCGCTTTGCCGCCTTCACCGTGATGCCCATCTGGCTGTGGGGCGGAGTTGGATTGCTGCTGTCCAGCACGGCGTTCTATTTCCTCCGCGCCTCGCTCTCGCTGATCATGACCGCCGTGTGGGCGATCACCCTGCTAGTCGGTGCCGACGAGGCCCGGGTGCTCGCCAATTTCGGAAAATCCCCGCCGCTAACAGGCTTGGCGGAGCCCTTCGAAGGCCAGCCGGTCTTGCGGGTCATCACCCTGAACTGCGCCGAATTCAGGCGCGGCAATCCAGCCCCGGACCTCGCTGCCTGGCAGCCCGACATCGTCCTGCTGCAGGACATCTTCCCCCATCAGGTCCGCCAGATCAACGACCTGCTCTACGACGGCCGCGGCGACTATCGGGCCCATTTGACCAACGGGGTGGTCACCCGCTGGAGGATCCAGCGCGAGATCCGCAATCCCCAGCAACGCGACCAGCAAGTGACCATCCGAAGCCCGGAGGGCATGGAAATGGAAGTCGTCAACGTGCACCTCAGAACGGCCGCCACCGACTTGCGCCTGTGGCGGAAATCCGCATGGATCGAGCACCGGAACAACCGCCTCATCCGCCAGAAGGAGCTCACGCTCACCCAGCAGGTCCTCGAACAAACCACCGGATTCCCCAACACCCCCACCCTCTTCGGCGGCGACTTCAACGCGCCCGCCTCCGACATCGTCCACCGCCAGCTTGCCCTCGATTTCGTGGACGCCTTCGCTACCGCCGGCACCGGTTGGGGAAATACTTATCACGGCCGTTTTCCCATCCTGCGCATCGACCACCTCTATGCCACCCGCCATTTCACCCCCGTCCGCTGCCGCGCCGTGACCACCCGCAACAGCGACCACCGGATGGTCGTCGCCGACTTTCTCCTGAAATGACGTTCAGGCCATGGCCTGGAACACAGCGCATCCCCATTCACGAATCGCTTCCCGGTCTTGCACATCCACCAATCTTCGCCTACCGACGGCGTAGATGATTCGATTTTCACTTTTTGGCATCCCCGTCGAGGTCCAGCCTTTCTTCTGGATCACGCTCGTCATCCTCGGCGGCGTGGGTGGCGCGGATTCCTCCGCGGCGATTTTCAATATCGTGCTCTTCGTGCTCGCAGGCTTCATTTCCGTGCTGGTCCATGAGCTCGGCCACGCGCTCACCGCCCGTTCTTTCGGTGCCCACAGCGCCATCACCCTCCAGGCCTTCGGCGGTTATGCCGCCTACTCGGGAGTGCGCCTGAGCCGTTGGCAGAGTTTCCTCGTCACCGCCGCCGGCCCGGCGATTCAGATTGTCCTGGGCCTCATCGTCCTGCTCCTCATCCGCTCCATCCCGGGCCTGAGCCCACAGGGAAGCTATTTCCTGAAAATCCTGATGATCATCAGCTTCGTGTGGGCCATCCTCAACCTGCTCCCCGTCGTCCCGCTCGACGGCGGCCAGATGCTCAATGCCGCCCTCGGCCCCGCCCGCATCAAGATCACCCTCTGGATCAGCATCGTCGTCGCCCTCGTCTGCGCCGTCGCCATGTTCACCTACACCCGTTCCATCCTCTTCCCGATCTTCCTCGGCATGTTCGCCTGGCAGGCGTTCCAAGGCCTCAAGGAACACCGCTGATAGAGGCTACCAGAACACCATCCGCAGCCCGGCGATGATCGAAAAAACCACGATCATCCACTCGAAGGCCACCTGTGGCACATGCCGTAACAGCCATTTCCCGCCAAGGATTCCCACCGCCACCGCCGGCAGCAGTTTCAGGTTCTCCATCAGACTGTCAGGCGTGATCAACGCCAGCCGCGCGTTGAGCGGCACCTTGATCAGATTGATCAGCAGGAAAAATCGCGCGCCGATGCCGATGAGTTCCATCTTCGGCACTTTCCGGGCCATCAGATAGAGCTGGATCACCGGACCCGCCGCGTTTGCCAGCATCGTCGCGAATCCGCCCAGCACCCCGGCGCTCATTCCGAATCCGCGCGACTCCGCCAGCCGGTCGAAG
>JBGSTM010000073.1:0-4500 GCA_041736495.1 Akkermansiaceae bacterium
CGCCCTCGAACCCTGCGACATGCGCAAGAGCTTCAACACCCTCGCCGCGCTCGCCCGCAACCACCTCGGTCTCGATCCGCTCAGTGGCGCCGCCTTCCTCTTCACTAACAAATCGCGCCGGCTCATCAAGATCCTCTACTTCGACGGCACGGGATACTGGCTGGCCGCCAAACGCCTTGAAAAAGGCACCTTCAGCTGGCCGAAAGACATCGAAGGCGACCGCCGCAAGCTCGTGCTCAAGCCCACCGCGCTCGCCATGCTCACCGACGGCATCGACCTGCGCGACGGCCTCCAGCGGCCTTGGCATGACAAAAGGACCATGACAAAAGGACAGGCCTTTAGTCAGAGTCTCTTCTTGCTATTTTCCTCCGTCCCGGTAACTCTTCCCCATGAGAAAGGCGCGATGGCTGGCTGAGTGGCGGAAAGCCGCCGGGAAACCAGTGTTTTACCACGTGATTTCCCGCGTCGTGGACCGGCGGTTTGCGTTTGGAACGGAGGAGAAGGAGAAATTCCGCGCGTTGATGCGCTTACAGGAAAAATTCACGGGCTGTCGGGCAGCTTCTTACTGCCTGATGGACAACCACTTTCATATTCTCTTGGAGGTGCCGCCGATGGCGCAGAGCGGGTTTACCGATGAGGAGCTTTTGAAGCGGTTGTCGGCGATTTACAGCGAGGCGTTCGTGGCCGGGGTGGCAAACGAATTAGCGGATGCCAAGTCGGTGGTTTACGTGAACGAAGCCGGACTGGAAGAGGCGGAGGCTGCTATTCACAAGCGTTTCTCTTACCGGATGCACGATCTGGGCGAATTCATGAAGGGGCTGCTGCAACGTTTCACCCAGTGGTTCAACCGGGCTCACTCCAGGACTGGTCGTCTCTGGGAGGATCGGTTCAAAATGAATACCGGAAGCTGCTGATGGCAGGCGCTGTTGGAAAATCTTCGGAGAGCGTGGGTCGGGACGGAAAGACGATCACGAAGACCTTGCGCAAGGGAATTTCGAAAGAGGAGGCGGAGCGCCAACGCGAGAAGGATGGAGAGATCCCGCTCGGTAAGTTGCTGCGCTGCCGGGTCCGTTATTTCACGGACGGTGCGGTGATCGGTAGTCGCAGTTTCGTGGATGAGGCGTTTGCGAGTGCCCGCGAGCGTTTCGGTCCGAAGCGTAAAACCGGAGCTAGACGGCTGAAAGGAGATTCCAAACCCGCGGGCGGGGTTTTGTGGAGTTTGAGGGATCTACGGAAGGGGATCGCCTGATGGGTGTGAAATGGGGCCAGTGGAACTCGGGTGTCAGGCCCGCGGTGAATCGCCCTCAAGATGGCTCTGACTCCGCTGTGCTCCCTCCTTTGACTCACTGTTGTACAACGTGATTCGCGCAATCGCATCCGGGCTCATGCGCGCGAGGGAATCCTGAGACAGATCTCAATCCAATAGAGCTCGCCCTTCCTCGCTCCATGACCTAGCAATCCTGCATGACCAGGAATCTTCTTCGAAATGGATTGATCGCCGCCGCCGCGATGAACATCGGGGGCGCCATCCTGTTTTCAAAAGGATTTACCAACGAGGCGATCAACGAAGCCGATCCGGTCGTGATGTCGAACTTCGGACTGATCATGATTGTGGTTTGGGGACTTGCCTATGGGGCCGCTTCCGCGATTCGTTCCAACATCTCATGGCTGCTGGCTGTCTTTGCGATCGAGAAACTCATCTATGGGGTTGTTTGGGTCAGGTGGCTCTCCGCAAATAGCCTGTCATCGCTCTATCAGCAGGATTTGCTTGCCGGTGTCTATTACAGCATCTACGGGCTCAATGATTGGGTATTCATGCTGTTCTTCTTGTGGGCGTTTTCATCACAACGTCGATGGACCCTCGAAGGGGACCCCAGGGATTGACCCCCAGCGAAAATGAGGGGAATGCGGGAAATCACTCGGACCCGGATCCTAGAAACCGTCCCTGGAGTCCGCAGGCGCAAGCCGCTCTCCGCAATCCCAAAAGCGCGTTAAGTTAGCGCCATTCCACCCTGACCCATTTTCGTCTCTTTTGGTCAATTGTGGAAATTGAGCCCTGGGCGGCATTCCCGGACGGTTCGAGATCAGCCACGGCAAGGATCCCTCCATGGCCGCGCCGGGATTTCAAACGGCTGAGCCTTATTTTTCCGCTTCCCCGGCGGCGGTGACGGTGATGGGAATGCGCGCGAGGACGATGTTGCCGTCTTCGTTCATATAACGGATTTCGGCAGGACCGGCGGCACAGGCGTTGACGGCGGCGGGCGAGCCGCCGCGGGTGTATGCATAGTCCTCGTAGGTCCCGTTCTCTGCGGATTTCGGGACGATGGTGATGAAGTCGCCGGGTGTGTTAGGGCCAGTCCACTCGATGGAGATTTTTTCCCCGGCGATGCCCTGGGTCGCGGCTTTCAGCGTGATGACCGGCTCGGTGATGGTGATCGGGGCGCGGGCCAGCACCATGTTACCGTCTTCATTCATGTAGCGGATTTCCGCCTCGCCGAGGGTGCGGGTGGCGATGACATCCAGCGGCGAGCCTGTTGAGGTGTAAGCCCATTTCTGATAAATCCCGTCCTTCTCGGACTTCGGGACGATGCTGATGAAGTCGCCTTTGTTATCCGGCCCGGTCCACTCGATGCTGACAGCCGATCCGGCGACAGCCTCGGCGGGGGCTTTCAGGGTGATGGCTCCCGCGACGATCCTGATCGGCTGGCGGGCGAGGACCACGTTGCCCTGCTCATTCATGTAGCGGATCTCCGCGTCACCGGGCGTATGGGTGGCGGTGACTTCGAGCGGGTTGCCATTCCGGGTGTAGTTCCATTTTTCGTAAATCCCGTCCTTCTCGGATTTCGAAACGATGGTGATGAAGTCGCGCTCATAGTTCGGACCGGTCCACTCGATGTTGACAGCGGCTCCGGCCACGGCTTCGGCAGGTGCTTTGAGCGTGATGGAAAACTCGGTGAGCTGGAGTGGCGCACGGCCGAGCACCTTGCCGGTGATGCCGGAAATGTAGCGGACCTCGGCTTTCACCGGCTCGATGAGGGTTGCCACCTTGGCGGATCTTTTCTCGTGCGTGTAGCTGTAGCCGGAATTGATGTGGTCCGGCGCGCCGGCTTTGGCGAGGGTGATGTAGTCGCCCTTCACCGTGTCGATCATCCATGTGACATCAATTTCCGAGCCCGCGACGGCACTCTCCGGGACGGTGAGTTTGGCGGTGCGCGCGTCTTCCGGTGCGGGAACCGGCTTGGCGGCCGCCGCGCTAACGGCAAGGTCGAGGGCATCCTTGAGCGAAGCGGCATCGGACGCTGGGAAAAATTTCCCGCCGGTGGCATCGGAGATGCAGCGGAGTTTCTCGGTTTCCTCCGGCTTTAGATCGAAGGCGATGACGTGGGCGGTGAAATCCACACCGAGCTGTTCGAGTTTTTTCGCGGCGGCGCAAGGGTCCGCATCGCACGTTTCCAATCCATCGGAAACGAGAATCACGGTGGCCTTGCTCTCCTTGTAACCCAGCCCTTCCGCGGCGAGTTCCAACGAGGCGGTGATGGGGGTCATGCCCTTGGGCATGATGGCGTTGACGGTTTGTATAAAAGCGGACTTATCCACCTTTCCGACCGGGATGAGCAGCTCGATGTCCGCGCAATCCCCCTTGCGACGGTGGCCGTAAACCATCAGGCCCAGCTCCGTCTCCGCAGGCAGATCCCGCACCAGGTTTCCAACAACCTCGCGGGCGATCTCGATCTTCGCCTTGCCCTTGATCTGCCCCCACATGCTGCCGGATGCGTCGAAGACGATCAGCGCGGAGGCGGGTGTGACGGAGGGTTTTTCCTGACAAAAAACCGGCGACGCCAGCGCGGCGATGGCAAGCACGGCGAGAGAAAATCGTTTCATCGGGTGTGGGTAACTGTGGTGAAGTCGCTTTCAGCGGAAGCCCCGGCAATGGCCATCTGGTCAGACCAGAGTGCCGGAAAAAGGGCCGGTAGGAACAACCGGAACGTTGTTAACGGAAACTCTGAATTCAACAAGGTTCCGGGTCTAGCCGGAATTCGGCAGACCTCGGGAAAATGACAAAGGAATAACAAAGGGACGGGCCTTTTGTTGGAGAGTGTTGACAAAGGGACGGGCCTTTTGGCGGAGAGTATTCTTGCCATTTCCTCCCCGGTTCGGTAGGTCTTCCTCATGAGAAAGGCGCGGTGGCTGGCTGAGTGGCGGAAGTCCGCTGGAAAACCAGTGCTTTACCACGTGATTTCCCGGGTAGTGGACCGGCGGTTTGTGCTGGGCACGGAAGAGAAGGAGAGATTCCGGACTTTGATGCGGATGCAGGAGGTTTTCACGGGGTGTCGGGCGCTTTCCTACTGCCTGATGGATAACCACTTCCATCTTCTTCTCGAAGTTCCTCCGATGGGTGAGGGCGGGATTTCGGACGATGAATTACTGGAGCGGTTGTCTTCGATTTACGCCGAGAGTTTCGTGGCTGGTGTGGCGAAGGAATTGGCAAATGCCAGGGCG
>JBGSTM010000019.1:0-3738 GCA_041736495.1 Akkermansiaceae bacterium
AGGGCTTCGTCGAGCTCGTGGACGTCGATCCCAGTGCCGACGTCGGTCAGCAGCAAAACGGTGAGCTCGCCACCGAGATGCTCGCGGAACTCGTCCAGCCCTTCGAACACCCGGCGTCTTCCGGTCTCGTCCTCCCAGTCGAGTGCGGGGTGATAGATCGCGAGTTGCAGGGCTTCGAGCACCCGCAGGATTTGCTCGGCGATGGAGAACTTCAGCAGTCCGCTGCGTGCGGAGTAAAGTGTGTCGAGCGCGAGACCGATCGCCACTGCCGGAGCGTGGGAAAGTTGGTAATGCGTCATCGCCTCCAGTTTGTGCGCCGCCCAGTGGCCGAAATCGAGCGGTCGGCTGGAGCCGGTTTCAAACGCATCGCCGCCGGTCGCGATGTGGCGGGCGTGGAGCAGGGCGGATCGTTCGACACAGGTTTCGAGCACTTCGGGCTGCAATGCGGCGAGCGCGGGCAGGTTGGATTCGATCCATTCGAAGAATTCGCCGTCCCTGACGAGCGCGACTTTCACCGCCTCGATCAGGCCGCCGCGGCGGGTCTCCTCGTCCTGGGTGTGGAGGAATTGGAAATCGTTAATCACTGCGAAGGGCACGGCGAAGGCACCGACCCAGTTTTTTTTGCCGAAGGCATTTACCGCACATTTCACCCCCACGCCGCTGTCGTCCTGTGAGAGCGTGGTGGTGGGAAATCGGATCAATCGCACCCCGCGGTGGGCCGTGGCGGCGGCAAATCCGACCGCATCCAGAAATGCCCCGCCGCCGATGGCCAGTGCGTAGGAATGCCGGTCGAGGTGGGCGGCGTCGATCGCGGCCCAGACGTCGCGGACCAGGTGGTCCTCCGCTTTTGTCGCCTCGCCGCCGGGGAAAACCGAAATGCCGCGGAATTCGAGATCAAGCTCGATGAAATACATCTGAATGGCATCCAGCAGATCCGGCCACAGGGTGACGACATTTTCCTCCACGAAAACCATCGCGCGCCGTCCGCCGCCCTCGGCAAGCAGCCCGGCTAGGTCGTGGTTGAGCGGGTTGAAGGCGTCCCGGGTGAAGACAATACGGTGCTTGAAGGTGACGGGGATCTGGAAATCGTAGCGAGACATCAGTGGGCGGGAGCAGTAGCGCCGATTACGCCCGCTTGCCACCGTTTCTTGCCCCAAATCACACCATGCCTACCGTCGAAACTCTTTTCCAAAGCCGCTGGCTCGGACTCTATCGCATCGGACACTGGGATTTCGTCCGTCGTCCGCATTCCGACGCCGCGGTCGGGATCCTCGCCATCACGGCGGAGCGGGAAATCATCCTCGTCGAGCAATTTCGCATTCCGATGCAGCGGCAGGTGATCGAAGTGCCCGCCGGATTGGTGGGGGATGAACCGGAATTCGCAGGCGAATCGCTCGCCGAGACCGCTCGGCGCGAGCTGTTGGAGGAAACCGGATACCGGGCCGGATCGATGGTGCCGCTGATCTCCAGCCCGACCTCCGCCGGGATGACCTCCGAATCCGTCCACCTTTTCCACGCCACCGATCTGGTCCGCGAACACGACGGCGGCGGCGTGGGGGGCGAGAACATCATCGTCCATCATGTGCCGCTCGCCGGCTTGCGCCAGTGGTTCGCCGAGCAGGAGGTGGCGGGGAAACTCGTCGATTTCAAAATCCACTCCGCTCTGTGGCTGGCGGGGATCGAAGCCTAGACCCGCTTCAGCGGAATCGCCCGCGACTGCTCGCGGCCGTTGCCCTCGACGTGCAGGCGGTCCTCGAACAGATGGATGGCCGAAAACGAGTTCACCCCCGGTTCATGCAGAATGGACTTGAAGGTGATGTAGGGAACGCCGTTGCGAACTTCCTCGGCTCCGGCGTGGTTATGGCCGTTGAAATACGCCGCCACCGAGGAGTGCCGGTCGATCACGGCGAGCACGGCGTCCGAATTCCACACCCGATAGGAGTCGGCGGGCAGAAGTGGATGGTGGCCGCACAGGATGACGCGCTCTTTTTCCATGTCCGCCGCCGTCAGCTCGGCTTCCAGCCAGCCGAGCTGGGTTTCGGATAGTCCGCCGTTCCAGGGCTTGGCGTTGGGCTGGTTTTCCCCGACCAGCCGTTTCAGCAGCGCTTCCGACTCCAAATCCTGCGGACTGCCTGATGGATACTTGTAGGTGGAGAGGTCGTTGGTATCCAGCATCACGAACCGCACGCCGGAATTCCGGAACTGATAGTAATCGCGCGGCATCCCGACCCTCGCGACCACCCGGCATTTTTCGGCATCTTCGAGCGTGTAATCGTGGTTCCCAAGAAGGTGGCGCACCGGATGCCCGAGTCCTTCCAGCAGCGGCATCACCGTGTCGAAGGATTTGAAATCCCGGTCGACAAGATCTCCGAGGTGCAGGGTGAACGGCAGGTTTTTCTTCGCCAGCCACTCGACCGCGGTTTTCAGCTTCGGGATCGATTCGCGGTAATGCCGCTCGCCCTCCGGATCCGCGTCAGCGTATTGCACGTCCGTCATCAATCCGAAGGAAAGAACCGGCCTCTCGCCCGTGTCCGCCGCATGGACTTTGGACATCGAAAGCGCCAAAGTGGAAAGCCCGATAAAATTCCGCCGCTTCATGTGTCATCGTCGATACCGTTTCTCCGCGACGGATGCGATCCCAAAATCCGGCAACCAGTGCGAGGGTTTCCATGGCCCGACATGTCGTCCGGGCTGGAGTTCGTCCCGGGTGGAGTCGACCTGGTGATAGCCTCCGACTCAGGGGAACGAGCCCGCGCTTCTACCTGGATGGCAGGCGTGACCTCGGACTTGAAGGGGATTAGGAGGGGATTACTTCATCACCGGGCCTGGACGCTCCAGCATCTCCGCCTTTCGCATCGGCATCGCGTCGATTTTCGCGAAAAGCGCGGCGATCGTGAATTCTTCAACTTTCCAGCGCAGGGTCGTCTTGCCGTCCTTGCCGAGCAGTAACACTTCCGCCACGCCGTCGCGGATTTTCAAGCGGTCCCGCAACTCGGCCGCAAGTGCCTTGTTCGGAGCCTTTCCCGGGTCATCGAGGATGAAAACCCTCACATCGCGCTCGATCAATCCCGCTTCCTGTTTGGCGAGTTCCGTCCGCAATGCGGCCGGACCGCCAGTGACGACGAGGAGACGTTGTTTCCACCGGAAGTCATTCAACGTCTCGGCGGCCATCCCGGACGCGGTCAGCATCAGGCAGAGGAGGGAAAGTTTCATCCGGGAATGAACCGCCGATTTTCCGCGATGCAATCCTTCATCTCATGGCCAAAGGCATGTCCCGCTGTCATGGTTTCCCAAGACGCGGTGGGGACCGGGAAATCTACAAGGAGCGCGTTCATTCCGAACGCTGTTTGCCCCGGACATCCTGTCCAGGGGCGAGTGTCTCGGCGCTCCCCGTCGGCAAAAATTCACAACACAGCGGTGCGGGACAACACAGTTTTAATGAGTAATTGTCATAGTTTTTTCAGCTCCCAAATTGACATGGAGGGGGAACGGCAACATACGAGCCATCAAGCTTATCCAAACGATAGAACGGTCGGTTCCAATGCTCGGAGAGAGATCTGATCTCATTGAGATTTAATGCGTGCTTGATCCTCGCAGAGGAAACGATTCTGAGTTCCTTGTCATCGACTTCGATGTGGGACTTCGATATCCATATCAATCTCGGGAAAATGATTGCAGAGAAGATGGCGAGCAAACCCAAATGAGTTCCCACTGAATCCATTGAACGGTTGATGGGAA
>JBGSTM010000024.1:0-2647 GCA_041736495.1 Akkermansiaceae bacterium
CTCGTGAAGCCACGCGGTGGATGCCGCCATGATGTCATTTCCGTAATCGAACATGAACGCGTAGCGGTTCGAGTGACCGAAGAAATCAAAGGTCTGGATTGACCCGCGAGGGCGGGAATTGAGCGTTTGGATGAAGTTACCGGTGCTGTTGAACCAGACCAGCGTTGCCCGCCGCTTGGCCGCCTGCTCGGCGATCCACGTGGTATAAGGCTTGCCGTCCTCACGCCCCCGCGTCTGGTAGCCCGGCTGGAAAACCATCCAAACGATTTTGGCGTCGGGACCATAGGCCTTGCGGATCTCTGCGATACGCAGGGTCGAGGCGCGGACGAAATTCGCCCACCAACGGTCGTGCTGGTCGTCTTTCACCCGCAGGTCTTCCCACTGACGGAGTGCGGGGCCACCCGTCACGATGACGTGGTCGGCGTAGCTCCACGAGGTGAGCAGGAACAGGACGAGGGAAATGAGGCGCACACGATTGGGCATGAACGTGGAGTAAAAGGTTCTCGCCAGCTTAACCTCAGGCGGCGGAGCCGTTGCGGATGATTTCCAGGAAGCTCTGCGGTTCAAGAGCGGCACCGCCGATGAGGGCTCCGTCGATGTCCGGGCAGGCCATGAGTTCGGCGGCGTTTCCGGGTTTCACGCTGCCGCCATACTGGATGCGGATCTTCGCGGCGGAATCGGCTCCGTAGAGATCGGCGATGACCGAACGGACGAAGGCGTGCGCGTCTTGGGCCTGTTGGGAACTGGCGGTGACGCCGGTGCCGATGGCCCAGACGGGTTCGTAGGCGATGACGGTTTCCGCGAGGTCCTTTTCGGAGATTCCTTCGAGTCCGCCGGTGATCTGGGTGCGGAGCACGCTTTCCAGGTTGCCGGCTTCGCGTTCGGCGAGGGTCTCGCCGATGCAGAAGATCGGCTTGAGGTTCGCCTCACGGGCCTTTTTGATCTTCGAATTGATGATGGCGTCCGTCTCGCCATAGATCGCGCGGCGCTCGCTGTGACCGAGAATGACGTAGTGCACGAAAAACTCGCGCAACATGAGCACGCTGATCTCGCCGGTGTAAGCGCCGGAGTCGAATTGCGAGCAGTTTTGCGCGCCGATCTGGATGGCGTGCGCGTTTTGCACCGCAGTGGCGGTATGCAGCATGTCGGCGAGCTTCGGCAGGGAGATGAACGGCGGTGCGATGACGATTTCACAGGGGAAATCCTGACCTTGGAGTTTCGAAAGGAAACTTTTCACAAAGTCCTCCGTCTCGGAGGCCCCCTTGTTCATTTTCCAGTTGGCGGCGAAGATTGATTTACGGTTCATGCGATTGGGGACTTGGGTGATAGAGGGGAAAAAATCAGGCGTCGGTGAGGGCGGCCACACCGGGAAGGACCTTGCCTTCGAGGAATTCCAAGCTGGCACCACCGCCGGTCGAGCAATGGGTGACCTTGGTATCGACGCCGAATTTCTTGGCGGCGGTGGCGGTGTCTCCACCCCCGACGACGGTGATCGCACCGCCTTCCGTCGCCGTGGCGATGGCATCCGCCATGGCCTTGGTGGCTCCGGCGAATTTCTCGAACTCGAAGACCCCGGCCGGGCCGTTCCAGACGATGGTCTTGGAAGCGAGAATGGCAGCGGTGTAGAGTTTGATCGACTCCGGACCGGCGTCGAGGCCTTCCCAGCCGGCGGGGATGCCGCTTTCGAGGGTGGCTGGCTGGGTATTGGCGTCCGGGCTGAAACTGTCGGCACAGACGAAATCCACAGGGAAAATCAGTTCGACGCCGCGCTCCTTGGCCTTGGCTTCGAGCTCGGCGACGATTTCCGATCCCGCCTGGTCGAAGAGCGAGGATCCGATTTCCATGCCGCGGTTCACCTTGAGGAAGGTGTAGGCCATGCCGCCGCCGATGATGATCTTGTCGGCGGTTTCCAACAGGTTGGTGATGAGAGGAATCTTGTCAGCGATCTTGGCACCGCCGAGAATGGCGAGCAGCGGGCGGGCGGGGTTGTTGAGCACCGCGTCGAAGGCCTTGAGTTCGGCTTCCATCAGGAAACCGGCGGCTTTCTGAGGGAGGTCCACGCCGACCATCGAACTGTGCGCACGGTGGGCGGTGCCGAAAGCGTCGTTCACATAGACGTCGCCGAGCTTGGTCAGGCTGGCGCGGAACGACTCGACGTTGGTGGGCTCGGCTTTAACGGAAGTGCCGTCCTCGCGCTTGGCCTTGCCTTCTTCCTCAATGTGAAAGCGGAGGTTTTCCAACAGCACGACGTCGCCAGGCTTCAGATTGGCGCAGACGGCTTCGATTTCGGGTCCGAAGCAGTCCTTGAGGAAATTGACCGGCTTGCCGAGCAGTTTGGAGAGTTCGTCAGCGACGGGCTTGAGGGAGAATTTGTCGATTTTCTGGCCGTCCGGACGTCCGAGGTGGGACATGAGGACGACGGAAGCGCCGTTTTCGAGGGCGAACTTGATGGTCGGCAGGGCGGCTACGATCCGTTGGTTGTTCGTGATGGCTCCGGTGGCTTTGTCCTGCGGGACATTGAAATCGACGCGAATGAGAACGCGCTTGCCGGAAAGATCGAGGTCACGAATGGAAAGTTTGGCCATGGGGCGGGAATCCCGCCTTAGTGCAGGACCGGTGTCAAGACTATCGCGGCAGCGGAGCGGTC
>JBGSTM010000197.1:0-102836 GCA_041736495.1 Akkermansiaceae bacterium
GCCGACTGATAAGCGGCAACCGACGAACCCCGGTCAGAACCGGATTCCCGGACACCGACTTGACCAACGGCTACTTGCACGAGTGCGTCACGGAAGAAATCTGGATAGACCGGGAGAGCTTTCATAATCGGGCGAGGGTGAGAAATCCAATCGATCACGCGACGGATTCCGAAGTTGACGAGAGCTTCACGTAACTGAGGGAATCGACTCATGGCAAGGAAAAGAAAACGGGCGACTGAACGCAACTCCAGCCGCCCGCATGGACACTATCAACAAACAAGAATCAGCCCCAGACAGGACCAGGCACGGCAGAATTGGAACCACCGGAAACAGGATCAGTAAGGTCGAAAACAGCGTAAGTGTCATCTTCCAGAGCAGTAACAACCCCGGAAGCCTCATTGATAGAAGAAGCCAGAGCAGCACCAAGGCCCAGATAGACAACGCCGGAGAATTGATCGACAACAACCACGTAAGGGACGGGAACCTCGCGATCCGACAGAAGGCTATCAAGACGCGAGACAAGACCGGCAAGAGTCCAAGTTGGAATACGAGCGGCACCGATATCCTCGGCGACCAAAGCGAGATCTCCTTCAACTAAAATATGCGGATGGAAAGTCAGATCGGAAAACATGTTAGCAAAAGCCCAATCAGTCCCATCGTGATAATGGACAACAACTGCACGCGACCTTCCGGTTCCGCTAGGATCCAACCGAAGAAGACCCGGAAAACCACCGGAAAACATACTCAGAGCCAAATCCGCAGCAGCTTGATTCAAAGGCGTGAAGATAGAAAGCCGAGAAGAAGTCAAAATCATCACAGTGGCCTGGAGGATTCCAGAGATGGAAGCACCGAGAAGCGACCCGACATTCCAGCGGACTTTTGGTTCAACGACTTTTCCCAAGATGGCGTTTGCCTCATCAAGGTTTCCGGCAGGGGTAGCAGCAGCAATGGCAACGTTTTTCATAACAACCGACCGGATAGCGTTCAAATGAACACGTGGCAAGCAAAAAGGTGATGAAACGATGCCACGGACGATCAAAACACCCTGCCGGAGCCTATGCACTGTTCATCGGAACACCTAGTTCCCTTGCATTTTTCTAGGACACGCGGTAGGAATTTTCCAGAGGCGACCTGAAAAAAGTTCAAAAAACCGCCACTTGAGCATCAAAACGCGAAATTCAATGAGCAACCCGAAACCAGAGCCGACCCCAGAGGAATACTATGAACCGATCCTCAAAAACTTTAAATCCCTCAACAACAAGAACGCCCGGGCAATCTATTTCGAGGAAACGGAACCACCCGAAGGACTCCCGACGCATTCAAAAGTTTTGCATACGGCGAAAGTGGAAACCATTGCAAGAGTCATGTTTGCCGGATTACTCAGGGACATTCTATTTAATTCCCGGTATGGATGGAACGCGGGAAGCAGAATTCCAAACCCAGAAAAACAAGTCCCCGGACTTAGACTTCCATTGCAACCTCTAGCACAAAGAGGAAGGGAACTCTCGACGATTGTAATGCAATCCGACGTGGCAATCATGGAAGAAGATGATGCAGTATCCGAAGCATTCGTGATAGCACCCGTAGAATCTATCAAGGACACCCTAACTAAGGCGGAATCACGAATCCCGGCAGTCGATGCAATGAAAGCCGTCCCCAAAGCAGTTCTATACGAGACAGGAAGTTTTACATTCAGAGCGCACCCCGCAGCAATCGCGGCATTCTGGTCTCTGGCCATCACCCTGCTTCTAGGATTTGCCATCACACAGACCCGAAACCTAACCACCAATAAAAATCGGAGGCGAAAAAAGACCGAAATCTGCGTTAGGAAATGTACGCTCATCGTCCAGGACGCCATGCAGGACATCGAATTCGCGACCAATCGAGCGCTTGAAACCGACGATGAACGCAGGAGCAGGAAAAACCGAAAATACAAGACAAGACGATGAGAAAAAAAAATCTAATCACTTGGAAGGATGCAGACCAGAATCTCTGCCACCTAGCAGCCGTCATGCTTTCCAACGCCATGCAGGAGCTAAGAAACTCCGGAGTCCAGACGGGAGATTTCGTCATGGACAATGGAAAAGAATTGCCACCCGGATACGCCGAGCCCGATGGATCCAAGCGAACGATTTACTCCGACGAGCCGACCTCACTTCTATCAGCAGTCGGAGACGCCGATATTTCCTATGAGATTTCACCGGATGACGTCGTTTTCTACTTCGACACCGATAGGCCATCCACCCTTTGTTGGTGGAGCTTCCAGAACCTCATTCGATGGAGACTCCGAAAGGCAAGAAGAGAGCTAGCGAGAAACGTCTATCAATCAAAACCGTTCAAGAAAGAGACTGAAAAAAACTGTTCCAGAAATCAGGAGAAACGTCCTGAAGGATCAAAATACGGACGACAAGCAGAGAGAGAATGACCAGCAGAGCCGCCACGAAAATGCGCTTTTTCCACTTCTCCCGCGTGTAACCATAAGAGTCCTCGAAATTCTTTAGAACTACCTCCACGAGTCGTCTATCGCACGGGCTTGCCGTGCGGACATGATACTGGAGTTGCGCGTGAAGTTCCGCGAGGGAGCCCTTGCCCCCGCTTGGGTATTCAAAGATTTCAAGCCTATCATGACCGCTTGGCGTCCATTGCTCGCTATCGTCGACGTGAACCATTCCCGGACTCTGACAGGATCGGCTTTTGTGTCACGAATTTTTTCATACTCGACGGCCGCGGAAAAGAGCACCGGGAACGGGTTGCCGTTAGGATCCATGGCGGAATCGCCGAAAATTTCGGCCATTTTGTCCTTTGAAGCGAAGACCATTTTCCCCTCATCCGGCGAGACACCACCGGAGACACCCCAAAATCGACCGACATTCCGGAACCCGACCGGCACCACTTTTTGAAAGGTCTTGTAGGACTCTTTTGCCACGTATCGGGCGGCACCATCCGGTTTCTCGATGACTTCCCACGCGGCACCGGCGCGAAGGTGTTTTTCGTCTCCGGAGCCGACGATTTCATACCAGCGCGCCGAGAGCCAGTCCTGCGACGGCCAATGCACCTGGCATTCCTTCCGAACCCTCCCGGCACGTCTGGCCATCGTCGAAAGCGGCTCCGGCAAGGCATGGTCAAGGAACAAATGCAGATGCGGTGCACCGCGCTTCTGAAACTCCAGAAACCAGAGATACTCCAGACGGCCGCAGCGGCGCCTGAGAGCCGCTAGGAGCGCGTGCAGGTGTTTCTTGACGATCTTCCCGTCGCAAGGGAACTCGTCGGGATAGGACACCGTGACGAACGAACGGAAGACCACCGGAGAATTTCCCGCGACGAGCGCGAGCCGTCGACGGCTCTTCCCGCTGAGATACTCGATTTCACCCCGGACGGCACCTTCCAGACGGCCGGCCAGCTCTTCCGGGTTGCGAGCCGCGCGGACCGTCACGACATCGTTGCGCATGACCCGGAAGCCGACCACCGGCGCGGAATCGTAAATGAACTGGAGGAAATCATTTTTGGCGGAAGGTTCCGACACCCGAGAATCCCCACTTTTGGCGGAATGTCCGGTTCCCGCGATAATCAAGGACCGTTCACTTATGGCACAATTGACAAGCCCTGCGTCCCGCAAGAGGTAGCTCCGCGTCACGCGAGCCCCCGCCGAAACCGGCGCATTGATATTCAACGACTTACGAATAACGTCCGTTTCGGCCGCAGGATTCCGCAGATTTTCGTAAGCTCGAGCCAGAAAGAAGGCATTGTCGAAAGGCCCTAGGTTGTTCGTTTGAACACCTTCCCCGACAAAATCGGGGCACGGATCGGCACTCATGGCGATTGATCAAGAGTGATTCCAGACCCGGCTGAGTGAAACGAGCTTACCGGAAGAGACAGACCGCAAAGGCCCGCACTCCAAATCCCGGTTTTCGACCAATCGACGAGCGGTCAGAGAGAAGTCAGGGGCGGAATCAGACGGAACCCACACGCAAACTTGAACGAGTCCGGCAGATTTCATCCTCTCACGATAGCGCGCCTTCCGATCAAACGCGGTGCTGTCACTAGAACGCATGGCAAGAAAGGGTAAAGGGATCAGGCACCAGTGAGCGACCAGTGAACCACGGCACCGCGATTCTCCAGAGCCGATAAAGCAGCTTCGGAAATCGCCTCAACATTAGCAGTCGGCAGGCTGGCCAGCCAATCCGGCAATCCGCCATCGGGGAAAGCTTCGGAAAGCGTCGCCAAGGAGCGAGGATTCGACGCCGGAGCCGTCACAGGGAAAGTTCCTGTCGGCTCCGGCGTCTCCTCACTGGTCAAGGGTTGCGTCCCCGCAGAGCCCGAGAATTGAGAAAGCAAATTTCGATAGATTTCACGGCAATCGAGGTGATAACGCTCTTTATCCGGCATGCCATCATCGACGGAAAACTTACGAGCCTCAGAGGAATGAAAACCGTGCATTCTTTCGCAATAGGAAAGGATTCCCTCGAGATCATCGGCAACCGGAGCGGCCGGAGAGAGATGACCAGTCATGGCCAAGTCAAGAATCGAGTCCTCTACAAGACCGATTGCGTGGATTTTCGCGGAGGTTATTTCAAACTTTTCCCGGCGTCGCTTGTCAAAGTCCTCCGCGTGCAAGCCGTTCCAGAGCCGTTCCTTGAGCACCCGTTGACGAGCGGATTCCAGCACCTTCAGGACACCCGAGACAGGGATTGAGGCTGAAGAACTCGGGAGATTGTTCACAGAATTGACTTGTGACAATATATGTAATGCGAAATTAAGCGCTGTCATTCCAGACTATCTTCGGGGATGCTGCGCGATACCTGCTTCCGCAGCTCACTTCCCGTTCAGCTTAGCCGCCATGGCGGGATCGAGCACAAAGGTTCCGGTCCCGAATGGCTTCACTGGCTCACCGGCATTGATTTGATATTCAAACGCCTTGATCGGCTTGGTTCCTGCGACCTCGGACAATAGATAAACCCGTATCGTCATGACTTCCTTGCCGGTGCCGCCATCGAGCTTTTTCACCGCATACTGGACCTCGTTGAGTCCGTCCACTGCGCCCCCAATGACGATTTCGGCCTCCTTGGCGTTGGCGAACCGGTGGCGGCTGATTTTGTTGATCTGCACCTTCACCTCGCGACCCGGGCAGAATGCGTAAACCTTCGCCATGTATTTGGCTGGCTGCGCGGAAATCGGTGTCGGCGGAACCGTGCCGGACGGCTGGGCCTCCGGGGTCTCTTTCAAATACTTGAGATTCCCGGCGGCCAGTTCCTTTCGGACCGCTGGCAGCGCTGCGAGGTTTACGAAATCCGCGCGATCATACAGCCATCCCCCGCCTCCCTTGATGAAGGAAAGCACGAGCAGGTTCTCAGTAGGATCACCTCCCACGCCGAAATCGATCTTGCCGAAGTAAGACGCCTTTGCGGTCGCGCCCTTTTGTTTCGCCTCCAGGAATCTGAGACCTTGCAGCGATGGCGGCGGCGCGGGCAGATCGAACACCGCCGCCGGAAACGCCCGCTTTTCCGAAACGATCCGGTTGCGGACTTCGGCGCGCCGGTGCTCGGCGGTCACCCGTTGCCACGCCGAAGAGTCCTTGCGGATCATCGACTCGCGCCAGGCGTTGTAGGTGGTTTCGAGAGTCGGCCGCAGCTCGTCCTGCGCGACTGCTAGGCCGGTCAGGAGCAGCGAAAACGCGAAAAATAGTCGATTCATGCGCGAAACGATTGGACAAGATGGCCCATCCCACAACAAACAAATTGCAGGCCGATCCGATTGTGACGCCGCGTGAGATCAACGATGAGCAGTATTTTGCAGAGAGTGGCGCCGATTGGCGAAGCGCGTGATCGGGAAATTCTCAAGGACGCTGCCACCTACGTTTACACCCAGCGACCCCAGGGCGATGTGTTGGCGCACGTGTTTCTTCCCGAGGTGGACGACCGGAAACCCCGTCCGGTCATCGTCTTTTTCCACGGTGGGTTCTGGGACGCGCCCACTCCGACGCAGTTCGTGCCGCACTGCCTGCACTTCGCCAGCCGCGGCGCGGTGTCCGTCGCTGCGGAGACCCGCACGTCCGCCAAGAACGGGACGGGTCCGTTAGAGGCGATCGAGGATGCGCGGGACCTGATTCGCTGGCTGCGCCACAATGCGGACACCTTCAACATCGATCCCGAAAAAATCACCATCGGCGGCGCTGGCGGCGGTGCTTATCTGGCGCTGCTCGCCACCATGCCCAAGCCGAAGAACCTGCCGCCGGTCGACGGGCTGGAATGCTATCCCCAGGCGCTCATTTTGTTCAGTGCCTTGGTCAATACCGCCGCCAAAGGTCCGGCTGCGGATCGCTTTCCTGATGCGAAGACCGCGAAGCTGCTCAGCCCCTCGCAGTTGGTCCGTCGAAAGTTACCGCCGATGATTATTTTCCACGGCAAATCCGACCGGATCACGCCGTTTGAAGAGGTGGAGAAGTTCCGTCGCAGCATGCGCTGGCGCGGGAATCCCTGTTTCCTGATCGACTTCGAGCGCGCCGACCACAGCTTTTTCAACTTCAACGTGAGCCACAAGAATTTCGAGAGCACCATCCGCGCCGCGGACCAGTTTCTGGTGGATCACGGGCAGCTCGCTCCGCCGGAAAATCCGGATTTCTTCTGAGCGGCGCGGATCTCTCCTGCTAACGCATTTCTTTGTCGGCGGGACAGTAGCGGCAGGCATAATTCCTGCTTGGCAGGGAGCGTGCCCAGCCGATCATTCCTCCACGCGATCCAGGCGATGCCGCCGGTCACGACTTATTGATTTTGAATTTCCGATGAACGCGTTCTACCACCCTACCACCCCGCTCGTCCCGGGTTCGCTCCACCAACTCTCCCAAGAACACGACAACTGCGGCATGGGCGCCATCGCCCACCTCCATGGCAAGCGCAGTCACGCCATCCTGGACTACGCGCTCACCTCCGTGTGCTGCATGACCCATCGCGGAGCTGTCGATGCCGACATGAAATCCGGCGATGGGTCCGGAGTCCTGACGCAGATCCCCCACCCGCTTTTTGTGAAAGCCGCCGCCGAACTCGGACATGCCGTCGAAAACGCCGCAGACCTTGCCGTGGGCGTCTTCTTTTTCCCCGCCGGAAACGCTCCGCAGACCGAACAAATCAAGTCACTCACCGCTGAAATCACGGACAAACGCGGCATCGCCCGCATCGGCTGGCGGGAAGTGCCGGTGAATCCCGATGCCCTCGGCAAGAGCGCCCTCGCCACCCGGCCGCAGATCGAGCACCTCCTCATGATCCGCCCCGCCGGCATGGATTCAGACACCTTCGAGCGCCAGCTTTACCTCTGCCGCCGGGAAATCGAACACCGCACCAAGGAAATCCAAGGCTTCTACATGCCGTCGTTTTCCAGCCGCCTCATTTCCTACAAGGCGCTCGCCATGCCCGCCGCGCTGCGGGCGTTCTATCTGGACTTCGCCGATCCCGACTATCAGGTCGCGATCGCGCTCTATCACCAGCGCTTTTCCACCAACACCTTCCCCGCCTGGCCGCTTGGCCAGCCGTTCCGGATGATGTGCCACAACGGCGAGATCAACACCGTCGAAGGCAACCGCAACTGGATGACTTCCCGCGAGGAGTTCTTCGCCTCGCCCGTCTGGGGCGACGACATCGAACTGGTCAAAAACCTCATCCGCCACGGCGAGTCGGACTCCGCATCGCTCGACCACGCGCTCGAGCTGCTCATCCTTTCCGGCCGCTCGCCGGAGCATGCCATGTGCATGCTGGTCCCGCCGGCCTACCGGAACGACGAGGACATTTCCGACGAGCTGCGCGCCTTCTACCAATACATCCGTTCCTTCTCCGAGCCGTGGGACGGCCCCGCAGGCCTCGTTTTCACCGACGGTAGCAAGCTTTGTGCCTCGCTCGACCGCAACGGCCTCCGACCGTCCCGTTACAAAATCACGGAGGACGGCGTGCTCTACATCGGCTCGGAAGCCGGCGCGGTGGTTTTCGACGACGCCACGGTGGTCCGCAAAGGCCGCCTCGGGCCGGGACAAATGCTCTCCGCCAACACCGCCACCGGGGAGTTCAAATACGACCTCCAGATCAAGAACGAGCTCGCCAAACAACAGCCCTACCGCCGATGGATCGACGAAAACCGACTCGACCTGCGGAAATTCGTCTCGCCCGATGCCCACGTCCCGGAAATCGACTACTCACTGCTCGACCTTTCCCGCCAGCAGGTTGCCCATGGCATCTCACTGGAGGAGCTCGACATGGTTTTCCCGCCCATGATCAAGGGAGCGCAGGAAGCCGTTTTCTCCATGGGCGATGACATCCCGCTCGCCATCCTCTCGACCCATCCACGGTTGCTTTACACTTATTTCAAGCAACTGTTTGCTCAGGTCACCAATCCGCCGATCGACCCGATTCGCGAATGGGCGGTGATGTCCCTAGGTGCCGGACTTGGCCCGGAGCACAACCTGCTCTTGGAGACACCCGAACATTGCAAAACGGTCAGCCTCGACAGCGCGATCCTTTTCGAGCATCAGCTGGAGAAGATCAAACATATTGATGATCAAGGATTCCCAGCTATTATTCTTGATATGACGTGGACGGCCTCAGAAGGGGCCCTAGGGCTCAAAAAGCGTTTGGACGCCCTTTGCCTTGAAGCTGAAACGGCTGTTCAAAACGATCATAATATCCTGATTCTGTCCGACCGCGCCACCTCCGCCGAGCGGGTGCCTATTCCCACCCTGCTCGCCATCGGCACCATTCATCACCACCTTACTCGCATCCGTACCCGACTCCGGGCATCGCTGGTGGTGGAGTCCGGCGAGGTGCGCGATGTGCATCAAATCGCCTGCTGCTTCGGATTCGGGGCCACCGCGATCTGCCCTTATCTGGGCTACGCCACCGTCCGCCAACTCGTCGCCGCGGATGCCGGGAAGAACAAGCTGGGAGAAATTACCGCCAAAAAGGCGATGACGAACTACCGGAAGGCTCTCGAAAAGGGCATTCTCAAGATCATGTCGAAAATGGGCATCTCGGTGCTCAATTCCTACCAAGGCGCACAGACCTTCGAAGCGATCGGCGTCGGCAAGGATGTCGTCGAGTTTTCCTTCAGCGGCGTGCCTTCCAAAATCGGCGGCGTCGGCTTCGAGGAAATCGCCGATGAGTCCTTGATCCGTCACCAGGCAGCATTTGAAACAACCGTTCCAAATGGCGAAACTCTCAATTTGGGGGACCCCGGTTACAACCGCTATCGCAAGTCCGGCGAGCGACACGTTTACACCACGGAAGTCATCAAGAATTTCCATACCTACGTGAAATCCGGCAAGCCCGAAGATTACGAGGAATATGTGCGTGTGGCATTGGAAACCAATCCAGTAGCAATCAAAGACCTGATCGAATTCGTGCCTGCCGCGAGCGGTCCGACCGAGCTTTCCGAAGTCGAGCCGATGGAGTCAATTCGCCGCCGGTTTACGACTGCTGCGATGTCGTTGGGGGCGCTTTCACCCGAGGCTCACGAGACGCTTGCCATCGCGATGAACCGCATCGGCGGCAAGTCTGACTCCGGCGAGGGTGGTGAGGATCCGGTTCGTTACAAGCCCTACCCGAACGGCGATTTCGCCCGCTCCTACATCAAGCAAATCGCCTCCGGGCGTTTCGGCGTTTCCGCCTATTACCTGGTGAACGCCGGTGAGCTGGAAATCAAAATGGCCCAAGGCGCGAAGCCCGGCGAAGGCGGCCAACTTCCCGGACACAAGGTAAACGCGCTGATCGCCCGCTTGCGCAACACGCAGCCCGGCGTGCAGTTGATTTCCCCTCCGCCCCACCACGACATTTATTCCATCGAGGACCTCGCCCAACTCATTCACGACCTCAAGGAGGTGAACCCGCGGGCGCGAATCACCGTTAAACTCGTCGCGGAATCCGGCATCGGCCCAGTCGCCGCCGGTTGTGCCAAGGCCTCTGCTGATAATATTCTGATCTCCGGCCACGACGGCGGCACCGGGGCATCTCCCCTTTCCTCCACCAAACATGCCGGTTCGCCATGGGAACTCGGCCTCGCCGAAGCCCAGCAAACATTGCTCATCAACAACTTGCGCGACCGTGTCATCCTTCGCACCGACGGTGGCATCCGCAACGGCCGCGATGTGGTGATCGCCGCCATTCTCGGGGCCGAGCAGTTCAACTTCGGCACCACCGCGATGATCGCCATGGGCTGCGTTTACGTGCGCAAGTGCCATTTGAACACCTGCCCGGTCGGAATCGCCACCACCGACCCGAAATTCCGCGCCAAGTTCAAGGGCACGCCGGAAATGGTCATCAACTACTTCACCGCCGTCGCCGAGGAAGCCCGCCGATATATGGCGAAAATCGGCGTCCGTACGCTGGATGAACTCATCGGTCGCCCGGAGTTTCTCAAACAGCGCCACATTCCCGATCATCCCAAGGCGAACACGCTCGACCTCTCCGCCCTGCTCATGGACGTGGTCCCCACCCTCGCAAAAAGCCTCGGAACGCCCGTCGAATCAGTCTCCCGCATTTGTGCGAAGACCCGCAACGACGGTCTCACCAAGCCCGAACTTGACCTCCAGATCCTCAAAGACCTCGTGGCGGCGGTTTCCAACCGCCAAGCCTCCGAAACTCCGGAATACGGCGAGGGTTCCGTCTCTCCGGAAGTCCTCGAAGCCATCCAACTCCTCCCCGACCGCCCCCCGATCTCGCTCACCTACGACGTCATCAACACCAACCGCAACATCGGCACGCGCCTCTCCGGGCGCATCGCCGAAGTCCACGGTGATCGCGGATTGGCGGCGAACTCGATTCACATCACCTGCAGGGGCACCGCCGGACAGTCGTTCGGCACCTTTCTCGTCGGCGGCGTCAAACTCGAACTCATCGGCGAGGCAAACGACTATGTCGGCAAAGGCATGGCCGCCGGAGAAATCATCATCCGCGTGGCCGACACCGCGAAATTCGAAGCTGCGACCAACACCATCTGCGGCAACACCTGCCTTTACGGAGCCACCGGCGGCAAGCTGTTTGCCAACGGCCGCGCTGGCGAGCGCTTCGCCGTGCGGAACTCCGGAGCCACCACCGTCGTCGAGGGCGTGGGCGACCACGGTTGCGAATACATGACCAACGGCAGCGTCGTCATCCTCGGCAAGACCGGGAAAAACTTCGGTGCCGGCATGTCCGGCGGCACCGCCTACGTTTATGACGTGGACGGCAAATTCTTCTCCCGCGTGAATTCCGAGATGGTCGTGGCCCTGCCCATCCGCCGCGCCCAGGACATCGCGGAAGTCAAGGCGCTCATCGAGCTCCACCACCAGCGCACGGGTAGTGCGCGTGCCGCGGAATTGTTAGCGAATTGGGAGGACACCACCCGCAAGCTCGTCCGCGTCATCGCCAAGGAGCGCGCCGAGCTCGAAGCCGCGGAAGAACTCCACGAAGCGGCATCGACGCCGGCCGGCAAATGAAAAAAGCACGGACGCAATCATGATCGCCGCTTGCTCCAGATCGGAAACATTCCACGATTGCCCTCGTGAAGCCTGACATCCACCTTCTTACCGCACTTTCCTTCTGCCTCGCCACGGCTCGGGCTGGTCCCGTGGCCGTACCGCCTTCTCCGGCATCCTGGCAGACGACCGTGCGCGTGCTCAGCGGATACGAACAAGCCAAGCTCGACTGGAGTATACCAAACGGGAACGAAGCGCCCGACATTCTCTCCGAACTGACCTGGGACGAACTCGAAATCTGGAACAACCAGCTCGAAATCGACATCGCCCGCCCGGCCTCATGGCGCATCCACATGGCCGCCTCCTACGGCTCGATCTTCGACGGCCGCAATCAGGACTCCGACTACCTCTTCAGCGGCCGCCAAGGGGAATTCAGCCGCAGCTACGCCGAAGTGGGCGGCTACACGGCCTCGGCCTCGGCGCTCATCGGCTATCAGTTCCTTTTTCAGGGCGACCGTTTCACCCTCACTCCCTCGCTCGGCTACCGCTTCGACCGCCAGAAGATGGAGGACTCCGACGGCTACCAGGCCATCGACTTGTTTTACGGGAACTTGGGACCATTCCCCGGTCTTGACAGCTCCTACCGTGCCGACTGGCACACCGGGATCCTCGACCTCGATTCCACTTTCGTGCTGACGGACAAGCTCACCTTGTTGGCAGGGGCCTCTTTCGGTATAGGCACCTACCGGAGCGAGGCCGTCTGGAACCTGCGAGACGACTTCGAGCAGACCCCCAGCTTCCGCCACAGCGCCGATTCCTATGCGGTCACCGCCCGCCTCGGCCTCCGCTACCAGATCACCCCTTCCCTCGCCATCAGAGGACTGGGGGTCTTCAATCACTCCTGGACCGACGACGGCTCCGAGACCATCTACCTGCCAGACGGGGCGGTTTCCAACGGCTTCAACGGCACGACTTGGGAATCACTCGGCTTCATGCTTGGCGCGGAGTTCACATTCTGACCGCGGCGTGGGCACCCGGAGGAAATGATTCCCTAACCCGTCCGCCTCATCACCAGGGAACCCGCCTAACCGGAACCCTTGGGGGAAACCCACGAATCCGGCCTCCACGCCTGTTGAGGGAATAAGGGCACACAAGCGTTTCCGTATCATCGCCCTTAAAAGTGAATCCGCAAGATCTCCCCGGACGGCGTCGCCTCCATCCAGGCATCTCCGGCTCTGGTAGCTTGGAAGGAAGTTACCGCCGCATCACTGGTTCGACTTGTCGAATGCCGCGTCGAACGCGATTTGACTCGTCGGGAAATCGACGGAGCGGACGAATGCCGCCGCCTCTTCCCCGCCGTGCACGCGGTCCATGCGGATGTCCTCCCACTCGACCGAGAGCGGACCCTTGTAACCGACGTCGTTGAGCGCGACGATGATGTCCTCGAACTCGATGTCGCCGTGGCCGAGCGACCGGAAGTCCCAGAAACGCCGGGCGTCGCCGAAATCCGTGTGGCCGCCGAAGACGCCGACCGATCCGTCTCCGTGGTTCCACCAGACGTCCTTCATGTGGACGTGATAGATGCGGCTGCCGAGGTCGCGGATGAATTTCACGTAGTCCACTCCCTGATAGCCGAGGTGCGACGGATCGTAGTTGAAGCCGAAACGCTTGTGATTTCCAACAGCTGCCAGAGCGCGTTGGGCGGAGGCGATGTCGAAGGCGATTTCCGTCGGGTGGACTTCGAGCGCGAAGTTCACGTCGAGCTTTTCATAGGCATCGAGGATGGGCAGCCAGCGTTTGGCGAAGTCCTTGAAGCCTTTTTCATAATACGCCTGCGAGGTTGGCGGGAAGGCGTAGAGCGAATGCCAGATCGAGGAACCGGTGAAGCCGTTGACGACGGCCGGGAAATCGTCCTTGCCGTTGCGGCCCGGCTTGGCATTAAAAAACGCACGCGCCGCCTTGCCCGTGGTGATCATTTTTTTCGCCGCGCGCTTGCGGACACCTTCCGGATCGCCGTCGCCCCAGACGTCCGGCGCGAGGATCGCCTTGTGGCGCTCGTCGATGAGGTCGCACACGGCTTGGCCGACAAGATGGTTGGAAACGGCGTAACAGGTCAGACCGTGGTCGGCGAGCAGCTCCCATTTTTCCTTCACGTAGTTCTTGTTGGAAACGGCGGCATCCACGTCGAAGTGGTCGCCCCAACAGGCGAGTTCCAGGCCATCGTAGCCCATTTCATAGGCTAGTGGAGCGAGTTCGGAGAGCGGGAGGTCGGCCCATTGGCCGGTGAAAAGTGTGACGGGGCGTGACATGATGGCGGTGGGTTGGTGATTGGTGGCGTCAGGATGGGGCAAAGCTTCCGGCCGGATAAAGAAAAAACATCCCCGGCGAAATGGTCGGCAAGGATCAGGAGCTGGAATTGGAGGCCATTCCGATCAATTCGCCGCACCCGTCGCGCTTGCACTTTTCCCGACTTCGGTCAACTTCGCTCCCAGCATGTCTCTGCTCGACGTCCGCAACCTCACCACCCGCTTTCACACCCGCAATGGCGTCGTGCATGCGGTGGAGGACGTGTCCTTCACCGTCAATCCCGGGGAAACACTCGGCATTGTCGGCGAATCGGGTTCAGGAAAATCCGTCACCTGTTATTCCCTGCTCGGCCTGATCCCCCAGCCTCCCGGCCGGATTCACAACGGGCGGGCGTTTTTCGACGGCATGGACCTGCTCGAACTTCCGGAAAAACAACTCCGCAAAATCCGAGGCAAGCGCATCTCGATGATTTTCCAGGATCCGATGACTTCGCTCAATCCATTCATGAAGGTGAGCGCTCAACTCACCGAACCGCTCGCCCTCCACGAGAACCGCAATGGCAAGGAAGCGCTCCACCGAGCCATCGAGGCACTCGCCGAAGTCGGGATCCCGGAGCCCGAAAAACGCATCCATTCCTATCCCCACGAGTTTTCCGGCGGAATGCGCCAGCGCGTGATGATCGCCATGGCACTGATCACCCGGCCGGAGCTTCTCATCTGCGACGAGCCGACGACCGCGCTCGATGTGACGGTGCAGAAGCAGGTCCTCGACCTGATCCGCAGCCGCCAGCGCGAGCTTGGCACCGCGGTCATTTTCATCACCCACGACCTCGCCGTCGTTTCGGAGATGTGTGACAAGATCAACGTGATGTATGCCGGCCGCATCATCGAGAGTGCGGAAAAGTCCGAGCTCTTCCGCCATCCGCTGCACGCCTACACCCGCTCGCTGTTGAAATCCATCCCGGCCACCCATCCGAAGGGCGAACCGCTCTACACCATCGCCGGGCTGCCTCCGGATCTATCAAACCCACCTGCCGGATGTTCCTTCCATCCCCGCAACCAAATCGGCAGACCCGACCTCTGCCTCACGAAATCCCCACCGACGCTGGATGAAATCCAGCCAGGTCATTTCGCCCAGAATTGCCCCGGCTGCCTTGCGACCGCGTGAGGGTGCCGGATCAGATGGTGCATTGCCTATCCGATTTGGCGGGAAAAAGCCGTTAGATCCGCGGAGCCAGGTTCGATCGGACATTGATGCACCCTCTCCAACTAACGATTTCCTCCAGGCGAAGTAGCAATCAAGGAGCTGGTGGAAGAGAAACCTCAACTCCCAGCCTAACAAAAAGCCGGCCCGCGGTTGCCAGTGAGCGGGGTAGGCGCACCTCGATCATTCTCACTCCTCCGACCAGCGGGCCCTCGCTCGTGATGACTCCGGCAGTTGACGCCGCATCGTTCCAGACTCCGCCGGGGTCGGTGCTCCACTGCACCTGCAGCGTCGTGGAGGGATCGGATTCTGACAAACTTGTGCGGCGGTAGGTGAAATTCATCTGGCCCTCATCGCCTTGCAACGCACCGGGTTCGGCCGGAGCCAAGGCAAGCGTCGGCAACAGGCCCGGCGACCACCCGGTCGCGGGATTGCCACCGAGCACATATTCCACGCCGTTGCTGATCGAGTCGCCGTCTGAATCCACTTCCGGGCCGTCGGCCAGATCGTACGAGGCAATCCACTGCTGATATTCCTCAAGCGGTCTCACCGAGATTGACACCAGGGCCTCCTCGGATTCCAGGATTCCGTCACTCACCTTGAACTTGAAACTGTCCGGACCGTGGTAATCGGGGTCTGGCGTATAAATCAGGTCCGGTGCGACGCCTGTCAGTTCACCATGCTCCGGTTCGAGGGTAACGGTGTAGTTGGAGATGGGATCGTCGTCCGGATCGGTGCCAGTGAGCGTGATTTCCACGGAAGAGTCCTCGTCGGTCGCGACGCTTTGGGATCCGGCAAGCGGCGCGTCATTGGAACCAATCACGGTAATGGTCACCCGCGCCACGTTGGAATAAAGTACTCCGTCGAACGCCTTGTAGGTGAAGGTGTCGATGCCTGAGAAATCCCCGTCAGGCTGATAGGTGAAGCCGCCATCCGGATTGAGCGTGAGGAAACCGTTTGCCGGCTCCTGCACGACTGATGCCGTCAGGGCGTCCGGTCCGTTGCCGGTATCACGTTCGAGCACCCCGGGCGCGGCAACTGTCAATTGCCCGTCCTCGTCCATTTGGAAGACGTCGTCGTCGGCCACGGGCCCGCCATCGGTCGGAGCCACGATCACGCGCACGTTGTCGAGCAGAAGATCGCTGAGCCGCGACGAGGGCGAGCTGAGATTCGCCGACTTGTCACTGAAGATCAGAGTGGTTGTCAGGCTGTTGGCGGTAAAGAAATACGTCTGCGGAGTCCACTGGGCGGCACCTTCCGCGCCGATCAGCGCAATGTCCTCCGTGAGCAGGATGTTGGCGCCGACGGCCTTGACTCCCAACTGCTGCTGTCGCGGCGCCCAGCTGGGACTTACCACGATTCCCGCGTCGAAATCGAAGCGATAGACCGTGCCTGGCACGGTGGCGAAGGTTTGGGAAATCGTTCCATTGAAGTCGTCGCCACCGGGATTGAATATCGCTAACCGGAGTCCTTCGGTCGCGGAAAACGCCGGCTGCAAGTTCTCCTTGATTGCAATCGGCGCGCCCGCCACTGCCCATCCTTCCAAGCTGAACTGTTCGTAGGGAGCCCCCGTGATTTCGGCACCGAATTCGAAACTGCCGTTGAAAAGGGAATCGGGAATCTGATTCACCTGGATGGTGACCGTCGCCGTGTTGGATTCCAAAGCCCCGTCGCTGATCTTGTAGGAAAAGCTATCCTGGCCGATGTAACCGACGGTCGGCACATAGGTGAATTCACCGTTAGGGTTCAGAATCACGGTTCCGTTGGCGGGATCGCTGACTTTGGTGGCGGTCAGCGGATCGGCTTCACCATCCACGTCGCCTCCCAACACATTGGCTGCCAAAGTGGTATCCCGGCTGGAGACGAAGACGTCATCACCGGCCACGGGAGCGGTGTTGGCATTCACCCGCACATGATCCAGCAACAGGTCACTGAATTGAGCCGACGGGGAGGTCAGCGGGCCGGATAGGTCGGAGAACGTCAGAGTGGTCGTCGTGCTGTTGGCGATGAACGAATAGCGTCGCGGAGTCCATTGGGCGGGCCCTTCGAATCCGGTGAGGCTCACGCTCTCGCCAATCAATGTGCCATCCCCTGCCACTTCGATGTTCATCCGCTGCCGCCGCGGGGCCCATGTCGGACTGACAATGATGCCGACATCGAACTGAAGGCGATACAAAGTGCCGGGAACCGTCGTGAAGGTTTGGGAAATCGTGCCCTCGAAATCATCGCCAGCGGGATTGAAAACCGCCAGCCGCAGGCCGTCGGTTGAGGAAAACGCCGGTTGCAGGCTGGCGTTGATTGCTACCGGCGCGCCGGTCACGGTCCATTCGTCCAATTCAAATTGCTCGAATGAAGCACCCTCGACCAGATCCCCGATTTCAAAGCTGCCACTGGCAGCGAACAGGTTTTCACTTCCGGAAACGCTCTGGGGAAGTGCAAGCGATATCAAACCGGCCAAACTGAGGAGCTTACTACTGGATTTTAACATGTCGGGGGGAAGTTGTTTTTGGAAGTTATCAAGCGCTTTCCGGAAAGGCATTACGCGATCATGCAGGATCTAACCTCTTGGACACACCCGCAAGCGGCCGGTTCGGCCGCGAGATTCCGTGGGTGGGTCATTTCGCAGCTTCACGCGCCAGCAGCTCCGCCTCCTCTTCGTGCGAATGGACTTGCAGCGTGACCTGCACACCTTCCCGCTCTGCGGCAGCCTTCAAGATGCTGCGGATCGCGGAGGCGGTGAACCCGTTGCGGCCGATGAGCATCGCCACGTCCGGCTTGGCCAGTATCAGCTTGAACCGCAACCTCCTGGGCTCCAACTCCGCCACCTTGAGCTGCGCCTTCGCTGGCTCGTCGATGAGATTGACGGCCACATACTGGAGGAAATTCTTCAATCGATCTGTCACTGCCTGCATGGTGTGCGGAAGATGATGCGGACTTCAGCACTCCGCAAGCCAAGGTTCGGCCGGAAAGTCCCCCGCTTCTTCATCTTGCCAGTTTCGGAAACGCCCGCCATTTTCCCGCGCATGTCACGCAGTCACCGCATCACGATCCTCGCCGGAGACGGCATCGGCCCCGAAGTCATGGCCGAGTCCCTCCGCATTCTCGACGCCGTAGAGGCGAAATTCGGGTTCACCGTCGCGCGCAGCGAGCACCTCGTGGGCGGTGCGGCCATCGATGCCACGGGCCACCCGCTACCGCCGGAAACCGTGGCCGCCAGCGAGGCTGTGGACGCCATCCTCTTCGGCTCCGTCGGCGGACCGAAATGGGAATCCCTGCCCCCCGACATCCAGCCCGAGCGCGGCGCGCTGCTTCCTCTCCGCAAGCACTTCGGCCTCTTCGCCAACCTCCGCCCCGGAGTCTGCCTGCCCGCGCTTACCCACGCCTCGCCGGTGAAACAGGAGCTCATCGCCGATGGATTCGACGTGCTCTGCGTCCGCGAGCTTACCGGCGGGATCTATTTCGGCACGCCGAAAGGCCGCGAGGAGCGCAACGGCGAGCCCGTCGCCTTCGACACCATGGTCTATCAAAAAAGCGAGATCCAGCGCATCGCACGTGTCGCATTCACCGCCGCGATGGGCCGCAAGAAACAACTGCTCTCCGTGGACAAGGCGAACGTGCTCGCTTCTTCCGTGCTCTGGCGCGAGACCGTGGTGGAAATTTCCAGGGAATTCCCCGAGGTCCAGCTCTCCCACATGTACGTGGACAATGCCGCCATGCAGCTCATCAAGCGCCCCGGCTCGTTCGATGTGCTCGTCACTGAGAATCTCTTCGGCGACATTCTATCCGATGAAATGGCGATGATCTCCGGCTCGCTCGGCATGCTGCCGTCCGCTTCGCTAGGCAAACAGCGCGAGGACGGCCTCTACTTCGGTCTCTACGAACCGTCGGGTGGATCCGCTCCCGACATCGCCGGCCAGGGCATCGCCAACCCGATCGCACAGATCCTGTCACTCGCCATGCTGCTGCGTTTCTCCCTCGGGGAAATCGAAGCCGCCGACGCGATCGAAGCCGCCGTGGCCAAGACCATCGCCGACGGATTTCGCACCGGCGACATCGCCACCAGCCAACCGGGCGAGACGAAAGTCGGCACCCGCGGCATGGGCGACGCTGTGTTGGCGAGGCTGTGACACAAGCACTCATCCCGGCACAGCCATCAGCGACGCCGGATTCCAGCCTGTTCTTAGTGCTGAAGTCAGTCACCCATCAGGGGCCGGGCGCGGTGATCGGGCCAACCCCTTTCTTCGGGCGGAATGCGGAATGGATCACGTTGAACTTCGAATCGTAAGTTGTGATCCTTGTCCCATTGGTTTCGAAAACGACATCGCGAACCTCCGCGCCCGCGACGTTGGCTTTCATCTTCCGGGTGTAAAACCGTTTCCACTTCCACTCGCTTTTCCCTTCACCCAGATGGTGGAACCGTGTACCTAGAAGACGTGGCTCCGCGCGCATCATCGTTTTTCCGTTGATTTCTGAAGAAAACTTGAAAGCGACGGATCCTGACGGCTCATTTTCGTAGTACGACTGTAAATAAGCCTCCGTGGAACACGTCACGTAGTGGACGACCTTGCCATCACGCATCTCGATGAATTGATCTCCCGTACAACCCGCTGTGGTAAAAGGATAGTAAATCCCGTCGACGCTTCCCGGAGCCATGATAAGGGCGGCTGTCAGTCCGGCGAGCATGACCGGAAGGACGACGGTTAGGAGAAGGATGCGCCGCTTGGGGTTCATGTTCGGAAGTAACTTCCGTGCCATTTCAACAGACTTAAGCGTAGGTGAAAGATTCTTCGTCTCGCTACCACCGGAAGACCGCGCGAAATCAAATCCGCAGTCCATGAAGGATTGGTCCCTCTGGGTGTGATTTCCGCCCATCTCTCGTTAACTCTTTAATCAAGAAAGCAATACAACCCCTTCATGGACATCCGTCCGAAATGTGTGTATCTTCAGCCTTTGTTAAAAGAAAACCCGCTGATCGTTGTGAAATCCTTCCTCTGCTGCGCCATCCTGATCCTGCCCGTAAGCCACGGGGCACCTCCGAAGATTTCCGGGAAAACCTCAACTGCCGTCCCACCCAAGGCCCGCGTGGTCCAGTTGCCGTCGAGGAGAAGCAAAGTTCTCGTCAGCACTTCGGCAACCTCTCAAGCGGATCAGGAAAAGTCCGCGCAGGCGGAAAAGAACACCGTTCCCAAGGTCGTCGATGCCCGCCCGGTTCCTTCCAGCCGTTGGCGCTGGTTCCCAAAATTTCAAAAAAGAGGCAAGGAAGACACCACTTGGGGTTTCATCTTGAAGAGACCGTTCTAACATACCCTCCTCCTCGGGCTGGTAATTTTCCGGTCGATCGCCTATCAACCGCTGCGTGTCGCAACCCTACCGATCTCTCGAAGCCGAACTGCATGATGCCTTCTGGGAGGCGGAGGACGATGGCTCGGAAGTGGCGCTGATGGCGGCATTCCTGAAAAAATTCCCCGGACCCGCATTGGAAATCGGATCGGGCTCGGGGCGGTTGATGTTCCCGCTGGTGCAAATGGGACTGGAAGTCGAAGGGCTGGAACTCTCCGAGGACATGTTGGAGTTGGGAAATGCCCGTGCCCGGCGCCTGGGCATCCAGCCGGTCGTGCACGCGGGTGACATGTCGACGTGGAGCGACGGCCGCAGGTTCTCCGCCCTGCTGGCACCCGCATTCACCCTGCAACTCGCGGGGGATCCGGAAGCAACCCTGCGGCACTGGCACGGCCTGTTGGAAAACGGCGGCGGACTCTACCTAACCCTTTTCATGCCCTACGCGGAACTCCTGGGCGACCTGCCGGAGAACGAATGGTATGAAGACCACAAGGTCACGCTGCCCGATGGCAGGCTCGGGCTGTTGGAAACCCGCCATCGGCTCGATCACGCGCGTCAAACCGTGGATCGCGAGCACCGGTATTCCCTCTCGGGCGATCCACCCGTGACGCACGAGTCGCGGCAGTCGATCCGCTGGATCGAGCACGGCCAGATCGTTGAAATGCTGGAACGCCGAGGCTTCCGCATAGACCGGTTTTTCGTGGATTTCCACCCGGACCGGGTGGTTGAGGACCCGGATCGCATCGATTTCGACGGGATTCTCACCTACCACGCCACGCGAATGGGGTAAGTAGTCAAATTTTATGAAAGAAATGCAAATCGCCATTCTTGACGGACTGGCAGCAACCACCGTATGACGCTTGCTGTGCCACGGATTTTCATATTGCTCGCAACGCTGGGAACTTTAACGACTTCCGCCATTTGCCAGACCTGGGAACGCGAGGATGTCGGATTCGAGAGCATCCAGAGCCGGGCGCGAGACCTCGCCAACAAACCTTACGTGCCGCCGAACCGCGACAGCTTGCCGGCATGGATGAACAATCTCACCTACGACCAGTACCGCGACATCCGCTTCAACCCGGACCAGGCCTTGTGGGCTGCGGAAAAACTGCCGTTCCGCGCGATGTTCTTCCACCCGGGTTATCTCTTCCGGGAACCGGTGATCCTCAATGAGTTCACCGGCACCCACCAGCAGCAGATCCGTCTGGCGGAAGCATTTTTCAACTACGGTCCGCTGATCAACAAACACGGCGACCTCCCGGCGGACGGCGGTTTCGCGGGATTCCGGATCCACGCTCCGCTGAACAGTCCGGAGGTGTTCGACGAACTGGTGGCTTTCCAGGGTGCAAGCTACTGGCGCGCTCTTGGAAAAGGCCAGAAATACGGGATCTCCTCGCGCGCCATCGCGGTGGACACCGGTGCCGAAGGCGTGAAGGAGGAATTCCCCAATTTCCGCGAATTCTGGCTGCGCAAACCGGAGGCGAATCACACCCAGGCGGTCGTTTACGCCCTGCTTGACGGCCCTTCCTACTCCGGGGCCTACCAGTTCAAAATCAACCCCGGCAACTCGACCCGTGTGGATGTGCACGCGGTGCTTTTCGCTCGCACGGCGGTGCAGCGGCTGGGAATCGCTCCGATGTCGAGCATGTTCTGGTTTGGCGAGAACTCCCGCCGCCGCTTCGATGATTTCCGCCCGGAAGTGCACGATTCCGATGGATTGGCGATCCGCATGGGGACGGGCGAGCGCATCTGGCGGCCGATTTCAAACGATTCCGGCAAACTCGAATTCAGCTTTTTCGACATGGAAAAATGTGTCGGTTTCGGACTCTTGCAGCGGGACCGCCGGTTCAGCGCCTATGAGGACAATGAGGCGTCCTATCACCTGCGTCCCTCGCTGTGGATCGAACCCACTTCCGACTGGGGCCCGGGACGCGTGATGCTGATGGAAATCCCCACCACCAACGAGCTGGCCGACAACGTCGTGGCCATGTGGGAGCCCGCACGCACGCCCCAGCCCGGAGACCGCGTCGAATTCAAATACAACCAGCACTGGACGATGACGGTGGATCCATCCATGGCGGACGGTCATGTGGTCGCCACCCGCACCGGTATCCACGACTGGCAGCCCGAGCAGCGCACCGTCATCGTCGAGTTCTCGGGTGCGGGCTTGAGCCAGCCCAACGAAATTCCGCTGGTCCCGCTGGTACAGGTCGCCGGGCCGGGAGCGGAAAAAGTCAAGATCCAGGGTGTCACCGTGCAGCCGATTCCTGACGCCCGCTGGCGCGTCGCTTTCCAGATCGCCCCAGCCGCCGAGGGCGGCAAGCTGGCGGATGTGGGCCCGATCGAGCTCCGTTGCTGTCTCAAGCGCGGAGACAATTTCCTCACCGAAACATGGGTCCACCGCGTCACTCCCTAGATACCCTGCGCCCCCTCAGCGAGTCGGAACTCAACGAGTGGGAAGAAGCCTATGCCGCCGTCGAGGCCTATCTCCAAGCCCTGCGCCTGAGAAACCGCCTGCTCGTCGCCGAACTCGTCCGCGGCATCCTCTGGCGGGCATCCGCCCGGCGCGTCGATGAACCCGACAAGCCCCCGCGGTTTCTTGCCATGGAGGAAGCACTCACCGAAGTCGCGGAGTGGACGCAGGACGTGCTCGACGTGCCGTTGGAGAACCGCCGCCTCGCCGCCCGCGGCCGCTTGGCGCTGCTGCTCGCCGGCATGTCCGGACAATGGCAGGGCGTCTTCCTGACACCCGCCCCGTGGCCGCCGGAATTCGTCGAGGCCATGAAAAAATCCTACCTCGCCGCCGGTCCGCGCTTCGCCCAGCTGACGATGGTGCCGAAGCCGCTTGAGCTCAACGCCATCGGCAGCGGAGCCGCCCAGTGGTGGGAAACCATGGACCGCCGTCCCATCGTCCGGCTCATGTTCATCGGCATCCTGATCGCGCTGATCGGTCTCCTCGTCTGGTTCTTCTTGTTCTAATGGAAAATTCCGAGTCACCGCCCCGCGATGAAACACGGCCGTTTTTCGGTCGCTTCCGCACGATCCTCCGACGGACGATTTTCTTCGGCTGCGTGCTCGTCGTGAACGTGGTCGCGAGTCTCTGGCTCGCAGATCTCTTCTGGCGGATGGGCTTTCAAAAGGCCCACTATCCGATGATGGCCATCTTCGTGATCCTCAACGGACTGCTCACGCTCGGGTCCTTTCACGCGATCTTCGGCGCCTTCGACATGCTGCTAGGCCGCAAGCGGTCGGTCCGGATCAGCAAGCTCGCCGATGGAAAAACCGGCCCGCTTTCAAAGCGCCACGCCGTCGTCATCCCGGTTTACAACGAGGACAGCGTGAAGGTCTGCGCCCGCATCGAGGCGATCTATCGGTCCATCGAGGCCACCGGCAATCTCGAATCCTTTGACTTTTTCATCCTCAGCGATACCCGCGACCTCGACCTCTGGGTCATGGAGGAAACTTCGTGGACCAACCTCTGCCGCCGGCTCGGAGGCTTCGGCCGCATCTACTACCGCCGCCGCAAGACCAATGAAAACCGCAAGGCCGGCAATATCGGCGACTTCGTGCGCACTTGGGGCGGCGGCTACGAGGCGATGCTCGTGCTCGACGCGGACAGCCTGATGGACGGCGCGGACATCGTGAAAATGACGCGGATCATGGAGGCCTATCCGCGGCTCGGGATTCTCCAGACCGCGCCCAAGCTAATCCGCGGAAATTCGGTTTTCACCCGCCTCCAGCAGTTCGCGATGCGGCTCTACGGCCCGTTGTTCATCCGCGGGCTCAACTACTGGCAGCTCAGCGGTGGCAGTTACTGGGGCCACAACGCGTTGATCCGGATGAAGCCGTTTTCCGAATTCTGCGAGCTCCCCGCCCTTCCCGGCCGCGAGCCGTTCGGTGGGCGGATCCTCAGTCATGACTTTGTCGAGGCCGCGCTGATGGTGGCCCAGGGATGGGAAGTCTGGCTGGCGTGGGACATCGAGGGCTCCTACGAGGAAGCCCCTCCAACACTGGTGGACCACCTCATCCGCGACCGCCGCTGGTGCCAGGGAAACCTCCAGCACATGTGGCTCATCTTCGCCCGCAAGCTCCCCTTCTCCGTGCGGATGCACCTTTTCATGGGAATCATGGCCTATCTGGGCAGCCCGATCTGGTTCCTGTTCCTCGCCCTCGGCACCTGGGTCGCTTACGAGCGCTCCGCCAGCGACCTCAGCTTGCTGCCGTTTGAAAACTACGCCGCCCGCTGGTTCGGCATCACCGGAGTCGAGCAGAGCATCATCCTCGCCGGAGCGGTTTTCGGCCTGTTGTTCCTGCCCAAGATCCTCGCCGTCATCGGCGGAATCCTCACTCCGAGCATCCGGAGATCCTTCGGCGGGAGCACGCGGATTCTCATCGGTTCCTTTTTTGAAACCATTGTTTCCATGCTGTTGGCCCCCTGCATCATGGCCGCCCACACCATGATGGTGCTGAGCATCATCCTCGGCCGGGCCGTCGGGTGGGGAAATCAGAACCGCGAGACCGACGGCACCTCGTGGGGAGACGCCTTCCGTTTCCACTCCTTTCAAACGGTGCTCGGCATCGTGTGGACGGGCATCGCCTTCTGGATCGGTTACGGCCCCCACCATCTCAAGGGCCTTCCACTCAATTTCTCCTTCGCCGCCTGGATGACCCCCATTCTGCTCGGGCTGTTGTTAGCCGCTCCCGTTTCAGTCTGGACCAGCCGTTCCCGCTACGGTCGCGCCCTGCTCAGGCGCAAGATCCTCGCCACCCCGGAAGAACTCGACCCACCTTCCGTCATCCGCCTCGCCGACGCCGCCACCGCTGCCGTCGATCCCGCACTCGATGCCAGCGTGGAAGGCCGCCGCGGGATCGTCGCCGCGGTCGTGGATCCCTACGTCAACGGCGTGCACGTCTCGCTCCTCGACCAAGTGGAAATCACCCCTGCCGACGAATCGCTCGCCGAGCGCTGCCTGAGCGAGGGCCCGGCCGGACTTTCCAAAAACGAACTCTCCGAACTGCTTTACCTTGCCCCTGCCATCCTCATGATGCACCGCGCCGTCTGGTTGAGACCGGCGGAAGGCATGCACGGCGTCTGGACCCAGGCCGTCGAAAGTTATCGCCGCCGCATCGATCCGCCGACTATCGTAGAACCCAGATAACCCACGAACCTCATGCTCCAAATCAATCCTGACCTCAGTGATCTCGTCACGGACGCCGCCGCCGGACTCGCGGACCGCTTTGCTTCCAAGGCGACCATCACCGCCGCCGCGCCTGGCCGGGTCAATCTGATCGGCGAGCACATCGACTACTGCGACGGCTTTGTGATGCCCTTCGCCATCGACCGCTACATCGTCATCGCCGGTTGCGCGAACGGCACTACCCAGGCCCGCATCACCTCCGCGATGAGTGAGGAAGTCGCGGTTCTCGATCTATCGGAACTCCAGGAACCGGCCGAGCCAAAATGGGCGAACTACCTCCGCGGCGTGATCCGCGGTTTTCAGGACCGCGGCCACCACATCCCGGGATTCGATGCCTTCATCCTTTCCTCCGTCCCCGGCGGTGCCGGACTGTCATCCTCGGCAGCGCTCGAGTGCGCCACTGCCACTTTCCTCGAAGGTCTGCTGGACACCGTGCTCGACACCAAGGAAAAGGCCCTGCTCTGCCAGAAGGCGGAGCACGATTTCGCCCACGTGCCGTGCGGGATCATGGACCAGTTCGCCTCCGCCTTCGGCAAGCCGAACCGCCTCGTCCTCATCGACTGCCAGAGTGGCGAACCCGAACTTGTGCCGTTTGAAAACCCGGATCTCACGGTGCTTATCTCCAACACGATGGTCCACCACGAACTGTCCGACGGAGGCTACGCCATCCGCCGCAAGCACACCGAGGACGGCCTCGCCATTCTCGGCAAGTCATCCTGGCGCGACGTCACCGCCGCCGATGTGCAGACGAACTGGGACAAACTCGGCGATCCCGTCAACCGCCGCTCGCGCCACGTGGTCGGCGAGATTTCCCGCACCATTTCCGCCGCCGCGGCGCTTGCTAGAAACGATTTCGAAACGCTCGGCCCGCTGATGGCTGCCAGCCATGATTCACTGCGCGATGACTTCGAAGTGTCCTGCAAGGAGCTCGACATCATGGTGGACATCGCCCGCAAGATCGGCCGCAACGGAGGTGTGATCGGTGCCCGCATGACCGGCGGCGGCTTCGGCGGCTCCACCGTGACGCTATGCGAATCCCGCAAGGCCTCGGAAATCGCCGCCACCCTCGCTGCGGAGTATGAGAAGGCGACGGGCATCAAGCCGCAGATCTTCGCCTCCCGCCCATCTTTGGGCGCGCATCTGGTCGGATGATCCACCCGGCCTCAGGCCGCGGGTGGGAGACCATGGAGAAACCACCGGATTTCCTCCTGATAGCCGTGAAAGGTCGGATAGTGCGGATGGTTCATGGGATCCCGCAGGAACGTATTCACCTGCCCCGGCGGCAGCAGGTCCGCCATTGCCGAAGCCAGTTCAACCAACGCGGACTTGTCCCGCGACAATAACGGAAACCCCTGGAAGGTCATGGTGGAATCCTTTCCCAGAGCGACGTGCTGGCGTTGCGGTGCCGTGCGGAAGAAGAAATCGACGCGGAATTCAATTTCGGATTCCTCGTCGCGTTCGTGCTCGGTGACGAGCCTTGCCGCCCCGTTGCTGTCGATACCGGAATCCAGGTGCTGGTGCCACTCGTTCTTGAAATGCAGCCGGCTCACGAATCCCGCCGCCAGAAAGTCCAGATCCGCCACCGGGCGGATCCGTTGGTGGCCCATCGAATCCGTTAGCTCGAGATTCCCCTCCCGCAGCACGATGTCATGGACCTGGAAGCTCTCGTCCAGCAATGGCACCTCGCTGTCCGGGACCACCACCGTCGGGAAATTCCGCTGCGCGAGTTCCGCCTGGAACGCCAGCGCCTCATCCTCCGGGAGGGCTGACACGACGATCCCGTAAAGATCCCGATAGAGCATGGCGCAGTCCGTGCGGGAGATCGATGCCAGTGCCATGGAAGCGTCTTCAAAGGCACGCCGCTCGATTTTCTGGTCCAGTGAAAGTTGTAGCAGGCTGTAGGTATTCATGGAGTTTTGCGGAGAGCGGCGCGGCCATCATCATCCGTCCATGGCGGAAATCGAGGATTTCCGGCCGAAATCCTCTGGATGGAAATGAACTCCCATCCATCAATTGTCAGTTTACCCTTTCCGCAGCCGGTTGGGTCCCGCGAGGTGAGAACCGATCCGAAGATCCCGGACCCGTTAGGCCATCGCGAACGCGGATTTCCGCAGCTCCATCACGGTGAGGGGCGGAACGTTGAGCAGGCAGAGATCGCGGCGGGCGAGGTCGAAGAGTTCGTGCTCGGAGATCTGGAGAGAAAACTGATAGGTGATGAATACGGTGTCGGGACCCATCGCGAGCGAGATGTTGGAGAGGAGTTTTTCGCGCAGCGAGCTTTCCATGATGGTGAATGGGATGCCGGAGACGATGTAGTCGGGATTGGAGATTCCGAGTTCCACCAGGGTGGCCGCGAGGTGAAGGGCGTCCGCGTGGACGACGGTGACGCGGCGGTCGTGGGCGAACTGTTTTCTGAGGTGGGCGGCGAACTGATCGTCCAGCTCGACGAGGATCAGCCGGGACTCGGTGTTCATGCGGCGGACGATCTGGCGGGTGTGGCAGCCCTCCCCGGGGCCGAGCTCGATGACCACGCGGGGTTTTGAGAAATCAATCCGTTTGGCGGTTTTCCGGGTCAGAAATCCCGAACTCGGGACGAGGTAGCCGACGCGGATTGGGTTTGCGAGGACACGCTTGAAGAAAAGAAGGCTCATAAGAGGTTGCGACCGAAATAAACACGGAACCGGGCGGCAGGTCTAGTCCGAGATTCAGGATCAAGGCGCCTCTAGGGATTGCAGTTCGATCTTGCGGAACCAAACCGGTTGGCCTTCCGCCTGAAGTGCGATGTGGCCGAATTCGAGGATTCGCGGAGCACCCGCGGTGAGGAGATCGGCCGTGGGGGCGTTGTTGCCTTTCGGATCCAGCTGCGGACGTTGATAGCGCAGGACTTCCACACCGTTGATCCGGTGAATGACTTCCCGGCTGCCGCGGACTTCCACCTCCATCCGCACCCATTCGTCCGCGGGAAAGGTGGGTGCGGAGGATTCCACGATGTGCTGCGTGACCAGTTTTCCATCCATTTCCAGGTGGGTGCCGGGGGTGCAGACGTTGCCGGTCGGGCGCTTTCCCTTCCCTTCGTCCGCGAGGAACTGGACTTCCAGGCTTGCCGGGAAACTCTGCCTGTGGCCCATGCTCTGGGGCGTCTGTGAATGGATCATCACGCCGCTGTTGAGGTTCACGTAGTGCGGCGCGTCCGGCATCATTTTTCCGGCAAAGCGGTATTCCATCCGGAGGATATAGTTCGCGTAGGCGATGTTGGAGAAAAGGTGGCCGTATTGGGAATCGAACTTTGCGTAGTCGTCGTAGGAAACCTTGAGAATCCCGTCCTCGACGCGGAAGGTGTTTGCGAAATTCACTGCCAAGGGATGTCCGGAGATTTTAGGCGTCCAGCCGTCCAGGTTTTTTCCGTTGAACAACGGCACCCAGGGATTCTCCTCCGCTGAAATGACCGGTAGCGTTAGAATCATGATTGACAGCCCCCAGGAAAGCGCGAGTTGGATTTTCATGCGTAGCCGCTTGGATAACTTCAAGGTGCCGGGTTGCCAAGGACGGTTTCGGAAGTCTGGGAAAGACGATTGCCCGGCACTGCGGATTACGCAATGATCGTGACATGCGGATTCTGGCGATCGCCGACCTTCATTACGCCCTGCGTCAGTTCGACTGGGTGGGAGAGCACGTGGAAAACTTCGACCTGCTGGTGCTGGCTGGAGATCTTCTCGACCTCGGCTCCGCGGTGGATCTGGACGTGCAGGAAGTCGTCGTGGAGAAATATCTGCGCAAGTTCGCCCGGCAGCGCATGCTGCTGTCCTCTTCCGGTAATCACGACATCCAGGAACTCCTTGCCGGTGGCGAACGCGCCGCCTCATGGATGGAGGCACTCAAGTCACCGAAATTGAAACCCGACTACGAATCCTATCAGAGCGGAGACATTCTCTTCACCGTCTGCCCGTGGTGGGACGGTCCGGACACCCGGGCGAAGACCGAGCAATGCCTGCGGGCGGATGCCGCCAAGCCGAAGAAGACGTGGATCTGGCTGCATCACAATCCCCCGCTCGGCACGCCCGTAGCTTGGACCGGAAGGGAGGATGGCGGCGATCCCGTGGCACTTGAATGGATCCAGCTCTATCAACCGGATTTCGTCTTCAGCGGCCACATCCACAACGCGCCGTTCTACGCCGCCGGCTCGTGGCACACCCGCATCGGCCGGAGTGTGGTATTCAATGCCGGGAAGCAACCCGGCGGCGAGCCTACCCGCATTATCCTCGATCTGGCAGCACGCCGTGCGGTGTGGAACTCATTGGAGTCGGACGAAATGTTGGAGGTATGATTCCGCGCTCCCCGTCCGATTCCCTACTCAGCGTCTCCTTTTCGGTGTGCGGTGCGCCAGATTGAGCAACAGCTCGTCCACCATTCCCAGATGGTCCTTGCGGTCCTCATACTGTGCCTTCAAGTCGCCGAGGTATCCGATCATTCCCTTGAGTCTGGCAGCTAACAACTCAGCGACCGCCAGGGCGATTTTCGGATGGTCCTCGAGGAAGGATTTCCCTCCCTCCGTCACATAACAGACCGTGTCCTCGATCACCTCCACCGAGGCCGAATGCGGTTGATCGAGCAGAATCGAAACCTCGCCGAGAACCGCACCGGGTTCGCGGATGACCGTGATGGGAGTCTCACCTTTGGAAACCTCCACGGCTCCGGAGATGAGGAAATACAACTGGCCGGTCTTTCCGCCCTCGGGAAACATGATGTCACCGGTTGCGAATGACGCGGTTTCCATGCCCTTGCAGAGTTCCAGAATTCTCTCCATGCGCGATGCTGTCATTTCGCCCTCCCCGAATCAAGGCCGCTGGCAGGCAGAAGAGATTTTAGAACCCGACGAATCACTCGCATTCTCGCTCTCAACCATGCGTCAGGGTGACTCGGTCAACCCGTCGCAAGTGCGACAATTTCTCCCGTTTCCAGTCTTCCACCCATGTTGCTTCATCGTCCTTTTAGACTGGTTTTCAATGGATTGAATGTTCAAGCCAGCGTCTTGCATGATTTCTGCGAAAGGCCCGTCCGTAACTAGCAAATCATCCTATGAACTTCATCCAAAGATACCAACCTGCGGTCGCATGGGTTAACGAAATCAATCGATTCATCGACCGGAATCTCGTCGACTCCAACATCACTGCCGGTCCGCGCGAGGTGTTCCATGAATCCGACGAATCATGGATTCTGCGCCTCGACCTGCCCGGCTTCAGTAAGCCGGACGTCGCCCTGACCGTGACGGACCGTGTCCTGCAAGTCGTAGCGGAGACGCCGCCCGACCAACCCTTCGGCGGAAAATTCGAGCGGAAGTGGAACCTCGGTGAGGACATCGATGCCACTGCCATCAGCGCTCGTCTGGAAAACGGAGTCCTTGAGCTGAGCCTGCCCAAGCGTACGCCCGTTGTTCCCCAGCCCACCACCATCGAAATCCAATAACCTACCTACATCCACTTATGAATGCTTGTCACTGCCCCACCGAAACCGCTCCCGCCCGGGAGCCGAATGAAACCATCCACCGCCCGCAATTCCGCATCACCGACAATGCTGACGGCACCACTGTCAACATCGCGCTGCCCGGTGTGCGCAAGGAGGACCTGAAGCTGACGCTGCACGAGTACAGCCTGCGAGTCGAGGCCGATCGCCAGGACGAAGTTCCGGAAAGCTGGAAGACCCATCGTGATTCCGACACCGTGCGCCGCTACGGACTCGACTTGCGGTTAGGTTCACGGCTCGACGGAACCCGGACGACCGCGTCCCTCGTCGCCGGCGTGCTCAAGCTCGACGTTCCAGTCCGCGAGGAAGCCAAGCCCCGCCAGATCCCGGTAAACTGAGGGTTTTGTCCTCATAACGAGCTTCGCGCACCCGGGTGCGCGAAGCTTTCCTCCGGCCCGTCCAGACGCGCTGAGGAGCCTCCACGCCGCATTTCGGAAACACCTAACGCATCTCCCGGTCGAGAAATTCCGCCGCAGCGTCCAGTGAACCGGCGGGCAGCAGAAACGCTGCGATGTGATCGCGTCCTTGGATCCAATAGGTTTCGTGGCGCACGCGGTTCCGTTCCAGTTCGGAGATCATTGCCAGCGGATGTTCGGGCCGGACCAATTGGTCGTCCGTCCCATGATAGAGAAACATCGGCGGGCTTTTCCGGGTCACATAGTTCACCGGGGAGGCCTCCCGGAAACGCTCCGGAATCTGCTGTTGCGTGCCGCCCAGAAACTGCGGCACCAGGTCGCCACCGGGGTAGAACGTCAGATCGCTTGGCGCACCACCCGCCACGATCGCCCGGATCCGGGAATCTTCCGGCCCCTCGATGAGGCCGGTCAAGGCCGCGAGGTAGCCGCCGGCGGAATAACCGAACACCGCGATGCGATCCGGGTCGATGCCCTTTTCCCGCGCGTTCGTCCGCATCCATTTCACGGCTTCCTGCAAATCCTCGACCGGTGCCGGATAGGTCCAGCGCGGCGCGAGCCGATAGGTGACGTTGAGCACCACATAGCCGCGCTTCACGAGTTTTTTCGCGATGCCATTCATCTGCCACCGACCGTCCTTCCCCGTCCATCCGCCACCGTGAACAAGCAGAACTCCGGGAGCAGGTGGGGTTTTCTTCGGTTGGTAGAGATCACCCATCACCGGTGCGGGCCAAGAGTTTGGAGTGTAAACCAGATTCCGGGTCACCGTGTAGCCTCGTTTCACCGACCCGCCCGGAAAGTTTGCGGGCAACCCCACCGGGTTGGCGCACCCGCTGAGCAATCCCACCAATGCGAGCATGGGAAACATCACGGACGATTTAAGTAATAAACGCGGCATGCCGCGCACCGTAGCGCAATCCCCGAAAATACAAACCCGCAGTCGTCATTCTCCGGAACTTCTCCAAGCGGTTTGCTGGAAAATCCGTCCGCAAAATTCTTCGCTTTCGTCGTGCCGATATTCGGCTATGGGTTCCGTCAGTGAAAGTAATTCTCGTTTTGCTGGTGACCGCACTCACCGCGCATGCAGCCCCGAACGACCCTGGCACGGTGGCCATCGATTTCCTCGAGAAAGTACGCCTGAGAAAACTCAACCTCGAACCCGGCGGAGACACCGCGCTCTCGGCCCAAACGGCGGAGAGCAAAAAACGGAAAATTGCCAAAAGCATCGAACGGATCGCCCGTGACCTCGGAACGGATCCGCTCGAAGTCGGTGCCGTGAAACTGGATGAAGACTTCGCCGCCGTGCTGGTCCGCAAGGTTGGCGGTTTCGATCCCCACCGGCTGCAGGTATTCCCCGTGGCCTTGGTCAAGCGAGGAACGAAGTGGACCGCGGCACCGGTGCCAGCCTCGTTCGAAAACTCCGGTGCCGGATACGCGCTCGCTCTTCGCAAACGTCTTGAAATCCTCGAGAACTGGATGCTCCGCGAGCAAGTCGTCGACCTGGAGCAACTCCGCGAGGAGTCCGCAGGCCGGATGCGCCGGAAAATCGAGGCGTCGCTCCTTGCCAAAGATGTCCGGGAAATGGACGCCAACGAGTGTGCGCGGCGTTTCCTGGCCGCCTGTGAACAGGCCGACCTGCCATCCATCTTGGGATTTCTCGGAGGTCTCGCGACGAATCTTCCCGAGGATTGGGCGATGCGACTCAAAGCCGCCGAGCGGTCCGTCGCCGCCGGTGCGAGCGCGCCACGACCGTGGCGGCTCCTGACATCGCCGGACGTCGCACGTGCCGTTGTCGGCAGGGAAACCGATGAAACCAGCGCTTTCATTTCTGTCGGTTGCCTCGACCCGGCGGGACCCGGGACGGCATCCACCCCGCCACGGATAGAGTTGATCCATTTCGAACTCGCGAAATCGGCCGACGGACTCTGGCAAGTGAATCTGCCATCGGCCTTTTTTCAAACGACCAGGGATCCGGATCACGAGGATGAGCCGGAAGGAGATTTCGACACGGAACTTCTCAACCTGTTTCCGGCGGAATGGATCAAAGCGCATCCTCTCAAGGCCCAGCCGAGTGCGGAGCAAGCCCACCGGCTGTTCCTGGAAGCGCTGGGTAGCGGGCGTTTCCCGGCACTTCTTTCGATTTCAAAAATCGATGGTGAATCGGAGGACGGCGCGCGAAGGACCTGTATCCGGGCGGCGGAAATCGGTTGGGCCGTCCAGGATCCATCAGCCGTCCGCCATGCCATGCCGCTGGCGTTCAAGTCGGCGGCGACATCCGCGGTCGGCATCTTCCAGTTCTTCTCCGCCCGCGATCCCGATCGTTTCGAACCACGGGCGCTTTACTTTGAGAAATCAAAAAACGGCTGGTTGTGGTCGCCGGATCCCGCGCCGGAGACCGAGGAAGCATTCGAAGTCTGGGTGGCTTCCGAGACGCGCCACTGGAAGGGTCAATGGCAGCAACAGTTGTTGCAAGACTGCCCGCCGCTGAAAGAAATCGACTCCTTGACGGCGCCGACCAAGGAAGACGCGCAGCTTGTGGTGGAAAGGTGGTTGGACGCCGCCCAACGGGGTGATCTGGGAACCGCGCTGACCCTGGTCACGCGGCTGGACGACCCGAAAAGCGGCTCCACGCTGCTTCAGAATATGGGTTATGAAATCACCGGTTCGAGGAAAAGCACCTCAAAACCGGTGGTCACGGGGGTCTATCAGGGGAAAACCTGGACGGGTGTTGGGATGAAGATTGATTCGGGGGGCAAGACAAGCTATCCGCTCTATCCGGTCCTGCTGACTCCGGACGGCCCTCGCATCCTTGTTGAGATCGACCTTTTCGCCTCCGGAAATCGCGGTCGGGAATTCCTCAACCGCACCGCATTCGACCGGTTGCGGAAGTCCACTCCGAGCGTCGCCGAGTTACAAAAACTCTACTCCGAGCATCAGACGAATGTTGAAAGTATTGTTGCCGGGTCGATTCGCTGACTGAATATAAAGCACTGATATCCAGAGCAAAGCAGTCTATTCCGACAAATTGGCTCTTTTGGCTGTGGCCGGAAATGGGACCTGTTTTTTTAAAATACAGTTGAACTGTGCAAATATTAAAGGCTTAATGATCTTCGTAGCGACCAGTCAATATGCGTTTCCCGTTAATCAGGCAATCGGTGCCACTCTTCCCGGTTCGTGGCCCGTCCAGGCTGCCGCATCCCCGTGGCATGACATTGCTTGAGGTGACGGTTGTGATTCTCGTTTTGCTTTCGCTGATCACGATTCTGTTCATTGGAGCCAGGGGCTGGAAGCGGGGTTCGGACCGAGCCCTCTGCATTGTGAACATCCAGAACATCCAGAAGGGCGTGCGCGGCTACTCGAATCTTTACGACATCTCACCAGGGGCGTCAGTGCCCGGGCTTCGGAGCAAAGTCATCGGTATGGGACGGTTTGTTGAATCCGTCCCGACCTGTCCGGCAGGAGGAGTTTACAGTTTTGGTCTAACCACCGGAGGTGAGGATACCGTTCCCCAAGTGGGAGAACTATACATGCAGTGCGACCGCAACATCGTGGATGAACACATTCCGACGGACTACTCGGATTGGTGAAATCCGCGATCACGTAGGTTGTCAACGTCCGGTTTTGGCGCTTACATCCGCATATCACTTTCTTAGCCCGGTTCGGAGTTTCTGAGACTCGGAACACAAGGCCCCCCCAGCATAGTATGTGTGTAGCTGCCCCGGTGTCCCCCCAGGAACCGGGGCAGTGGAGAGGGCCTCACAGAAAGCTACCGCTGCCAAATCGGCGCGATTCGTGCGGCATCAAGAGTCTCCCAATTCCCCGGGAGTAGCCCCATGGTTTCAAGGCGACCGATGCCCACCCGCACGAGTCTCAGCGTCGGAAACCCCACCGCCGCGGTCATCCGCCGGACCTGGCGGTTTTTCCCTTCGGTCAATACCATCTCAAGCCAAGCTGTCGGGATCGACTGGCGGAATCTAACTGGAGGATTCCGGGGAGCCAGCTCCGGTTCGATTTCCAGCAACCGCACTCTGCAGGGCAAGGTCCGGTATCCTTGGATTTCCAGCCCCCCGCGGGACAACCGGGAGATGGCGTCCGCACCGGGAATTCCCTCCACTTGTGCAAGATACGTCCGCGGATGCGCCGTTTTCGGGTCGAGCAGGCGGTTGTTGAATCCGGGTTCGTCGCTAAGCAGCAGCAAGCCTTCGGAATCCATGTCCAACCGCCCGACCGGATAGACGCCGGACGGAAAACCGAAATCCGCCAAAGTTCGCTGACCGGGCTGATCCGGCGTGAACTGGCAGAGAACTCCGTAGGGTTTGTGGAACGCGATGACCATGCCGTCTATTTCCGGAAGATAAAAAACACGGCGCCCGCCAGACACACCGCGGCACCCGCGTAGTTCCACGTCATTTTCTCCTTCATGAAAAACACGGCGAACGGTACGAACACCGCCAGCGTGATCACCTCCTGGATGATCTTCAACTGTGCGAGCGTGAAAATCTGATAGCCGGTCCGGTTCGCCGGAACCTGCACCATGTATTCGAAAAAGGCGATCCCCCAGGAAATCAGCGCCGCGATGATCCACGGTTTGTCCCTGAGATCCCGCAAATGCGCGTACCAGGCGAAGGTCATGAAGATGTTCGAAAGTGTGAGCAGGGCGATGGTTTTGAATGTGATCACGCGCGACTGCTAGCCCTTTCGTTTCCACATCGCAAGCACCGCGCTCAGCGGTTCAACCAGAAGATCCCGGAGTTGAGATAAGTGGCGTAACTCACCCACACCAAATAGGGCCCCAGCAACCACGGCGCGAGTGGGTCGGACTTCCGTGCGAGCAGGATTGTCGCGAACAGACCCAGCCACATGGATAGAATCACACCGAGGGCCGCACCGATTTGATGTGAGCCGAAAAATACGGGCGTCCACGCAAGATTCATCACCATTTGAAACCCAAAGGCACCGACGGCAGGCCAGGTCCGGCGATGGATCAATCGCCCCAGAGCCGTGCCCATCATCAAATACAAAACCGACCACACCGGCCCGAAAATCCACGGCGGCGGAGTGCCCGGAGGCTTGATGAGTTCCTGATACCACGAATCCGCCCCACCCACGGTGGAAAGTCCGGATGCCGTGCCCAATCCGAGGCATACCAATGCCCCGGCCAGCGGCCAACCCCATCGCCCGGTTGATTTCCCGCTTCCGCTCACGGCTCCACCAGATGAAAAGTTTTTCGCGCCCATATGCAACGGAACACCAGCCCCGACTCGTTCGGCTTCCAACCGTTCGCGTTTCCAAAGTCAATCGCCGCCGTCACCATGTCGTAACTCACCACTTTGGGGAGCTCCGCCGTCAACACCTGGCCGTTCACCGGCGCGCTCGCTTCGATCACCAGCTCATTGACCCCTCGACGGTTCTGCATGATCCAGCGGTATTGCACGTCGCGGTGGTTGATGACTTTGTAGCCTTTTTGAGGAGGGGGCATTTGAGCGGTGATGGGGAATGAAAGCGGTGAAGCCGAAATCTGCACCAAACCCCTCGCGATGAGAACGATTAAGTTGAATTTTCACCATCCTTGCAACCCGGCCCGTCATCTGCTCATTTGGCGGCGATGGGAAAACTCACCACGCACGTTCTCGACACCGCTTCCGGAAATCCCGCTGCAAACGTCCGCGTCCGCCTCATCCTCAAGGGCGAGGTTCTGGCCGATACCTTCACGAACTCTGACGGCCGCTGTGATTCCCCTCTTCTCACGAATGCATCCCCCGGCGACTATCAGCTCGTGTTCTCCGTTGGAAACTACTTCCGATCCCAAGCTATTCCGTCCCCTTTCCTCAACGAAATACCCATCCATTTCACCATCGAGCCCGGCCGGGACTACCATGTCCCTCTCGCCTGCTCGCCCTACGCCTACTCCACCTACCGCGGAAGCTGAGATGCACTCAATCCTAGAAACCGCCATCGCCCGAATCGACGAACTCGGCGCCATCTCCGACTCCACGGACCACCTCGTCCGCACCTTCCTTTCCCCGGCTAACCAACTAGCCGCCGCGAAAATCCTCGAATGGATGACCGCAATCGGCATGGAGGTTTCCCAAGCTCCCGACGGCACCATCCGCGGCATTCTCCCCGGTGCAAATCCCAGTGCCGCACCGCTTCTGCTAGGATCGCACTACGATACCGTCATCGACGCCGGGAAATACGACGGTGCACTCGGCATCATCACCGCGCTCGCCGCACTGGAAACCCTGATCCAGGAAGGCATCACGCTTCCCTTCCCCGTTCACCTTCTGGGATTCTCCGACGAGGAGGGCATCCGTTTTCAAACCACCTACCTCGGCAGCCGCAGCATCACCGCCCCGCTCGACGCGGAGACTCTCGCAGTGAAAGACGCCTCAGGCATCACCATCCAACGGGCCATCGCCAGCGAAAGCCCCAATCCCCTTGCCCTGCCCATCCGCTACCCGGCTGGCGAATGCCGCGGCTACGTCGAACTCCACATCGAGCAGGGCCGCGTGCTTGAGGAAGCGGATAAACCCGCCTGCGCCGTCACCTCCATCGCCGGCCAATCCCGCCTAACAATCACTCTCACCGGCCGCGCCGATCACGCGGGAACCACGCCCATGCCATTGCGGCGCGACGCACTCGCTGGTGCCGCCGCCTGCATCCTCGCTGCGGAATCCCTCGCAAAATCCAGCCCGCCGCTCGTCATCACGGTCGGAAAAATTCAAGTCCACCCTGGTGCCTCGAACTCCATCCCTCAAAGCGCCATTTTCACCATCGACCTCCGTCACCCCGATGACGGGATCCGCCGCGCTTCTCTCGAAACCCTCCACTCCGCATTCCAACAGATCGCCGCCGACCGCGAACTCCATCTCGACTGGCAATCCATCCAGGACAACAACGCCACGCCCTGCGATCCCATTCTAACCAACAGTCTGCTCGACTCCCTAACCGCCATCACCGGCTCCAAACTCACCCTCCCCAGCGGCGCCGGCCACGACGGGGTCGTCATTTCGAAAATCTGCCCCATCGCCATGCTCTTCATCCGCTGCCGCGACGGCCTCAGCCACCACCCGGACGAATTCGCCGAACCCGAAGACATCGCCACCGGCATCCGTATCCTCACTCATTTTCTCAAATCCCAACCCGCATGAGCGACCACGATCTCATTGTCCGCGCAGCGAACTGCTCCCTCGCCATTTCCGACGGATTCATCACCTCCACCAGCCCGTCCGGCACCGCCCGCGAGGAAGTCGACTTCGGCGACGCGCTCATCCTCCCCGGCTGGATCGACGCCCACGTCCATTTCAACGAACCCGGCCGCACCCATTGGGAAGGCCTTGCGACCGGCTCCCGCGCGCTCGCTGCCGGGGGAGGCACCTCGTTTTTCGACATGCCATTGAATTCGGATCCGCCGGTCATCACCCGCGCCGCCTTCGAGGAAAAAGCCAGTCTCGCCGAAAATCTCTCCTGCCTCGACTTCGCCCTCTGGGCCGGACTCACTCCCGATTCCCTCGACCACATGGAAGACATGGCCGATGCCGGAGCGATCGGATTCAAAGCTTTCATGTGCCCCTCCGGAATCGATGAATTTCAGGCCGCCTCTCCATCCACCCTCCGCCAAGGCATGGAAATCGCCGCCCGTGTCGGACTCCCAGTCGCCGTCCACGCCGAAGACCCGGAAACGATCCGCCTCCACCAGTTAGCCAATCCGCCCGCCGCCGCCGACATGCGCGCGTGGCTCGATTCCCGCCCCATCGAGGCAGAGCTCTCCGCCATCCGCATCGCCCTCGATCTTGCCGGCGAAACCGGCTGCCAGCTTCACATCGTCCACGTCACCTGTCCCGAGGGCATCGAACTGGTCACTGAAGCGAAATCCCGCGGCGTCCGGGTCACCGTCGAAACCTGCCCGCACTACCTCCTGCTAGACGATAGCGCCGCCATCGCCATCGGCCCCGCCGCCAAGTGCGCCCCTCCCATCCGTTCCACCGCCACCGTTTCAGCGCTCTGGCAGCAACTCCTCGCAGGCCACATCGACATCATCGGCTCCGATCATTCCCCTTCACCGCCCGATCTCAAACAAGGCTCCGATATCTTCGCCATGTGGGGCGGTATCGCTGGCATCCAGCACGCCCTCCCGCTCCTCTACAGTCAAAGTCTCGGCATCCTCCCCCAACTTTCCTCCAACGTCGCCACAACTTTCCGTCTCCCACAAAAAGGCTCGCTCACTCCCGGCCACGATGCCGATTTCATCGTCGTTGAGAAAAAGCCCTTCACCATCACCCGCGAACAACTCCTCACCCGCCACGCCATTTCGCCCTACCTCGGAATGACCGCCACCCACACCATCGCCGCCACCTACCTCCGCGGCCGGAAAGTCACTCCAGAAACCAAAGGCAAGTTCCTCGTCCCTCAATGAAGTTGAGAGTCGATGGTTGAGAGTTGAGAGAAAGAAAAATAGAAATTCCTCTTCCATCCACAATCCCCTTATCTCCTATCTCTTTCAAAATCATGCCCCTCTTCGGCCAGACCCGCACCACCGTCGCCAACCGCCACGCCCTCATCGCCCCGGACAGCCATGTGCCGTCCATCTTTCCCGGTTGGAAAAACGCCACCGCCTACGTCCTCATTTCCCCCGCCATGGGGGCCGATCTCTCGCAGATCCGCGTCATCTTCGACCTCGCCGGCGGCAGCGCCGTCTTCCCCGCCGACGACCACGAACACGTCATCTACGTAGAGACCGGCGATTGCGAAATCGAACTCGTCGACAAATCCATCTCCCTTACCGACGGCGGCTACATTTTCATCCCCTCGGAAACGGCATTCGCCCTCACCGGCAACGATGAAACCCGCCTCACGCTTTTCCGGAAATGCTTCGAATTCCAACCCGGACTCGAACCACCTCCCCTCGTCCACGGCCTCGCCTCCAATATCCCTGGCGAGCCCTTCCTCGGCAATCCCCGCGCCCTGCTCCAGACCCTGCTCCCCATCGACCCGCGGTACGACATGGCGGTGAACATCTTCACCTATCAGCCTGGAGCCACCCTGCCCTTCGTCGAGACCCACATCATGGAACACGGCCTGCTCATGCTTTCCGGGGACGGCATCTATCGACTCGAAGAAACCTACTACCCCGTCACCGCCGGGGACGCCATCTGGATGGCACCCTATTGTCCGCAATGGTTCGCCGCCATCGGCGACACACCCGCCAGCTACCTCTACTACAAAGATGTCCACCGCCTGCCCTGAAATCATCGTCATCAACGGCACCCCCGTCAATGTCACCGCGGTGCCCATCCACACCAGCATCCTCGACTTCCTCCGCAGCACCGGCCGCACGGGATCGAAAATCGGCTGCAACGAGGGCGATTGCGGAGCCTGCACCTTGCTCCTGTTGGAAAACGACGGCAGCACCCGCGCCATCAACGGCTGCCTCGCCCTTGTCCCTTCGTTAGTTGGCCGCGAAATCATCACCGCCGAGGGCCTCGCCAAAGACGGAGTTCTCCACCCCGTGCAAAAGGCCATGGTCGAATGCAACGGCTCCCAATGCGGCTATTGCACTCCCGGATTCATCTGCTCCATGGTCGAGGTCCACCAGCGCCATCTCACCGACCCCGCCGCCATCGCCGACCAACTCTGCGGCAACCTCTGCCGCTGCACCGGCTACCGCCCGATCCGCGACGCGATGCTCCAGTCCCTAACCGAGCCCGTGACACAGGCATTCCTGCCTGTTCTTCCTTCATCGCCCCCTTCCTCCCCCCACTACCATCGCCCCACCACCGTCGAAGAAGCCCTCACCCTAAAATCCCAAAACCCCGAAGCCCCCTTCATCGCCGGAGCCACCGAGCTCGCGGTACTCATGAACAAGCGCCACGTCCGCTATCCGGCCCTCATCGCACTCGACGGGATTGAAAAACTCCATCAGATCGGAGAATCCGACACCCATTGGAAAATCGGAGCCGGCGCCCCGCTCACCAGGATCGAGGACACTCTCTCGGGAGAATATCCGGCCATCGACCAAGTGATGCGCCTCTTCGCCTCCCGCCAGATCCGCCACCGCGCCACCCTCGGCGGCAACCTCGTCACCGCCTCGCCCATCGCCGACACCCCGCCCGTCCTGTTAGCCCTGGACGCCTCGGTTGCCCTGACATCACTCGATGGAGATCGCACAGTCCCCCTCGCCGAATTCTTCACCGGCTACCGCCAAACCGTCATGCGCCCCGACGAGCTCATGACCTCCATCATCCTCCCGCGAAATCTGCCGGGGCGTTGCGAATTCTTCAAAGTCTCCAAGCGCCGTGAAATGGACATCTCCACCGTTTCCGCCTCGTTCCGCATCCTCACCGACGCCGCAGGCCTCGTCACCGAAGCCCGCCTCGCTTATGGCGGTGTCGCCGCCACCCCTGCCCGCGCCCTCAAAACCGAGTCAGCCCTCATCGGAAAGCCTCTTGAAGCCACCGCTGAAATCCTCGCACTGCTAGACTCCGAATTCGAACCCCTCACCGACCTCCGCGGCACCGCCACCTATCGAAAATCCCTCATCCGCGACCTCTTTAAAAAATACATCGTCCCACCATCCGGGTCTTCCTCCCCGCCCCTCTCCGCGACCTCTGCACCTCCGCGTTTCGATACATCACTCCCCCATGAAAGCGCAATCGGTCACGTCACCGGCCAAGCCCTTTACGTGGACGACACCGCCATCCGCCGCGGCACTCTATCAGTCTGGCTCGTCCGCTCCACCCACGCCCACGCCACCCTCACCCGGCTCGACATTTCCAAAGCCATCACCGCACCCGGCATCCGCGCCGTTCTAACCGCCGCCGATATCCCCGGCCTCAACAACACCGGCCCCGCCCGTCACGACGAACCGCTCTTCGCCACCGACCTCGTCCAGTTCCACGGCCAAACCATCGCCGCCGTCATCGGCGAATCCCTCGAAGCCTGCCGCCATGCCGCCGGCCTGATAGAAATCGACTACTCCCCCCTCCCACCCATCCTCGGCATTTCCAACGCCATCGCCGCCGGATCCTTCCACACCGAGCCCCACTACCTCGTCCGCGGCGAAATCGAATCCGCTCTCGCGGAAAGCCCACATTTGCTGGAGGGCGAACTCCATATCGGCGGCCAGGACCATTTCTATCTGGAAACCCAGGCCGCCTGGGCGGAACCCGACGGCGAGGGCGGCGTCCACGTGAGCAGCTCCACCCAGCATCCGTCCGAAGTCCAGACCATCGTCGCCGAAATCCTCGGTCTGCCGAAAAACCGCGTCGTCATCGAAGCCCCGCGCATGGGCGGTGGATTCGGCGGCAAGGAAACGCAGGGAAATGCGTGGGCCGCCATTTGCGCCCTCGGCGCGCTCGTCACCGGCCAATCCGTCGGCATGCAGCTCGACCGCGACATCGACATGGAGTCCACCGGCAAGCGCCATCCGTTTTATGCAAAATACAAAGTCGGCTATCACCCCGACGGCCGCCTCCACGCCGCCGACGTGCAACTCTACTCCGACGGCGGCTGGTCCCTCGATCTCTCGCTCCCGGTCAACGACCGCGCCCTGTTCCATCTCGACAACTGTTACTACATTCCGCACGCCCGCTTCCGCGGCCAGGTCGCAAAAACCCACGTCACGTCCCACACCGCCTTCCGCGGCTTCGGCGGTCCGCAGGGGATGCTGGTCATCGAGGAGATCATCGGCCGCCTCGCCAGCAAACTCTCGCTACCGCCAGAACAAGTCCGCCAGCTCAATTTCTATCATGGCTACGGCGGGACCAACACCACCCACTACGGCGAGGAAATCGAAGGCAACCGCATCGCCCGGATCTGGAACGAACTGCTAGCCACCTCCGATTTCACCACCCGCCGCCAAGCCATGGCCGAGTGGAACTCTTCCCATTCCAACACCAAGCGTGGCCTCGCCATTACTCCGGTGAAATTCGGGATCAGCTTCACCCTCAAGCACTACAACCAGGCCGGCGCGCTCGTCCTCATCTACGCCGACGGCTCCGTCCAAGTGAATCACGGCGGCACCGAAATGGGCCAGGGCCTTCACACCAAGATCCTCGGCGTCACCATGCGCGAGTTAGGGCTGCCCGTTGGCAGCATCCGCCTGATGCACACCCGCACCGACAAGGTCCCCAACACCTCCGCCACCGCCGCCAGTTCCGGCTCCGACCTCAACGGCATGGCCGTCGCTGACGCCTGCCGCCAGCTCCGCGAACGCCTCATCCCGCTTGCTGCCGAAATCCTCCAGTGCTCCCAATCCGACGTCACCTTCGACGATGGCCAGGTCCACGGTTCCGCCGGTTCATCGATTCCCTTCGCCACCCTAACATCCGTCGCCTACACCCGCCGCATCCAGCTCTCCGCCGCAGGCTTCTACGCCACCCCCGATCTCGAATGGGACTGGGCCGTCGGCAAAGGAAAACCCTTCCACTACTACGCCTTCGGAGCCGCGGTTAGCGAGGTCGAGATCGACGGCTACACCGGCATGCACCACGTTCGCCGCGTCGATATTCTCCACGACGTCGGCGACTCGCTCAACCCCGCCATCGACCGCGGCCAGATCGAAGGTGGCTTCGTCCAGGGGATGGGCTGGCTCACCTCCGAAGAACTCGAGTGGAACCTCGAAGGCAAGCTCCTCACCCACAGCGCCAGCACCTACGCCATTCCCGCTTTCAGCGACGCCCCCGCCGATTTCCGGGTCGCCCTGCTCACCGAGGCCACCCAGCCCAACACCATCCACGGCAGCAAAGCCGTCGGCGAACCGCCGCTGATGTTAGCCATCTCCGTCCGCGAAGCGATTCGTGATGCCGTTGCAAATTTCGCAACTGAGGCTGATTTCCTGCTTCCGAGTCCCTGCACAGGTGAAGCCGTGAAGATGTTGATTGTTGATAGTTGATAGCAAGAGCTCTGTAGCGGCGGTCTGCGACCTTCCGAGCACATGGGAAACGGAAAAGCCGCCATCCGTCGAACATCCCTATTCGAACTTGATCGGAAGGATTTCTGACAGAATCATTGGCAGCAGAATCATTGAATTCGGAATAAAGAGTTCGATTTTTTGACTCCCATTCCGAGCCACCTTATGACTGACTCGTCAATCATTACCCACCGTAAGAACCGGAACCTGGCGCTGACCTCCGAGCGCTTTTAACCCCAAAATTCATGAAATTCTCCGAACTCTCGATTGGCCAGACGGCCAGCCAAACCATTCACATCACCGCGGAAATGGTCGCCGGTTTCGCAGCCGTCACCGGTGACCATAATCCGTTGCACACCGACCCGGCCTACGCGGAGCCTCGCTTTGGCGGCGTCATCGCCCACGGGGTGCTGCTGGTGGGGTTTTTCTCGGCATTGCTGGCCACCCAGTTGCCCGGACCCGGCGCATTGGCGCGGTCGCTGAACGTGCGCTTCAAGGCTCCGGCACGGCCGGGGGATGAGGTCCGCATCGAGGTCAAGATCATCGAATTGGTGCCACGAATCCGCAAAGCGGTGTTGGAAGGCCGGGCCTATGTCGGCGACCGGGTCCTTCTGCAGATCACGGCGGAAACGTTGTCGGAGGAGTAACCGCCCCTGCCGACTTTGGTCAAACGGGGTGATCGCTGGCCCGAACCCCCGTGTCTGCTCAAACAAGGAGAAAATTCAGGATCGAGACAGACACAATTTGTTGACCCACCGCCCACCAAGAGGTTTGCCAAACCGCCGAATGCCAGACTACATTCGGCGCACGGCATGGCCGTAGTTTGAAAAGCCTCATAGTGTAATGGTAACACCCCGGATTCTGATTCCGTTATTCTAGGTTCGAATCCTAGTGAGGCTACTTTGCCTGGCCCCCTGGAGAATCGGGCAACTGTTCGTCCTGCGATCGTCCTGATCCGTCTGGACAGCGTCATTGAATTCGCACCGGCGAATTGGACTTGCCGTCCACCTCGAAAAAATGATTCTGCTATCAATGATTCTGTCAAAAATCTTCCTGATTCTTTCGCGTTAGCTTCCACAACGAAAACAGAAGCGGACCACTCTGCGCGGTCCACCAATAGAGCCCGAGTGGCAGAAGATTGGAGGCGAACAGTACACCGAAGACGGCCGCGGCTCCTGGCATCGACGGAGCTGTGTCGACTGATGCCGCGACGGCAACGAGGATGAAGCAAAGCGAGCCGAGGATGCCGATGCTGATAGGAATCTGCACGAGAATTGGCAGTCCGCGCCGTTTGGCGAGCCACTCTGCCAGGGCGGTGGATGGAAGCAGCAGCACGAAACTCGCGACGGTGGCGGCGACGATGATGACGATGATTCCGGCAGGATAGGCCAACGGGCCGCCGATGTCGCTGTTGGTAAATACAGCCCAGAGTAACAATGCTAGATAGGTGATCGTCCAAAGCAGGCAGGGCACTACAACGGTGACCAGGACAGCGATCAAGTGACGGACGAAAAACCCACCCATGCCCACGGCAGTCCGGAGGGCTTGATTCCTCTTCATGGGATGAAGCGTAAGATTGCAAACGGTGAGGGCAAGCGCGGATGCTCCGTGCAGGACAATGCGGTTAGGAAGGAAACGCCCCATGGGCTCGATTCCTCCGCTGCTCATTGGCTGGCGGACAGGAGTGTCCGACCTCCTTACGGCCTCCCCCATCCGAAGATTCTTGCACACTTTCGATCCATCGGCGAAACCATCCGCCCGCCGCATGGAAACATCACCTCCGGAAAACATGTCCCTGTGGCGTGTGGTCGTTGAATCGCTCAAAGGCCAGCACCACGATTTTACCTCCGCCCCGATGAACCGGGCGGTGCTGCTGCTCGCTATTCCGATGGTGCTGGAGATGATCATGGAGTCCTTGCTCGCGGTGGTGGACGTGTTTTTCGTTTCGCATCTCGGCAAGGACGCCATCGCGGTGGTTGGATTGACGGAGTCGGTGATGTCGCTGATTTATGCGGTGGCGATCGGCATTTCCTTCGCCGCGACGTCGATGGTGTCGCGGCGCATCGGCGAGAAGGATCCGGAAATGGCGGCGCGGACGGCGGCACAGGTGATACTGCTGGGTTTCGGAGTTTCGGCAGCCTTCGGAGTGGTTGGCGGATGGTTCGCGGATGACATTCTCCGGCTGATGGGCGCGTCCGATGCGGTGGTGGCCGCCGGCACGGATTATGCCAGAATCATGTTAGGCGGAAATGCGACGGTATTTCTCATCTTCCTCATCAACGCGGCTTTCCGCGGCGCTGGGGACGCGGTCATCGCAATGCGTACGCTGTGGCTGGCAAATGGGCTGAACATCATTCTTGATCCTTGTTTGATCTTCGGTTGGGGCCCGTTTCCGGAAATGGGCCTCACAGGCGCGGCGGTGGCCACCAACATCGGCCGCGGCATCGGCGTGATCTACCAGTTATGGCATCTTGCCGGGCATCACAGCCGGCTCAAGGTGCGTGCCGTGCATTTCGCTCCGGAGCGGGAAATTCTTCGGTCTGTCATCCACTTGGCGAAAAACGGTGTTGCGCAGTTGTTGATCAGCACGACGAGCTGGGTGGGCCTGTTCAAGATCCTCGCGCTTTTCGGCAGCAGCACGCTGGCCGGCTACACCATCGCCATCCGCATCGTCATCTTCGCCCTCATGCCTGCCTGGGGATTGGCCAACGCCGGATCCACATTGGTCGGCCAGAATCTCGGTGCCGAACAACCGGACCGGGCGGAAAAGGCGGTATGGATCGCGACGAAGTTCAACATGATTTTCCTCGGCCTGACCGGACTGTTGTTCGTGGTTTTTTCCAAGCCCCTCGTCGGCATCTTCACCTCGGATCCCGAAGTCGCGCGGCGGGGAGTCTCGGCGCTGTGGATCATCAGCCTCGCCTTTCCGCTCTATGCCGCAGGAATGTGCATGGAAGGCGCGTTCAACGGCGCGGGCGACACATGGACGCCGACGCGGATGAATTTTTTCTGCTTCTGGCTCGGGCAGGTGCCGCTGGCATGGGTGCTGGCCGTGCCGCTCGGTCTCGGTCCCATGGGCGTTTTCATCGCAGTTCCCATCTCCTTTTCCGTCCTCGCGCTGTGGGGACTGGTGCTGTTCCGGCGCGGGAAATGGAAGGAGCAAGTCGTGTGAGGAAATTGATCTAACGGGGTAAGCCTTCACGAACTCACCTTGTCCCTGGCAAACAATGCGCCGATCCGCATCACGGTGATCACCAGCGCCGGAAGGAACGTTAGAGTGACGAGCGCCGTGAAACCCAGCCCGAAAAGCACGATGGCTCCGACACCGCGGTAGAGTTCCGTGCCGGCTCCGGCGAGAAAGACCAGCGGAGCCAGGCCCGTCACGGTGGTCGCGGTGGTCATCAGGATCGGGCGAAGGCGGGAGGAAACAGCGTCCTTCACGGCGTCCTCGGGCGACATTTTCTCAATCCGCCGGTTGTGCATCGCGCGGTCGACGATGAGGATGGGATTGTTGACGGAAGTGCCTAACAAAATCAGGAAGCCGAGCATGGTGATCATGTCGAAGGGCTGGCGGATCTCCGGCAGACCGATGGAAGGCAGCAGACCGCCGACGAAGTTGAGCAGCCACAAGCCCGCGATGCCGCCGCTGATGCCGAGTGGAACCGTGGCGAGGATCAGGAACGGATCGCCCCAGTGGCGATAGATGATGACGAGCTGCAGATAACAGAGCACCACCGCGACCCAGAGGTTCGCCCCGAGCGAGGTGCGGGTGGCTTCCAACTGGTCGGTGGCCCCCGTGAGATCGACGGATACGTCCGGTGGCAGGGTGCCGGTTTCCCGCAGGTGGCCCACAACCTTTTCGCGCACGGTCTCCACCGCGGTCTCCAACGGCACCGAGCGCGGCGGGATGATATAAAGAGTGACCGTGCGCCTGCCGTCCACCCGGCGGATGCGGGCGCTGTCCACGGTCTCGGAAATGTCGGCAAGAGTGCTCAGGGGAACGACCGCGCCTTGGGGCGAATGCAGGGTAAAATCGGTGACGCGCTCTAACTTCTGGCGGTTGATGGCCATATCGTAGAGGAAGATATCGATCTTGTCGTCGTTGAGAAAGAACTCATCGACGAAGGCTCCGTCCGTGAGAGCCGCCACGGCAAAGCCGAATTCCCTCGCACTGAAACCCAGTTCCGCAAGGCGCTCCCAGCGCGGGCGGATCTGCAACAGCGGCTGGCCGAGCACGAGCGACGACGGCTGAGAATTGATCTGCGCGTCCGGCATGACCTCCTCCGCCCGGCGGAAGGTGGCTTGCGCCGCTTGATAGATCTGCGGCAGTTCCGCGCCGCTGATGTTCAGCGCCACCGCCCGGGTGCCGCCGTCGTTGCTGGAGATGATGGAGCCCAGCGCCGAAAACGCCCGCATCCCTGGATAGATGCGGAAGCGGTCGTTGATGATCTCCATGAAGGCGTCGATCTGCTTCGGGTCCTTGGTCTCCGCGATGACGCGCAGGGACTCGGGCTGGACGTTCACGGAAAAGCGGGTCAACGGTGGAATCGAAATTTCCCCGCGGTCGAACGCCGCTGGATCACCGGTGAGTGCGGGCAGCATCTCGTCCTGGATCTTTTTCGCGATCTGCTCCATTTCCGGCAGGTTGTAGCCGGGCGGTGCGATCATCGTGGAGAACGACTTGGCCTCCTCGCCTTCTGGCAGGTACTCGGCGGCGGGAGTGAGGAACTTCATGGCTCCGCCGGTCACGGCCAGCACGGCGAGCATCAAGGCTATGCGCCGGAAGTGCCCTCCCATCAGCCAGAAAATCGGAACTAACAAACGCTTGCGCGGCGCGGCGGTGAGCGCGGATTCATCCTTGAGGCCGAGCTTCGGCAGGTTCGCATAGGCGACCGGCACGAGCGTGACAGCCACTAACATGGAGACGAGGATGGAGGCGGAAATCGCGATGCCGATGTCCGAGAACAACTGCCCGGCCTCCTCTTTCACGAAGAGCAGCGGCAGGAAAACCAACACGGTGGTCATCGTCCCGGAAAGCACCGCAGCGGCCACGTTGCGCGTGCCGTCGAGCGCTGCCTGGAACGGGGATTTCCCCTTGTGCCGCTCCTGTTGGATGCTTTCCAGCACCACGATGGTGTTGTCCACGGTCATGCCGATCGCGAAGGCGACGCCTGCCAGAGAAATCACGTTGATGGTCCTGCCTAGCAGTAGCAGCCCGATGAAACTGGCCACCGCACAGACCGGCATGCCGCACATGCCGATGAAGGTGGCCGGCCCCGAACGCAGGAAGCCGTAAAGCACCGCCGCCGCGAGCGCCGCGCCGATGAGGATGTTCGTCCAGACGTTTCTGACAGAATCCTCGACGTAGCGGACGTCCTCGTTGCTGAGCAGCATCCTCAATCCCGCAGGATTGAGGATGTCGCGGTTGATCTGTTCCACCACCGGCAGGACCTCGCGCTTGATGGCGATGACGTTGGAGCCGGTGTCGCGGATGAGGGACAGCCGGATGTTGGACTCGCCGTTGGTGTAGGAACGGTTGCGGATCTCGAAATGGTCGAGATTCACCTCGGCTATGTCGCGGAGTCGGGTGATTGAGTCGCCGCGGCGGACGACGATGAGGTCGCGAAGCTCGTCGAGTGTCTGGAATCGGCCGAGCGTGCGGATCAGATAACGCCGTTTTCCGCTGTCAACGTCGCCGGCGGACAGATCGAGGTTGCGCTCGCGGATCGCATCGCGCAGCTCGGTGAGCGTGATCTTGCGTTCGGCGAGTTTCGCCGGGTCGACAAGGATCTGGATCTGCCGTTCGGCCCCGCCGCCGACTTCGACCTGGGAGATGCCGGGCACGCGTTCCAGCGGGGCGCGCGCGTTGTCGTCGATGAAATCGAGCATCATGTCCATGTCGAGGCCCTTTGGATTTCCTTCCAGCGGGACGACTCGGAAACTCATGAACGCGTTGTAGGAAAATGAATTGGTCCGCAGCACCGGCTCGTCGACATTTTCCGGATAGGACGGCACTTGGCTGAGTGCGTTGTTCACTCGCAGCAGCGCCTCGTTCACGTCGGTGCCGAAGGGGAATTCCAGCTCGATTCTGGCAGAGCCGGTGGATGCTTCCGACGTCATGCGCTTGAGGTTCGGCAACCCCCGCAGGTATTCCTCCTGTTCGATGATGAGCTCCTTCTCCACATCCTGCGGAGTCGCGCCCGGCCATCTTGTGTCAATCGTGATGACCCGCGTGTCGAGATCCGGGATCATCTGCACCGGCACCCGCGTCGCCGCGATGATTCCTAACAGCAGGATCATCGCCGTGACCACGGTCACCAGGGTTCCCCGCCTCAGGATCCCCTCCATCATCGCGCCGCGGGGTTGGAATCCTGCGGCTCTGGCAGAACCTCGACGGCTTGGCCTTCGCGAAGGCTTTCGTTGCCGCGCACCACCACCCGAGCCCCTGATTCAATGCCTGCGAGGATTTCGATCGAACCCGTCAATGCCTGACCGAGTTCAACGTCGCGTGAAGCTGCTAGATTTTTCCCGTCCACTTCGGTCACGATCCAGACCTTGGCCGTGCCGTCGGGGAAACGCACCACCGCATCGCGGGGCACCTGCAGCACCTCGCCTTTTCCGCGGAATTCGAAAATCGCGCGACCCGACATGCCGGGTGCGGCGAGTCCGTCCGGATCGTCCATCTCAATCCGGGCGAGGAACGTGCGGGCCACGTCATCCTGGACCGGGACGATCACGGCGAGCTTGCCGGCGAGGGTCCGGTCGGGAAACGCATCTAACTTGATGCTGAGAGTGGGGTTTGCGGCGAGCTGGGCGTAGATTTCCTGAGGAGCCTGCACATCGAGACTCAGGCTGCCGGTTTCCACCAGTTGCACGACGGGGGTGCCGGTCTGGACCCACTCGCCCTCCTCGGCGAGCTTGCCGCTGATGACGCCGTCGAATGGAGCTGGCAGGCGGTACCGCTCGATGATCGACTTCTGCTCGCTCTCCATCACCTCGGTCCTGCGCAGCGCGGTCATTCCGACTTTCAACGCGGTTTCGCGGCTTTCCGCCTCGGAGCGGGCGAAGGCACCGGTTTTCGCGAGATTTTTGGCTTCGGTTTCCAGGCGACGGGCCTCGGTGAGTTCGTGCTCGGCTTGCTCGCGCTCCACGGTCACGCGTTCGAGGGCGATTTTTGCGAGATCATCGTCGAGTTCCAGCAGCACGTCGCCGGCCTTCACCACATCTCCCGCATCCACATGAAGCTTGCGGATCAGGCCGCTGGCACGGGCGGATAAACGGGCCTGGCGGCGGGCGGTCACCGATCCGGTGAGTTCCAGGCGGGTGACAATCGGGGCTTTCGCCGCCGTGGCGACCACCACCGGTCTGGGTGGTCCGTCCTGTGCGAAGATCGTCGTGGTGGCGGCGATCCATAGAGCCATCCAGCGGCGTTTGAAGGTCATCGGTCGATTATCGGAGCATATTTCTCAAACTCAAGGGCTCAGATCAAACGCCGGCTGGCGGTCTGTTATTTCAGACCTCGTGCCAGTGGCGGGGAAGTTCCCAGGCTTGCAGTTTCGCGGCGGCGGCGGTTATCAACGCGGCGAGGCTTGTGCCAGGCAGCAATGTGACGGTTGCGGAAATTTCCTCGAAACGCTCGGGATCATTGCTGGGGATGCCGCGCACGGTCGCCTTGAGCACCAGTCCGGTGGCCAGCAGCGCTTGCTCGACCTTGCTTGGACTGACTTTCCGGCCGGAAACGTTGATCGCATCGCCGACGGTATGAGTGAGGTGGATCCGGCCAGAAGGATCGATGAAACCCCGGTCGCGGGTCAGATAGACTCCATTTTCCAACAGATCATCCCCGCGCGGCGCATCATAGCCGGTGGCGACGCTGGAGCTTTCCACCCGCAGTCGACCATCCGGGCCGGTGCTGACATCCACCCCGGGAAGCGGCGTGCCGAGATCATCGGCGGTGGCGCGGGGCAATTCCGTTAGGTCCAGGGAAATTCCGCCACACTCGCTGGCACCATAGAAATTGTGAAGCTTCAATCCGGAAGCGGCGAAGATGTCGATTTCCAACTCCAAGGAAAGCGGCGCTCCGGCGGAAATCGCGAGTGAAACCGGCGCGCCCTTTAGAATTCCGGCGCGATGCCACGCCCGCCAGATGGACGGCACCGCGGGGATCACAACCGCCCGGTGATAAGCGAAAATCTCTTCGATGACCCGCGGAAACGGAACCGCCGCGAAATGAACCGGAACGCCGTGCAGCACGAGCGGCAGCACGACATTGGAAAACCCGTAGGAATGCGCCGGGGAAATCACGCATAGATTCGGAATGTCCGGCGTGAGGCTCATCGCCGCGGCGAGGCGGTCGCCATCGGCAGCCACCTGGGCGGAGTTGAAGAAAATCCCTCGCGGGATGCCGGTCGCGCCGGGGGTGTGTTTCACCAGGCAGGTGCCGGGAGGAGGCGGGCGTTGCAATTGGGGTTCCGGCGCGTCCTTTTCCACCGGGATCACCGGCTGCCCGTCGCGCCAGGCACGGAGGATTTCCACGAGAAACCCAACGCCGCCGCTACGGGCGATGACGGGCCCCGTGGCAGCCGGAGCTGAGGAAACGGCGGCCGCTAACTCCGCGAACGTCGTGCTCCCATCCTCACCGAAGACCGCGATGCGGGCGGCGTGACGACGGGAGATTTCCAACCAGCGTTGATAGATCGGAGACGGAGTTGTCATGTGAGCTCAGTTGCTAACGGGTGCCGCTCCGGATTTGCCGGACGATTCTGGCTTTGTGCCGCCAAACCATTTGAATCCAGAACTGTATAACCGTAAAGACCACAAAGAACTCAAAGAACTCAAAGAACTCAAAGATGCAGAATCCAATTCTTCTCTGTGCTCTTTGTGTTCTCTGTGGTTCAAACCTCTTCTCCGCTCCGCTTCCTCCCGCGAGACCAAACTCCGCCCGATATCCTGCGCATAAGCGAGAATCCGGTCATGCAGAGTCTTCTGCTCGCTCGACTTGCTCATCAATGTTTAACCGCAAAGAACGCAGAGATCGCAGAGAGATGAATTCTGATGTTCTTTGTGGTCTTTGCGTTCTCTGCGGTTAAAAAATTTTCCGTCACACGCGACGAATGGGATTCCAGGAAACGGCGCAGGGCGTCAGCCAGCAGTTCATTGAAATCCGTTGCCCAAACTTCCTTCACGTATGTTTGCGCCCGCGCCGTCAACTTGAGCGGCAGTTCTGTTTGGATGACGATGTTTTTCATGAGTGGAGACTAGCACGCGATTGACGCCGACGGAAGGGAGAATCCGGATGCCGGGGTTAGGAGGCGGTAGACCAGTTGGATAACGGCGAGAAAATTCTCCATCACCCCGAGACGGTGAACAAGCCGACGACTGGGGTTTGCAGGCAACGGGAAATTCCTTCCCGATTCCGCGAGCGGGCCTTACGCTCGGCACCATGCGATTCGTAATGAAGCAGGAGTTCTGGAGCTTGGGCGATGATTTCGTGATCCAGGACGAAAACGGAGGCGACTGTTATCGGGTGGATGGCCGGGCGTTCAGCTTTGGCGACAAACTAACCGTTCATGACATGGATGGCAACGAACTTGCCTTCATTTCGCAGCGGCTTCTGTCGTGGGGGCCGAGCTACGAGATCCATCGCCCGGGTCACCCCGTGACAACGGTGAACAAGGAACTGTTCACGTTCTTCTACTGCAAGTTCGCGATCGATGGTCCCGGCGACGAGGACTATGAGGCCAGCGGTGATTTCCTGGATCATGAGTATGAGATCCATGGAGGCGGCGGGCTCGCCGCGGTGGTCTCCAAGCGGTGGTTCAGCTGGTCGGATTGCTATGGCATCGAGATCGCCGATGAGGTGGATCCTGTTCTGTTACTGGCCACCGCGGTGGTGATCGATCTGGTTTGTCACGACGGCGACAAGCACCACTGACCCCGGAAGCGACGAAACCCGAAATTGAGGATTCAAAGCCCATGATCCGCCACTCCGGGATTTACGGCCCGCAGGCCACCTGACAATTTGCTGGCGGACCTCAATTTCCAGCCGATTCTCGTCCATGGCTTATTTCTACGATGCTCCCCCACCCTCCCCGCCCCGCTCGGTGGTGGTTACCGGCATGGGATTGATCTCGCCGATGGGCCGGGATCTCGCGGAAAACACGGCGGGATTCCGCGCAGGACGCACGGCCTTCTCGCCAGTGACGATTTTCGACGTGTCCCGCCAGCGTGTGGGCACGGCGGGGGTGGCGGATTTGCCGGAAACGACGGCGGGCATTTCCCGCAAAGTTTGGGGAAGAATGGACCGCGGGACACGCCTCGCGTGGTTCGCCGCGAGCGAGGCTTTGGCGGACGCGGGGCTGTCCGGTGGGCAATTGCCGCTGATCTTCGGGACGTCCGCCGCGGCGATGCCGATCGGTGAGGAATATTTCAAACAAGCGCTCGCTGGCACTGCCGGACGCAGCGAGCAGCTCCGGCGGGTGGAGCTCTATCAATCGCAACGCCAGATGACCGACATGGCTCGGATTCTCGGCGTGAGCGGGCCGTTGCGGATCGTCACGAACGCCTGCGCCTCCGGGGCGAACGCGATCGGCCAGGCGTTCCATCTGGTCCGCTCGGGCCGCGCGGAATGCGTGCTGGCGGGTGGTTATGACGCGTTGTGCCAGTTGGTTTTCTGCGGGTTCGATGCGTTGCAGGCGCTCAGTCCGTCGGGCATTCCCCGCCCGTTCGACGCGGCACGGGACGGGCTGGCGCTTGGCGAGGGCGCGGGTTTCGTGGTTGTGGAATCAGCGGCCTCGGCGAAAGCCCGCAGCGCCAGGGTGATTGCGGAAATCCTCGGCTATGGCGCGGCCACCGACATCCACCACCTTACGCAACCGAATCCGCAGGGCGACACGGCGCTTCTAACCATGCAGGCCGCCTGCGCGATGGCCGGGCTGGTTCCGGAGCAAATCGATTACCTGAATTCCCACGGCACCGGCACGCCGCTCAATGACATCGCGGAGGGAAATGCGATCCGCCGCTGGGCGGGCGACGCGGTGGGAAAAATCCGGGTGAGTTCGACGAAATCCGCCATCGGCCATCTGCTAGGGGCCGCCGGTGCGGTGGAATCGATCATCAGCCTGATGGCGCTGGAAGGCCAGTGGATGCCTGCCAGTCTGAACGTGCGGGAAGAGGATCCGGTGTGCGAATTCGACCTGGTGCGGACGCCACGGGAAGCAGTGGTTTCGCGGGTGCTGACGAACTCGTTTGGCTTCGGCGGGGCGAACGCAACGCTCATTTTCGGCAAGGAGGGAATCGCATGAACACGGCCATTTCCATCACCGGATCCAGCGCGGTCTCACCGGCGGGCTGGGGAGTGGCAGCGATGATGATGGCGCTGCGATCGGGTGAAAAAATCAAGCCGGCGATGTTGGAGCGAATTTCGGGAGAAACCGTGATTCGCACGCCCGTCCTGCGGGTGCCGGCGGAAGGCGCGACGACTCCGAAATTCGCCCGGTTGCGCAGGAGCAGCCCGATTTCCCGGTTTGCGGCAGCGGCTCTGGTAGAAGCTCTTGGAGATGTTAGGTTGGCTGACATCGCGGCGGGAAACCGGCGGGTCGGGGTGATTTTCACGATGATCAACGGCTGCGTGAATTACTCGAACCGCTTCTTCACCGAGGCTCTGGCAGATCCGTCGCTGGCAAGCCCGATCCTGTTTCCGGAAACCGTTTTCAACGCGCCGTCGAGCCACCTCTCCGCCATGATCGGCAGCGACGCACCTAACGACACGCTCATCGCCGACGGCACGGGATTCTTCAGCGGCATGGATCTGGCGGTGGAATGGATCGAGCGCGGCGATGTCGATGGCTGCGTGGTGGTGGCCGCCGAGGAAGTCGACTGGTTGAGCGCCGAGGGCCTGCGCCTCTACTCGCGCGACTACCTGCCGTCGGAAGGTGCGGCGGCGGTTTTCATCGAACGGGCGGAAGGCCCCGCGGGGTTGTTGCGTCTGCCGGAACCGGTCTCGCTGGCCGCCCACCACCGCGACCGTGCGGCGGAAATCATCCGCAGGCAACTTGCGGTGACCGATGACGGGCAGACGTTGTTAGTGGATGGCCGGACGGGCGTCGCGCGCTTTGATCGTCCGGAAACCCGCGTTTGGGCGGATTGGAGCGGCCCCCGCTGGTCGCCGCGCAAGATTCTTGGCGAAGGCATGGGAGTAGCCGCCGCGCTGCAGACGGTCGCCGCCGTAGCGGCACTAACAAGCGGAGATTTCCAACAGACAGTCGTCACCGCCGTCGGCGGCAACCAGCAGGCGGCCGGAGTCTTGCTCGGCAAGTTAGACGGCTAACGCTGCACCTCCACCGGCGTGCCCAGCTTGACCGCATCGTAAAACCGCTTGGCCTGGCGCTTCGGCAGGCGTACGCAACCGCTGGATGCCGGATAGCCCGGGATGTTTCCCGCGTGCAGTCCATAGGCACCGGTGAATCGCATGAAATACGGCATCGGCACGCCCTCGAATGTACTTCCCGCCGGTCGGCCGCCTTTCCGGATGTCGATGTTTTCCTTCACGATCTTCCCGTCTCGCACGTAGTTTCCATAGAGCGAGGAGCGATGATCCGCGTCCTTCTGGATCACGCTGAATTTGCCGACCGGTGTCGATTTCCCCTCGCGGCCGGAGGAAATCGGCGAAACAGCGACCAGCTTCCCGTGATGGTAAAGACTGGCCTGCTGCGATTTCAAACTCACCACGATCCGCCGCCCCTTGGAGTCGCCCTGATCCGCCAACGCGCCCAGCTCCGGAATCGTCGTGCAACTCGCCAGCGCCAGCGACGCCAGAACCAGCAGCGTGCGCGGCATCGATGAAAAACGGAGAACTCGGCGGATGATGGAATAATCGGGCATTGGAATCAATCAGTGGGATGTGGCCGTGAATGGAATCCCGATCCACCGCTTGTCAAACCCGATGTCGTCACCCGCGGCTTGCCGATGGGATTTTTTCAGAAGGAAGGCGTTTCCCTTGCCGGGCCATACTGCTAGAACGCCATGCCGATGGCGAAGTGAAGCGTGCCGACCGGTTCCCCGGGGTCTCTCGTGAGGTTGTATCCGTATTCCAGACGGACGGGCCCGATGGGCAGATCCAGCCGCAGGCCGAGGCCGGCGGCGGCGTCGGTCTTGCTGGCGTCGAGCTCGTCGAAATTCCGCGAAAGGCTGCCGACATCGACGAAGCCCACGGCTTTCAAGCTGCCGGCGATTCCGCGGATCAACTCGGCGTTCGCGTGCCACTTGGCCTCGCCACCGGTCGGGTAGTCATTGACGCGGGGACCGAGTTCGCGCTCGGGAAAACTCCGGACACTGCGTGGACCGCCGTTGAACATGCGGAGATCGATGGGCAGATCCGCACCGTCGCCCGAAGGCACGATGACGCCCCATGCGCCGCCGAGTGCGATCTGATAGTGCCTGCCGAGAGGATAGAAAAATCCGCCGGACACTTCCGCCAGGACGTAGGAGCTGGATTCGTCGCCCAATGCCGCGCCGATTTCCAGGGGCATGGACACATGCCAGCCGTTCTTGGGCAGGATCGGGCTGTCCCGATAGTCAATCGTCTGGGTGAGCCGGAGTCGGGGGTTTCGGTAATTGGTTTCTCCCAGCTCGGACTTGGGCAGTCCGTCGGGGCTCAGATCCGTCAGTGAATATCCGGCTAGCAGCTCGATGACATAATGATCGTTCACCGCCCACGTCACCGATCCTTCCAGACCGCTTTCCTGGGAGGTGTAGCCATCCGGCGAATAGGTGAGCGCGTAGACACGGGCCGTGGCGGACAGGTCGGTGCCGAAGAGCCATGGATCGGTGATGCGGGTCTCACCAAGGAGTCCCCTGGAGTTTGCCTCGATGCCCGCGCTGAACCCCCGCAGCGCTCCCCAAAGGTTCCGGTCGGTGTAGGTGGTCCGGAAAATGAATCCGAGATAGGAGTCACCACCCAGCGCGAAGCTGATTTCCTTGGCACGCGATTCCTGCAAGTGAAGCGTGGCGTCGATGGTGCCGTCCGCGACATCTTCCGTGGTTAGACGGGCGGAGGAAAATGCCCCGGTGGCGAGAAGGCTGCGGATCCCCCGGTTCATCGCGGCTTCGTCATACCAGTCCCCCTCCAGGCGCTTCATGCGCATCTGGACACGCTGCGGATTGGTGCGCTCGAGTCCCTCGATGCGGACCTGGTTGAGATGGACACGCCTGCCGAGATCGACCGAAAACACGGGGACAAACCGCTGGGAACCCTCAAGATTCCGGCCCATGGTGACCCTCGCATTCGGATAGCCACTGCTGCGGAACACCTGCTCCACGGCCATGCGCATGCCGTTCACGTTTCCGGTGGTGGCGCGCCGATTCACGTAAGGCCGGACCGCGGCGCGAGTCTCGGCCACACCCCGTCCGTCGGCACTAACGATCTCGGGCTCCGCGATTCGGAACAAGGGACCGGGCTTGACGTCGATGACCATGGCGGTCGCACCCGTGGCAGGATCCGTGGTGCGGGAGGCTACGATGGCTTCCGCGCTCCAGTAGCCCTCGGCATTGAGGTCCTGGCGGATGAACGAGAGACCGGTTTCCACGTCCTCCTCGCGGAACGGCGGCGTGCCTCCGATCAGCGGGCGGTCATTGTCCGCGGGACGGGCGTAGAGTCTGGCGAGTCGCCTCGCATCCGCCGCCGGCATTCCCCGGACTGTCACCGTGCCGAGCGACATGCGAGGCCCCTCATTGACGGTTAGAACGATCTCGCTGGGACTGGCGACCCGCCAGTCCACCCGGACATCCGCATAACCATCCCGCCGCAGCGCCTGGAGGACGAGAAACGCGGCATCGTCAGCACGTGAAGGGGCAGCCGGCTTGGAGGTCACGTGCTCAAGCCGACCTTCTACCAGTTCCAGAACATTCGATTCGCTCTCATTGACGAGGCCAGCGATGCGCACGCGCGTCTCCGAGACGGCGCGGGTCGCCGTCAGCAGAAAAACCAGCAGTGTCAGCGCACGGTGCATCATCGGAAGGAAAGCCGCCAGATTACAAGGGCCCGGGTGTCACCGGTGGATCCCACGCCGGCGGACAGCAGCCAGTGGTCGGTGAGGGAGACCGTGGCGGTCGAGTAGGAGTTGGTGGAATAGGGATCGGACTCGTCGAGATTGAAATCGACATTGTCCAGCAGTGCTAACAACGGGCGGAGCTGCCGGCCGAATCGGAACCGGCCGCGGCGGATTTCTTCGGCGAGAAGCTGGAGCGCGCGGGACGACGCGGCCTGCGGATTGACGAGCCCCTGGGTGGTGGTGCCCGTTGCGAGCAGCGTCATGATTTCATTCTCCGGCAGCGGCGGCGTGGAGGTGAGGATGAGTTGCGGATCGGACGCCCTGCCATAGGCATAGATGGTCACCCGGTAAGGCCGAGGCTCGGCGGTGCCGCGAATTTCGAGAATGGGATCGAAGCCGGTCGCGGGGGTGAACGTCGCCGTGCCGTAAGGAACCGAGAGCGTGCTGAAAGGTAGCGCCGCGCGGAAATCCCGGATGCGGACCGAGCCGTTAGGACTGGGAGTTCCGAAGGTTCCGCCGATGGCGATGCTGCCGGTGATTTCCCCGGTGGCGAAATTCCCGCGGATGAGCATGGGATCCTGGCTGCGGACCTGCACGTTGAGCCCCCAGTTTTTGAATGGCTCGGGAACCGCGGCCGTCGGTGCCCGGACGACGTCGATCTTGGGCACGCGCGCAGCTGCCGGAGTGGTGAACGGCGAGCCGATGGGAAGCAGCTCGATGTCCCGATAGAAAATGCTGTCCACCGCGCCGACATTGCCGCTGAGCGTGGCGTTCTCCAACGTTCCTAGCAGGCGGAGGTCCGCGTTGGCGCGGAGGATGAGCAGGTCGTTGCGCAGCACCAGCAGGTGGTCGCCGCGCAGGCGCACGTCGAGATTCCCCGGTTTACCCTCAGCGATGGCGAGGGATCCCTCCGCCTGGAAACTTCCGCCCGCGCTGGTGCCGCGCAGGTTCCTGAGGAGCACGCGGTCGAGCGCGAAATCCACCTTGGCGGTCACGCCTTCGATGCCGGGGAAGCGGTTGCTTTTGAATCTCAGGCTGGCGCCTGCCAGATCGAGCGTGCCTTGCATGACGGGCTTGCCCAGCACTCCGGAGACGACGACATTTCCCGTTACGATGCCGGTGACCTGCTCGGCGGCCGGGACGAGCGAGCTGAAGCGCGAGAGATCCAGACGGGGCAGATCAATGCGGGCGTCAAGCGGTTCGCCTTTGAGAAGCCCGGGATCCGCCGCCCAGTCGGCGGGGCGGAATGGCATGCTTGCGCGGACGACTGCCGGGGCGAAATCCGGCGCGGTGGCGCTTCCATCCAGCACGATCCGGCCGTCGCGACCTGCGAGCGTGACTCTCAAGTCGGCTGGCGGCAGCTTCGGCTGGGCGGGAGAGCGCAGGTCCCTGGCCTCTAACTTCACATCCACGACCGGGTCCGGATAAGTGCCGGAAATGGCGATATCCAGCTGGCCGGTCGACCGGGCATCGAGTTTCTCCAGCGCCGGAACCCATGGTTTGAGCAGGGCAAGCGAGAGGACCCGCGAATTGATGGAGACGGACACCGGCCGGGTGTCGTTGGCCAGCGTCTCACGCCATTTGGAGAAATCCTCCGGGACTGGCAGACTGGCGGTGCCGGAGGCGAGTTCGGTGGTGCCGTCGCTCCACAGGAAATCGCGGAGTTCCAGCAGTCCGCCCGCCAGGGCGGCATCGAACGCCACGGTCTGCTCGTTCATCCGGACCTGCAGGCCATTGGTTTCAAAGCCCGTGGGCCAATTGTATTTAACCTCTCCGATGGCGGTGACGGGTGCGGTGGCCTCCCGCGTCCAGGTCGCCTGGGTGAGTGATAGATCACCGCGGTGCGTGCCGGATTTCAACTCCCCTCCGCCGTTCCATTTGCCGCTGAGACTGGCGATGCCGCCGGGTTTTACTTTCACGATGGATAACCAGCGGTCGATGCGCGCATTGGTGAATTCATCCAACTCCATGCTTCCCTGATAGGTGGCGGTCCCGACTTGATAGGTCGCGGCGGCGGTCAGGCCGTCGAGCGCGAGTTCTGCGGTGACGGGTTGGTCGGGAACCCAGCGGGCCTTGAGCGCGACGGGCGATGCGAGTTTCTCGTCCCTCGGCTTCAGGACGAGGTCGGCGACGGCGGCCTGAAGTTTGTTATCAGCAAGGGCGAGGCTGAAATTTCCGTCGATCGAGGACGGCGGAACCGCCGCCTCGGGATCGATGGCCGGGACGCGGTCGGCGAGTTCGCGCAGGGCCTGCGGCACATCGGCGATGTTGAATTTCCCGGTGGTGTCGCCGAACACCATCGATTTCCCGGCACGGGTGACGGGTGCCACGGCATCGAGGGAAAAGCCCGTGCCGAGCATCGTGCCTTGGGCTGCGATAGTGGACTGATCCGCCGTTAGCGTGGCGTCCAGACTCAGCTCCGGCGCGTTCCAATCCTTCCATGCAAGGTCTTCCAACAGCAAGCGGACGGCCCCGTTCGCAGACTGGGGGTCGGGTAGAATTTGTTCCAACTCGACGGCCAGCGAGGTGAGCGTCGCGGTGGCGGGGATTTCCAGGCCGAAGCGTTTCGCCGACTCGCCGATCTGCAACCGGCCTTCCCGCAGATCCACTCTGGCAGAGGCGAATCCCGGTGCGCTGCTAACCACAAACACCGCCTCGTCCAGATGCAGTTCCGCCTCCACCGACGGCTGGCCACCGGCAGGCATCGGCACCACCAACTCGCGGATACCCACCCCCGGAAACGGATCGATGCGTGCAATCGAAAGCTGTTCCGCGCTCCACAGGATGGTGGAATCCTGAGCCGGCCACTCACGCCCGGTGACGTCGGTAAACGCTCCGAGCTCCAGCCTGAATTCATCGCTGCCAGCCGGGTGGGAAATTCTGCTAGGAGCCAGGGCCAGAAACGGCTGTCCCTCGCGGGTGGCGGAGAGGCTGATATTTCTTACGTCCAGTTCCAAGGGCCTCACCTGCGCGCGCAGCGAACGCAGGGTTTCGGCGAGTTTTGCCAAATCGAGCGGCGGTTTTTCCATGGGTTCCTTCTTCAGCCCGAGCCGCAGGTCCGCGTGGACCCCGTCGACGGTTAGACCTTCGAGCCGGCCCTTGATCAGTCCGCGCCATTGATAGTGCGGTGTCACCTTGTCGATGGTCAGGCTGGCCAGTTCCCGGTCGCCTTCGATTTTCAAATCCGAAATCGAGAGGCCTCCAAAGAAGCTTCCCTGCACGTTGAAATTTCCCCGCAGACCGGCTTTTTCGAGGAACCGCGTGGCAACGCTCGGTGCGAGCCAGCGCAGGCCCGGGCCGTTCAGCCAGACGATGCCGAGCGCCAGAATCACGAGTACAACCACCAGCCAGCGGAGCCATTTCCTGCGTCGTCGGGGACGCGGTTCGGTGGGTTCGATCAGTGGTTCGATTTCTGTCAAAGCGGAAAAAGATTCACCCGAACTTGCAGTCGGGTCAACCGCTCGATGCAGACATCGTCATTTGCATGATTTCCGTCAGAAATCCGGTCAGACTGCACGCTTGGCAAAAGTCTTCCGCCAGCTTATTTCCCTCGCCCATGGAGCCAATCACATTCAGCCCCCTTTACATGGAACGCGTCTGGGGCGGCCGCGAACTCGAGCACGTCTACGGCCGCGATCTGCCTGACCAGGACCAGCCGTTCGGCGAATCCTGGGAAATCGTGGACCGTGAGAAGGAGCAGTCGGTGGTGGATGAAGGACCTTTTTCCGGCACCACACTGCACGATCTTTGGAAGCACCACCGCGAGGAGATTTTCGGGACCGGCTTCCTCGACCACCCGCGGTTTCCCATCCTCATCAAGGTGCTCGACGCGCGCGACGACCTGTCCATCCAAGTCCACCCGCCGGTCGACCTCGCCGCCGGACTCGGTGGCGAGCCGAAGACCGAAATGTGGGTCATCGCGGACTGTGATCCGGGCGCGAAACTCTACGTAGGCTTGAAAAAGGGCGTCACCCGCGCGGATTTCGAACGATCTATCGCCGAAGGCACGGTGGCCGACTGCGTGCACTCCATCATACCCGAGCCGGGCGATTCGATCTTCATCGCCTCCGGCCGCCTGCACGCGATCGGCGCGGGATTCCTGATTCATGAAATCCAACAGAATTCCGACACCACCTACCGGGTTTTCGACTGGAACCGCGTCGGCCTGGACGGCAAGCCGCGCGAGCTCCACGTGGAAGAGTCGCTTGCCAGCATCGATTTCGACGACTTCGAGCCGATCATGGACACTCCAGCCGGAGACACGCTCGCGACCTGCGGATATTTCAAGACGGACAGGAAATCACTAACGACCGGTGAGTCCGTGGGCAGCCCGGACGGCGAGCGGTTCTCCATCCTCTCGGTGGTGGGCGGCCAGCTGGAAAGCCCCGGCGGGCGGAGATTCCGAAAAGGCAGCTTCATCCTGCTGCCACGGAACGGTTTCCCGTTGAAGGCCTTGGAAAAAACCACCGTGCTCCGGATCACCCTGCCGGAATGACCGGCATGCTGTACCCCTGATATCGCCGGTTAGAAAACAGGCCGCCGCTCCCGAATCGTAAGGTAGGGTTACACCCCATGGTTCCACCGGACTTGCGGCAGCAGGTTGCGGGACATGAGCTACCAGACCATCAATCCCTACACCGGTGAACTCTTGAGGAGTTTTGACGAACACACCGACCCGCAGCTCGAAACCGCCATTGCCAAAGCGGCGACCTGCTTCGACACGTGGAAGAAACTAACTTTTGCCGAGCGCGCTGCCATCGTCGGCAAGGCTGCGGCCATCATGCGGGAGCGGGCGGAGGAATTCGCACGCCCCGTCACGCTGGAAATGGGAAAGCTGTTCGCAGAGTCGCTCGGCGAGGTGGAACTCAGCGCGGACATACTCGCCTATTATGCGGAACACGCCGAGGACTTCCTTGCCCCGGAGCGCCTGGATCCGGAGTCGGGCGAAGCGGTTGTGGAAAGCAGCCCGTTAGGCGTGCTCTTCGGCGTGCAGCCATGGAACTTCCCCTACTATCAACTCGCCCGTTTCGCCGGTCCTAACCTGATGGCGGGGAACGTCGTGATGGTGAAGCACTCGGGCACCGTGCCCCAATGTGCCATCGCCTTCGAGAAACTCTGGATGGAGGCAGGCGCTCCAGAAGGCGCTTACACCAATCTGCTTATTTCCCACGAACAGGTGCTCGCCGTGATCGACGACCCCCGCGTCCGTGGAGTCGCCCTAACCGGTGGTGTGGCCGCCGCGAAGGGAGTGGCCGAGAGAGCGGGCAAAAACGTCAAGAAATCCACGATGGAGCTCGGCGGCAGTGACGCCTTCATCGTGCTGGAAGACGCCGATCTCGAAAAGACCCTCACCTGGGCGGTGTGGGCGAAAATGAACAACATGGGCCAGTGCTGCATCGCCGCGAAACGCTTCATCATCGTCGAAGAACTTGCGGATCGGTTTCTATCAAAATTCAAAGCCGCCATGGAAGCGCTCGTCCCGGGCGACCCGATGGATCCAGGCACTACTCTTGGACCTCTCTCCACCGAGGACGCGTTGGTCCAACTGGTGAAACAGGTCGATGAGGCGGTCGCCCACGGTGCCACACTCGTGCTCGGCGGGAAACGGCTGGACCGGTCCGGTGCCTTCATGCAGCCGACGATCCTAACGGACATCTCGCCGGACAATCCCGCCTATCGCGAAGAGTTCTTCGGCCCCGTGGCACTGTTCTTCCGCGTCAAGGATGAGGACGCGGCCATCGCCCTAGCCAATGACTCGGATTATGGCCTTGGCGGCTCTGTTTTCACCCAGGACATCGAGCGCGGCAAGCGCGTTGCGAGCCGCATCGAGACCGGTATGGTCTTCGTCAACCATCCTACCTGGACCGCTGCGGACCTGCCCTTTGGCGGCATCAAAAACTCCGGTTATGGCCGCGAACTCTCCAGCCACGGCATCCACGAGTTTGTGAACAAAAAACTCGTCCGCACCGCTTCGATTGACGCTCCGGCATGATTCGCCCCTTCTCCAACCCATTCATCATTCCAGGAAACCAACATGTCGAACATCATCACCCGCGAGGTCCGCCTCGCTTCAAGGCCCACCGGCGTTCCCACCGCCGACCACTTCACTCTGGCAGAAACCAAGCTGCCACCGCTCCAGGACGGGCATGTGCTCGTTCGCAACCGGTTCATGTCGGTCGACCCTTACATGCGCGGTCGCATGAACGACCGCAAATCTTATGTGCCACCCTTTGAAGTTGGAAAAGTCCTCGACGGTGGTGCCGTGGGCGAAGTGATCGAGTCGCATTCAAGCGAATTCAAAGCTGGAGACGTCGTCACCTCCCAATGTGGTTGGCGTGAAGCATTCATCGCCACACCTGCTGAGCTTCATGGCGTCGACAAGGCCGTGGAGCCACTCTCGGTTTACCTCGGCGTCCTCGGCATGACCGGTATGACCGCGTGGGCGGGATTGACGATGGTCGAAGTGAAGGCAGGCGATGTGATCTATATTTCCGGTGCCGCGGGTGCCGTGGGCAATGTGGCCGGACAATTGGCGAAGCTGCGTGGCTGCCGGGTGATCGGCTCCGCGGGTTCAGAAGAGAAAGTGAAGCACCTGTTGGAGGAATGCAATTTCGACGCCGCCTTCAACTACAAGACCGGCCCTGTAATGGATCAACTCAATGAAGTTGCTCCCGACGGCATCGATGTGTATTTCGACAATGTCGGTGGTGAGTCGCTCGAAGCCGCACTCGCAACTTTGAGAGTCAACGGACGCATCATCGCCTGCGGAGGTATCTCGGGGTATAACGAGGAGACGCCCAAACCCGGCCCATCCAATCTGTTCAACATCACCACGAAACGGCTCACGATGAAAGGAATGATTGTCAGCGATTGGATGGATCGGCAGGACGAGTTTGAAAAAGAGGTGGCTGGCCACTATCAGGCCGGCAAACTGAAAAGTCTCGAAACCGTGGTGGCAGGCATCGAGCAAGCGGCTGGCGCTTTCATCGGCCTTTTTGAAGGCAGGAATGTCGGCAAGATGGTGGTCGATCTATCAAAGTAGATACCCCCCGGTTCTCCCCGCTTGCACGAAAAGCCCGGCAGCTAGACCTTGAACAAACCGCCGCGTTTTCCACCGAGCACGGCGGCTCCCATGATGGCCACCGATAGGAAAACCATCGCCCACACGCCGAGCGCGGCGGCGAGTTCGGTGCCATTACCGAGCGTGCTGAGCAGCGTGTAGATCGCCTTGGTGATCGGAAAGTGCTGCGCCTGTTGGGCGAGGATCAGGCTGTCGCTGACTTCCAGCATGGCGAAGGCAAAGGCGAGGATGGATCCGGCGGCCAGGTTGGCGCCGATGAGCGGGATGGCGACGCGGCGCATGGTGCGCAACGGTGTGGCGCCGAGGGATTTCGCGGCTTCCTCCAGCATGGGATTGCTCTGTTGGAGACCTGCGACCGCCGATCTAACGATGTAGGGAAGCCTCCGGAAGGCGTAGGCGACCACGATCAGCATGAAAGGACTGCCGCCCGCCCCGACGAGGAAATGGAACGGTTTTCCCTCCTGCGAAAGCGATAGGTAGCCGAACGCCATGACCAGCCCCGGCACCGCCAGCGGCAGCATCACGACCGCGTCGAGAAGATCGCGGGATTTCAAATCGGAGCGCACGACGACCCACGCGACGGACAGGCCGATGACGAGGGCGACGAGCGTGGCGCAGCCGGCATACATCAGGCTGTTCTGGATGGAAGGCACGACCAGTCCGTTGCCGAGCGCTTCGATATAATGACGCATCGTGAACTCATCCGGAATCACCGTGCCATACCAGCGGCCGGCGAAGGAAAGCAGCAGCACGCCGAGGTGCGGAATGGAGGCGATCACAAACACTCCGAGGAAAAACAACGAGCAAAGCGCGGACTTGAAACCGCCGATTTTCACCGACGATGCGCGCCCCTTCGGCCTCGGAGCGGTGCCCAACGGCGAGCGTCCCATCACCAGCTTGGACAACGCGAACACCCCGGCGGCGACGACTAGCAGAATGGCGGTGAGCGCGTAGGGAATCGGGTTTTTATCCAGCCCCTTGAGCCCGTCGAAAATCTGCACCGGAGCGACCCGCGCGAAGTCGAAGACGAGCGGCACGCCGAGTTCGGTGAAGGACCAGATGAAAACGATGGAAGCGCCCGCGAACACGCCGGGCATGGCGAGCGGCAGGGTGATCCGGAAAAACCGCTTCCACGGCGGGCAGCCGAGGTTTTCCGCGGCCTGCTCCATCGCCGGGTCGAGATTCGCGAGCGCGGCGGCGATGTTCATGTAGAGGATCGGATAGAGGTGCAGCGCGTTCATCAGCACGATGCCGGCGAAGCGGCCGTTCGCCAGCCAGTCGTGGGGCAGCGCCGCGTCCATCAGGCCCAGGTCGATGAGCAGCGCGTTGAAAGCGCCGTTCACGCCGAGCATCTGTTTGACGCCGACGGCACCGACGAAGGGCGGCAGAATCATCGGCGCAAGCACCAGCACGCCGAGCGCGTTCTTGCCGAAGAAGTCATAACGATGGCCGATGAGTGCCAGCGGAAAAGCGATTGCCAGAGTGACCAGGGTGCTGGTGATTCCCAGCGCGAAGGCGTTCCACAGTCCTTCCCGATAGATCGGGTTCCGGAACACGGAGGCGAAGAAATCCAGCGTGAAGTAGTGCGAGCCGTCCGGGCGTGTTCCCTCGAAGGCCTGCTTCACCACCATCCCTGCCGGATAGATGAAAAACACGGCGAACAGGACGCTGACGATGATGGTGACTGTGATGGCAGTGCCGCGTTTCATCGGGTGGTGGCGGTGGAGGATTTGGCGCGGGCCATCGCTTCGGCCTTGCGGTAGTTGGCGCGGAACCACTCGCCGATTTCCGAGGCGCGGTCGGCGGCCTTGAGGGCGTCTGGCCCGTCGAGTATGGGATCTCCTTTGCTGGCCTTCGCGTAGTCCATGATGGAGACGTCGGAGAAAACGGCGAGCGCGTCCGCAGGCATGCCCGCGTCGCGGATGGCGAGCCAGGCGGACTTCATTTCCTCGTGCGAGTCGATGCACATGATTTTGACGAGCTGTCGCAGCGTGTTGAACGACGCACCGGTGAGCTCGCGCTGATAGGTGAAATTCCCCGGGTCTTCGTAGGGCTTGGCGTCGGGCATCGTCGTGTCCACCAGGATTTCCGGCACATACATGTCGCGGCGGATCGGAGTTCGGTGGAGCGCCCTGCTGATCGGGCCGCCGAGGGTGCCGGGTTTGCCGAACCAGAGGTTTTGCGCCTCCGGAGTGAGGCAGAATTCGACGAATGCCTGCGCGACGTCGGCATTTTCCGCGCCCTTGAGCACGGCGATCGGATCGCCGCTCAAGGTCGTGCCGCCGACCGGTGCGATCCAGACGACGCGCGGGTCCCCGCTTTTTGAGGTGAGCTCCTCGGCGAAGGAGCGGCCGTAAAAATCAATGCACATGCCGGCGGAGGCATTCCCCTGCCCCACGTCCTGCGGGATTTTCGAAGCGCTGTCGGTGAAATAGCGGGCGTTTGCGGCCATCCGTTGGATGAGCTGCAGCCCCGCCGTCCATCCGGCGGCTAACGCTTCTTCACGGACTGCACCGGGTGCCGTCACCGCCCGTTGCATTTCCCCCTGGACCAGCAGCTCGAAGGCGCGGGCGACGGAGCCGCTTTTCGTGGGATCCGCCAGGGCGAGGGTGCCGGCGTATTTCGGATCGCCGAGGTCGTTCCAGGAAACCGGTTTCGGAATGCCGAGGCGCTTGAGCACATCCGGATTATAACAGATACCAAACTGCGACATGCAGGTCCCCACCCAGACGTGGTCCTTCGGATAGTAGCGCTCCCCGGTGAAAACCTCCGGGATCGGCCCGTCTTCGCCGAACAACTCGGGATGGGTCTCGAACACCCGCAGCGGCACAAAGCGGCCTTTTTTCGCCTGGCTCGCAAAATCCGGCTCGCCTCCGCCGAAAAACATGTCCACGCCGATGCCGGGGCGGCCGGTGTCCTGCGCCGCCTTGAATCCGGCGTCGAGCACCATCCGGATTTCCGAGGTCCCGCCCGGGGTCCGCCAGTCGATGTAGATCGAGCGCCCCGTCGATTTTTTCCAATGCGCCGCAAACGCCTCACCAAATTCCTGGCGGATCGATTCGTTGTGCGGGCTCAGAATCACCAACGTGTCGTCCGCCTTGCGCGAAACGGTGGTTGCGGTCTGGCGACGCATGACCATCGGCAATGCCACGATCAGGGCTAACAGGCCGAAAATGATCCATGCTCGGGTCTTCATGCGGTTTCAGGGTTGAAGGACGACGACATCATCGTGACGGGCGTGGAGGACGATCCGGGCATCGCCCGGCTCGTGGATGAGATGCGGGTTCATCTCCACCACTTGTTGTCGGCCTGCGGCGGTTTCGATCCAGTATTGAATGCGTTGGCCCAGATAACTGCGCTCGACGATGTTGCCGGTGACGGTGTTGTCGCCGTCCGCCATCTGAAGCCGCCAGGCTTCGGGACGGATCGAAAGTCTCAGGGGTTCGCCTGCCGCCGGATGCCAGTCCGGCGCGGTGATGCGTCCGACGATGGGCCCGGCGGCGGTGTTCGCCAGCGTGAATCCGTCGCGCGTCTCGATGGCGGTTCCCTCGATGAGGTTGGTTTCGCCGATGAAATTCGCCACGTAGGCACTCCGCGGATGGCGGTAAATCTGCTCGGGCGTGCCGATTTGGCCGATGTTTCCGCGGGTCAGGACCGCCATTCGGTCGGCCATCGCGAGGGCTTCCTCCTGGTCGTGGGTCACGTAGATCCCGGTCAGGCCGTTTTCCTTCACGATGCGGCGGATTTCCCGGCGCATTTCCACGCGGAGCTGGGCGTCCAGGTTGGAAAGCGGTTCGTCGAGAAGCAGGCACTTGGGCTTCACCACCAGCGCCCGGGCGAGGGAAACCCGTTGCTGTTGGCCGCCGGACATCTGGTCGATCGACCGGTCGCCGTATCCCGGGAGCTGGACCATTTCCAGAGCCTCCTCCACCCGCCGCTTGATTTCCGGCCGCGGCACTTTCCGCTCTTCCAGGCCGAAAGCGATATTCTGCCCGACCGTGAGGTGCGGCCACAGCGCGTAGCTCTGGAAAACCATCGCCGCCTCGCGTTTGTGCGGCGGCATGTCCGTGACGTTCCGGTCGCCGAAGTAAATCGCGCCTTGGGTGGGAGTCTCCAACCCGGCGATGCAGCGCAGCAATGTCGTCTTGCCGCAGCCCGAGGCACCGAGCAGGAAAAACAGCTCGCCGGGCTCGATCACCACGTTGATGCCATCGAGGGCACGGGTGTTTCCGAAGGTTTTAACGACTGACTCGACGCGTATGGATTCCATGACAATTGACGACCCATGGTTCCGCATGAGAGCCGGGTGGCAAGCCCTAAGCAGTTTCAGTGCGTGACGATAAATTTTCGCAAAGATTCTCTTGCTAAGCCCGAATCGGGATCGTAACAAGTGCGCCCACCCAACCGGATGCTCGGATGGCGGAATTGGTAGACGCGCTAGACTAAGGATCTAGTAGGGAAACCTGTGGAGGTTCGAGTCCTCTTTCGAGCACTTTCCGGTGAGGGGTTGCAATTCAGGGAGCCGGGAGGCTTCCTTTTTTGTGTTAGGGGTTTCCCTCGCAACCCGATCGGTCCCATTTAAACCGAATGTTCAGCCCACCGGCCATTTTCATGAACCCACTCAAATTATTCCTCCTCACCACCTGCCTGCTTGCAGCGTGGATTCCTGCACAGGCACAACCAAAACTCGCGGCCACGAAGGTTGGCTCACGGATCGACGTCACGATTGATGGAAAATTTTTCACCAGCTACCGGTTCGCCGAGGATGAGAAATATCCGTTCTTTTTTCCGGTGAACGGTCCGTCGGGAGCCTCGGTGACCTCGATGCGCAACGGTGAGTATCCACATCACAGCTCCTTGTTCTTCGGTTGCGACAAGGTGAACGGCGGCAACTACTGGCAGGAAGGTCTGGAGCGCGGGCGGATCGCCTCGAAGGGGCCGGTGCTGGAATCCGCAGCCGGCAAGGAAATCATCATTCGCGACAGTTGCGACTGGACCCGCCCGGATGCGCCGCAACCGCTGCGCGACACCCGCCGCATCGTGATCAGCGCGCCTTCGCCGCAGCTGCGGCAGATTGATTTCACCATCACGCTGGAGGCGATGGAGGACGTGGTGATCAGCAAGACCAACCACTCGCTGTTCAGCGCCCGGATGGACCCGGACCTCACGCCGGCGTTCGGCGGCACGATGCTCAACGCGGATGGAGCCAAAGGCGAAAAGGAAACCTTCGGCAAACCCTCGCCCTGGCTCGCTTGCTTCGGAGCCCGGGACTCCAAAACGACGGAAGGCCTGGCCATTCTGCAACACCCGCAGAACCCCGGTTTTCCCTCGCCGTGGTTCACGCGCGACTATGGATTTCTATCACCCACACCGATGTTCTGGCCCGCAGATGGCAAGGAAACCCGCCTCGCCAAGGGCGAAAAGCTCCAGCTTGGCTACCGGGTCCTGATCTTCTCCGGCACGGCGGAAACCGCTGGAGTCAGCGGGATTTACAAGGATTTCTCAGTCTCGCCGTTGAATGGCCGGCCCTAGTTCGACTTCGCTTCCGTGATCCTGATGTTGCGGAAGTGAATTTCCGCACCTTCCGACTGCAGGCCGATGGGTCCTGAAACGATGTCGAGGCCGGTGGCTTGGTTGACGAGTTCACCATTCACCTTGAGTTCGATGGTCCCGCCGGAAACCTTGATTTCATAGCGGTTCCACTCGCCGGGTGGCTTTTCCGCAGCCTTGATTTTTTTGACGCCTCTGAAATTGCCGAGCGATTCGTGATCCTTGATTTCCACGATCCGCTCCGGAGGTCCGTCGATGCTGGCACCAAAGAACCCCCAGAGGTCGCCGGCGTTTTCGTGTTTGAGCTGAGCTTCCACGCACTTCGGCATGAACGTCGCGGGTTTGCCGGCGATGCGAAGCAGCACGCCGCTGTTGCCCGGTTGGCTTCCGGGTGCCCAGCGCCACTCGAAGTTGAGCGTGAAATCCTGATAGGACTTGTCCGTGAACATATACCCGAGCGGGGTGCCTTTGCAGACCAGCGTGCCGTCCTTCACGCTCCAGACATCCTCCTTTTTCATTCCCTCGCCCACCAGCACGTGCGACCAGCCGTCGAGATTTTCTCCATTAAGAAGCAGGACGGATTTGGCGGGTTCCTCTGCGGCGGCGACCGGTGATGTGGCATCAGCGGCCAGAAAAATCGCGGCGACCGTGGTGATTGATAGAAAGCGGATTTTCATGATTTGGATCGGAAGTCGGAATGGACCCTTGCGACTGCTCACCGCAGCCAAAGGATTAAAAATTCGGCAGTCCCCCCCCAACGCGGGGAATGTGTCAGACTTTATCAAAAAACCGAGCTTTCCCTTCCCGAATCTGGGGTTCAGGGTCTCATTCTCATGACGCTACCTCCCCGGCGCACCAGCGGATCCACCGCCATGGACGACTACCTCGAGCAGATCCTGCATCTGATCGAGGCAAAGGGCTACGCCCGAGCCGTGGACATCTCGAAAAACCTGGGCATTTCCCAAGCCAGCGTGACCAACATGCTCCAGCGCCTCGATGCGGAGGGCCTCGTGAAACACGAGAAATACCGCGGCACAACTCTTACCGAAGAAGGCCACCGCATCGCCCTGGCCATCATCGAGCGGCACAAGACGCTCACCCGTTTTCTCCGCCTCTTCGGCATCGACGAGGAAACGATCTACAAGGACGTCGAGGGCATGGAGCATCACGTTTCCCGGCCGACGCTGGGAGTCATCCGTGCCGTGGCCGACGCGCTGGAAGCGGATCCGGATCTGCTGGAGCGCGTCCGGAAAAAGAGCCGGTGAGTCCGGACTAACTCAACGCCGGAATTCCGACGGCCGCCAGCCGATCCATTTCAGAAATGTGTTCGAAAACGTGAACGCGCTTTCAAAACCCACCGCCCGCGCGATGACCTCCACCTTGTCATCCGTAATGGTTAACAGGTGCCGCGCGCGCTGAAGCCGGAGATAAGTCAGCTGCTGCATCGGACTGCGTCCGAGTTCCTTCCGGCACAGGCGCCGCAGATGCTCGCCGCTGAGGCAGGCGATGGCGGCGAGTTCGTCCAGCGTCCAGGCGCGGGCGAGATCGATTTCCACCCGCTGCCAGACCCGCCACAGCCGGTCGTCTGAAGTGTGGGGTTGGGCGAAACGCAGGACGTAGTGATGCACCAGTTCGCTCCAGTGATGCAGCGCCGACGCCCCGTTTGCAGAGAGACATTCCGCGTGAAGCCCTTCGATCGCGGCCTTGAGCGGGGCCGTGTCGAAGGATCCGATCACCGGGGAAATCGAACACAAAATCGGCCGCGTTTCCCGCTCTTCCCGGTAGCGGACCCAGGCGAAATCCCACGATTTCCCGGGCTGGCTTCTCAGCGCGTTCATGACGAAGGGCGGCAGCAGGCAGGCCTGCCCGGCCCGGATCCGTTTCCACTGGCCGTCCGCCAGGACCACCCCTTCCCCTTCCAGACAGGCCAGCATGAAAGTCCCGCTCTGGTTGGTCCGGACGATTTCAAACGGAGCCGCCGCCTTCATGATTCCACAGTGCGAAATATGATGCTGGGCGAGCAGCGGGCAGACCTGACCTTGCTGCATCCAGCCGCGCAAATCCGAGGAATCAGCCCTCACCACCTGATAGCGGGTGGAATTCCCCAGGATCTCGGTATCCCTCATCGGCTCTGCGGGTTGCTTCATCGTGTCGGTGGTGCCGCGAAGGTGGCGCGGGATGTGGAAACGGGATAGCTGAAAGTGGACACGCCGCGCGCTTTCCCGCTGGACGCATTTCCCATCCACCCCGAAACCAAGCCATGCCAAATCCATGGACCGGAACAGGAAATCCCTACACCCGCACCGAAGTCATCGAGCGCTTCAATGACACACTCTCAAAAGGCCAGGCAATCATCGCCGCCGGTGCAGGCTCGGGCATCAGCGCGAAATTCATCGAGAAGGGCGGCGCAGATCTGATCATCATCTATAATTCCGGTCGCTTCCGCATGATGGGCCACGGCTCGACCGCCGGCCTGATGGCCTACGGCGATGCCAACGCGATCGCCATGGAAATCGGCGAATACGAGGTGCTCCCCATCGTCGAGGAAATCCCCGTCATCTGCGGCGTCCACGCCACCGACCCGCGCCGCCGGATGTGGCATTGGCTCGGCCAGGTGAAGGACATGGGCTTCTCCGGCGTGAACAATTTCCCCACCCACACCATCGTCGACGGCCACTTCCGCGGAGTACTGGAAGAGACCGGCATGAGCGTGAAGAAGGAGTTCGAAATGATCGCCCTCGCCCGCAAGATGGAGATGTTTTCCATCGTCTACGTCGGAACTCCGGAAGAAGCCGTGGAAATGGCGAAATCCGGCGCGGATGCGATCATCGCCCACGTCGGCACCACCGTCGGCGGCTCGATCGGCGTGACCAATGCGGTGGTGAGCTGGGAGGAAACCATCCAGCGCACCCAGTCCATCATCGACGCCGCCAAGACCGTGCGTGACGACATTTTCTACCTCTGCCACGGTGGCCCCATCAATACCCCGGAAGACGCGGACCGTGTGATCCAGGCCACCGATTGCGTCGGCTTCGTCGGTGCCTCCAGCCTCGAACGCATGGGCGTGGAAGAATCGCTGACCAACATCACCCGCCAGTTCAAATCCATTTCCGTGAAACGGAAGAACTAACACCATGGCCACCATCGCGGTTCTCGGAACACTCGACACAAAAGGCAACGAACATGCTTTCGTCGCCGGATTGATCCGTGCTCGCGGCCATCAGGTGCTGCTCATCGACGTCGGCACCGGCGGACCACCGACGGAAGTTCCTGACTTCACCCGCGAGCAGGTCGCGGATTCGGCAGGCATCGATCTCAGGGGAATTCTAACGCGCAAGGACCGAGGCGAATGCGTGACGGCCATGAGCTTGGCAGCGGCGGCCTTCCTCGCAAAACTCGCGGCGGTGCACGACATCGACGGTGTCATTTCCCTCGGCGGCGGTGGGGGCACGGCCATCGCCACCGCGGCGATGCGCGCGCTGCCAATCGGTTTCCCGAAACTGATGGTCTCCACGCTGGCCGCCGGAAACACCGCGCCCTACCTTGGCACCAAGGACATCGTCATGATGCCAAGCATCGCCGACGTCGCAGGCTTGAACCGCCTGTCACGCCTGATTTTCTCCCGTGCCGCCGGGGCGATCTGCGGGATGGTGGAAGCGACCGTCGAAATCGACGACGCACGACCGTTAGTCGTCGGCAGCATGTTCGGCAACACCACCGCCTGTGTCACCGAGGCGAAACGCATCATCGAAGAAGCCGGCTACGAAGTCCTCGTCTTCGCCGCCACCGGCGCGGGCGGGAAATCCATGGAAGCGCTCATCGAAAGCGGTCTCATCGCAGGCGTCCTCGATCTAACCACCACCGAGCTGGCAGACGAACTCGTCGGCGGAGTCCTCACCTCCGGACCGGAGCGGATGGACGCCGCCGCCAAGGCCGGGATCCCCGCGGTCGTCGCGCCGGGCTGCCTCGACATGGTGAACTTCGGCGAGCGCGACTCGGTCCCCGCAAAATTCTCAGGCCGGAATTTCTACATCCACAACCCGCAGGTCACGCTCATGCGGACCACCCCGGACGAATGTGCCGAACTCGGCCGCATCCTCGCCGACAAGATCAACCGCTACCCAGCGCCCGCCGCGATCATGATCCCGAAAAGGGCGATCAGCGTGATCAGCGCCGCAGGTCAACCGTTCCACGACGCCGCCGCGGATGAGGCGCTTTTCCAGGCCATCCACACCCACGCGGAGGTTCCCGTCGAAGAGTTCGAAGAGGAAATCAACAGCCCTGCCTTCGCCAAAGCCTGCGCCGAGAAACTGCTAGTCCTGATGAATGCCGCACGCACCTGAAATCCAACCAACCTGTTCACCTCATGATACTCCGAATCCTATCAATCGCCGTCCTCGGCATCGCGGCCGCATTCTCCGCCGCTCCGGAACCCCGCCGCCTGGAAGTGCTGTTTCTCGGCGACAACGGCCATCACGATCCGCTCGAACGCTACCGCGTCCTCAAACAGGCCCTCGGCCCAAAGGGGTTCAACCTCACCTTCGTCGAAAATCTCGAGAAGGTCACGCGCTCGAATCTCGATTTGTATGACGCCCTGATCGTCTATGCGAACCACGAAAAAGACGCGGTCCCTACGGCGATTCTTCCATGGGTCAAAGACGGCGGCGCGCTCGTCGCCCTGCACAGCGCCTGCGGAAACTTCCATCCATCCAAGGAATGGTTCGACCTCGTCGGCGGCCGCTTCGAAAGCCACGAAGGCCGCGAGTTCAGCCCGAAGACCGTCGATCCCGATCATCCGATCACCCGCGACCTGCCGGTGCTCACCTGCTGGGATGAAACCTATCAGCACAAGGACCTCACTTCCGACCGCCACCTCCTGCAAGTCCGCGAACCATCCAACAAAAACGAAACCGAACCCGAGCCGTGGACATGGACCCGCAACGAAGGCAAGGGCCGCGTTTTCTACACCGCCAGCGGCCATGACCTCCGCTGCTGGAACGAGCCGGCCTATCAGACACTCGTGAAACGCGCGATTCTCTGGTCCATCGGCGACGCGAAGGCTGCGAATTTCGCCGCATTCAAACTCCCGCCCCTTGTCACCGAAATCCCGGATGTGGCGAACCGGACCCATCCGGAAATCCCGATGATGGAGCTGCAGAAGCCCCTTTCTCCGGCGGACAGCGCCGCGCATACCCAGGTCCCGGTCGGCACCCGGCTCCAGCTTTTCGCCAGCGAGCCGATGGTCGTCAACCCGATCTCCATCGACTGGGATGCCAAGGGCCGCGCCTGGGTGGTGGAGAGCTTCGGTTACCCGAACCAGGTTCCGGATGCTCCCGGCAGCGGGCAGGACAAGATCAAGATCCTCGAAGACACCGACAGCGACGGACGCGCGGACAAGATGACGGTTTTCGCCGAAGGGTTGCGTCATTGCACCACCAGTGTCTTTGTCAAAGACGGCGTGGTCGTCACGGACGGCAAGGATATCGTCTATCTGGGAGATACCGATGGCGATGGAAAATCCGACGAGCGCAAGGTGCTGGCGACCGGGCTCAACATCCACGACACCCACGCCGCGACATCGCAGTTTCTCTATGGCCTGGACAACTGGATCTACGCCACCGTCGGCTACAGCGGGGTGGAAATCCATCTGGCCGGGAAAAAGCACAAATTCGGCCAGGCCGTTTTCCGCTTCCGCCCGGATCTCTCGGAACTGGAAATGATGCAGGGCACCACCAACAATACCTGGGGCCTCGGATTCACTGAGCAGGGCGACGTCGCCGGCTCCACGGCGAACAACAACCCGTCGTGGATCCTCTCCATTCCCGCTGCGGCGTATGCCGGCAGCGGCATCCCCCAGCCGAAAACCCCACGTCTCGATACCTCGGTTAGGGTGGACCGCAATTCGAAAAATCCGCAGGAACTGAAACTCACCAAGATGTTTACCAACACGGCGGATGTGACCCAAGTGGACCAGATCGGAGGTTACACCGCCGCCGCGGGTCACCAGTTTTACACGGACGATGTGCTGGCCGGGATCTTTTCCCCTAACAACGCCTTCATCTGCGAGCCCACCGGTCACATCGTCGCCACCGGCGAGGTCTCGGACAACGGATCGCTCAAACAAACCCTGCTTCGTGGGAACAACGCCTTCGCCAGCGCGGACGTCTGGGCGGCACCGGTCGCCGCCCGCGTTGGGCCGGATGGCGCGCTCTGGATCGCGGATTGGTATAACCCGATCATCCAGCACAACGTCGTTTTCCGTTATTACAATCCGGCGCGCAACTACGACCACCCCCACAGCCCCTATCAGAGCGGCGAAAAGAAAGGCCCAGGCAAGGGCAACGCCTACGAAACCCCGCTCCGCGATGCCACTCACGGTCGCATCTGGCGGATCGTCCCGGCCGACGCTCCCGGCCGCAAAGGAACCGACATCGATCCTGCGAAGCCCTCCACGCTGGTCGCCGGGCTTTCCTCCCCTTCCCAACTGATCCGTCTGCACTCGCAGCGCCTGCTCGTCGAGCAAGGCGGTGACGAAGCGGTCCCGGCATTGGAGAAACTCGTCAGCGGCAAGGACCCGATCACCGCCATCCATGCGATCTGGACCTTGGAAGGCCTCGGTGCCGGGCGCGCCGTTCTATCAGCCGCGCTCAAGTCACCGCTGCCGCTCGTCCGCCGTCATGCCATGGTCGCACTTGGCGCGGAAGATCCATCCGTGGTCGCCGCCCTGCCGGAGCTTCTTGAAAAAACCGATCACCCACGCGAACGGCTTTACGTGCTCACCACCGCAGCCCTCGCACCGCAGGACGCAGCCATTTCCTCGGCCCTGTGGAAACTGGTTTCCGGCGATGTCCCGATGGACGCAACCTTGCAGGAGGCATGCGGACTCGCCATGCGCCGCCAGGGACTTACGCTCATCAAGGCGGATCTCGGCCGGTTCGGCGAAGCTCCGCCGACCGCTTGGCATGAGAAAGAACTTCTCGCCGTCGTCTCCCGCGCCGCCGCCGGTAAGGATCGTGAGGAGCTGGTGAAATTCGCCGCCACCGCGCCCGCCGGTCTGCGCGGACACATCGAGCGCATCCTCGCCGCACCGCCGGAAATCGACCGCACTCCGGTGGACGTGCCTAACCGATATATCGCCGGCCGCAATATTTACATGAAGGCCTGCATCGAGTGCCACCAGGCGGACGGACGCGGAGTGCCCCAGACGTTTCCTGCACTGGCCGGTTCGGAGTGGGTCAAAGGAGACCGCGACACCATTCTCCGCATCATCCTCGGCGGAATTTCCGGTCCCATCGAAGTCAGCGGCGTGAAATACGACAGCGTCATGCCGGGACACGCCCACTTCACCGACGCCGAGGTCGCGGAGGTCGCCAGCTTCGTGAGATTCGCCTTCGGAGAACTCAACACACCACCCGTCAGGCCTGGCGAAGTCAGGAGGCTCCGCCCCGAGGTGGAGAAGCGCAAATTTGTCCCGTGGACGGTGCCGGAACTTCGCGCTGCCGGGAAATAACCGATCCACCGCCATGAAAACACTCCCTCATCTCCTCGCCATCGCGTTCACCCCGATCCTCTGCCTGGCAGACCCGAGCGACCCGAAAACCACCGACGCCACCGGCCAGGTGTTCACTGAACGCACTCCGGCAAAACTGCTGCGGGTCTTGTTAGCCGGTTCCGGAACCTCCCATGATTTCCCACGATTTTTCCTCGGCACGGACGCGGTCACCCTTAAGTCCACCGGCAGGATCGACGTCGCCGCGACGCCCAATCTCACCGAAACCCTCACGCTTCTTCCACAGGCAGACGTCCTCGTTTTCAGCGGGAACCATGCTCAGTATGGAAAACCCGAGTTCCAGAAAGCCCTCCACGCGTTCGCCGATGCCGGCAAGGGCATCGTTCTGCTTCACGCCGCCACCTGGTCCCATCCGTGGGAAGGCTACAACGAACGCTTCGTCGCCGGCCGCACTCCCAGTCATGGCAAGGGCGGGTTCGAGGTGACGATCACCGACTCGGATCACGCGGTCACCGCGGAAGTTCCCGCGTCGTTCAAGATCACGGACGAAAACTATCGGGTCAAAATCCCGGATCGATCAAAGGTCCATGTTTGTGCGGAAAATGCGCCGGACGGCCACCCGGAACCCAACCCGAGCGTCTGGGAGGTCAAGGACCCGAAGACCCGCATCGTCTGCATCACCCTCGGTCACGCCGCGGACGCCCACGACAACCCGGCGTTCAAAACGCTGCTCATCAACGCAGTCAACTGGGTTGGCAGGCGGCAGACCTTGCGGGATGTGGGAAAACCGTGAATGTTGGCGGGAGTCACCCATCATTTCATGGCCCACCTTCGCATTTCCGACCTCAAGATTTTCCCGCTGCTTGGCGGTCTGGCAGGACTTCAGGCTTCCGCGCAGTCCCCTGAGCTTCTCCCGCCCATCACGGTTCTCGCCGAACGTCAGCTCGGCGAAAATCCCACCGCTCCGCTCGCGGAATGGTCGCGCGAGGACATCCGCCAGGCCGCGCCAAGGACCATCGACGAAATGCTGGCCAAGGAACCGTCGTTTTCGCTCTACCGACGGCAATCGTCGATTTCCTCGAACCCGACTTCGGCCGGCGTGAGCCTCCGCAACACCGGCGCGACCGCCGCGTCGCGGACGCTGGTGCTGCTCGATGGCATCCCGCAGAACGATCCGTTCGGCGGCTGGGTTTACTGGGCCCGCTACGACGCGGCGACCTTGGATTCCATCCGCATCGACTCCGCAGCGAGGGCGGCGGTATGGGGAAACCAAAGCCCGGCGGGAGTCATCCAAATGAACGGCTACCCGGCTTTTGAGAACCTGCACATCCTGAAAGCCGGCGGTGGCAGCCAAGGCACCATCAGCGGTTCCACGGTCCACCAGATGACCAATGACGAAAAAACACTGGCCGTCCTCTTCTCCGCCTTCGGCCTGCATACCGACGGGTTTTTCGCGGTCGATTCCTCGCAGCGTGGATCGGTCGACCGCAAACTGGAAACCGATCTCTTTGGCGCAAACTTGAAATTCTCCTGGTTGGCCGCGCCCGGGCTCACCGTGGAACCGGCGGTGTCCTGGTACAGCGAGGAACGCGGCAATGGCACCGTCCTGTCGAAGAACTCGACTGATGCGGTGGATCTCTCACTCCGTATCAGCTCGGTGAACGGTGATTTTTCCTGGCAGGCGGGGGCCTGGCATCAGCAGCGCGAATTCGACTCCGTCTTCAGCTCGGTGAATGCCGACCGCTCGGCGGAAACGCTCGCCCTCAACCAGTTCGACGTGCCCGCCGACGCCACGGGAGCTTCGTTCACCACGCTGTGGGACGACATCGGAAAATGGACTGTCAGCTCGGGCGCGGACGCAAGGACGGCATCCGGAGAAACGAACGAAGACGTCGGCACGTTCCGCAGGCGGGAGGCCGGCGGCGACCAGGCGGTGGTGGGTGTTTTCACCGCGGCGTCCTATCAGGCGGACGAGGACAACCGGATCGACGCGAGTGTCCGGCTCGACTGGTGGGAACTGTCCGACGGACGCCGGAACGAAACCTCGCTCTCGACCGGCGCGCCCTTGCGGACGGACGTGCAGGATGACCGCGATGGCATCGAACCTTCCGCCTCGATCGAATCGAGCCATCAACTCAACGACGATCTGCTAGCCCGGATTTCCGCAGGCACCGCCTTCCGGCTGCCGACCTTGAACGAACTGCATCGCCCGTTCCGTGTCCGCAACGACATCGTGGAGGCAAATCCCGGCTTGGATCCGGAGCGCTTTTTCAGCATTTCCGGCGGCCTCGACTGGGAACCGGTGGATACCGTGACCGTAAACGCCACGGTCTTCCAGCACTGGATCAAGGATGCCATCGCCAACGTGCCCATCACCGATCCCACCCAGATCAAAGATATTTTCGGCACCATCCCGGCGGGCGGCACCGGCTCGCAGCGGCAGAACGTCGATCAGGCGCAAGTCACCGGGATCGAAGGGAAAATCGAGTGGCTGCCGATGGATTCCGTGACTCTGGGTTTCACTGGCTTGTGGTCGCGCACCGATTTCACCAAATCGCCGGACCAGCCGCTGTTGGATGGAAATCCGTTTCCCCAGGCCCCGGACCTGCGCCTGATCGCCAGCGCCGATTGGCAGGCGACAGACCGCTGGTCGTTTTTCGCCGGTGCCGAATACGGAGCATCCCAATACGACGACGCGCTGGCCAGCCGCAAGATCCCCGATTTCACCACCGTCCGGATCGGCGCGTCCTGCCAGATTGGGCGCGGAACCTATCAAATTCGGATCGAAAACCTTTTCGACGAGGATATCCAGACCGGCCTGAGCAGCGACGGGATCCGGACCTACGCCGGCCCTCGATCACTGTGGGTCGGCGCGGAGTGGGATTTTTAAACTTCATGGAGAGATCACACTCTCCTGTTGCGTTTCATGCGGAATGCGTAAATCTCCCGCCATGCGTTTTTTCCTACCTTTCCTCGTCTCCCTCGGTGGCCTCGCCTCGGCCCAGAAGGTCAAAATAGATGGTCTTTACGGCCAGTATTGCTCCGGATGCCACGGGGCCAAGTTCGAGGGCGGCAACGGAGGTTCCCTCGTCGACGGCGAATGGAAACACGGCAGCTCAGACGCGGAGATCTTCAACTCCATCGCCAAGGGAAACCCCCAGCTGGGCATGACTCCGTGGGAGGGAATTCTCACCGACGATCAAATCCGCGGGCTCGTCATTTTCCTCCGCGAGAACGAAAAAAAGACGCTCGCCAAGGGCATGGACTTCCCCACCCCGTCGCCTGACAAGGTCACCAAAACCGAACTGGAAAACTACCGCATCGAAACCCTGGTGGACAAGGGGCTGAAAAATCCTTGGGCCATCGCCTTCCTTCCCGACGGACGCAAACTGGTCACCGAAAAGTCCGGCCAGCTCCGTTTCATCACTGCCGACGGGAAACTTGATCCCGAAAAAATCGAGGGAACCCCGGAGGTCGTCGAACACGGCCAGGGGGGACTGATGGAAGTGGCCCTCCACCCGGACTATGCGAAAAACGGCTGGGTCTATCTCGGCCTGTCCGACGGCACCCGCGAGAAACGTGAGAACGGCAAGGACAACGTCCGCTGCATCACCGCCATCGTCCGCGGCAAGATCAAAGACCACCAGTGGACCGACCAGGAATGGATCTATCGGCCCGATCCCAAGTTCCGCTCGGGCGCGGGCGTCCACTTCGGCACCCGCTTCGTTTTCGACAAAGGCTACATCTATTTCGTCATCGGCGAGCGCGGTGGCATGATGGAAGTCCAGGACCTCACCCGGCCTAACGGCAAGATCCACCGCCTGCACGACGACGGCCGCGTGCCCGAGGACAATCCGTTTGTGAAAACCAAGGACGCAATTCCAGGTATCTGGTCCTACGGTCACCGGAATCCGCAGGGTCTCGCCATGGATCCCCGCGACGGCTCGATTTTCAGCACCGAGCACGGCCCCCGCGGCGGCGACGAGTTGAACCTCATCAAGCCCGGCGCCAACTACGGCTGGCCGGTCATCACCTACGGCATGAACTACGACGGCACGCCCATGGTATCCATCACCGAGAAGGAAGGCATGGAGCAGCCGGTCACCTACTGGGTTCCTTCCATCGCCGTCTGCGGGCTCGACTTCTACACCGGCGACAAGTTTCCCAAATGGAAAAACGACCTGCTGGTGGGAGCACTCGCCCAGCAGGAAATCCGGCGGCTCCGGATCGTCGACCAAAAGGTGGTTTCACAGGAAATCATCTTCAAGAACATCGGCCGCGTGCGCGATGTCGCCACCGGACCGGACGGCCTGATCTACGTGGTCCTCAATGGTCCGGACCGACTTGTCAGGCTGGTGCCGGCCCGCTAGAATGTCAGAACCGCAAGCATGAGCGGGAGAGTGTCGGAAAAATCACTTCACGACGTTAGACATCGCTCGGAGTTTGTGTATGGTCCCTGCTTACTCACGACCATGCCATCCCGTTTCGCACTCACTCTGATCCTCGCCACCGCCACGACGCTCCCTCTTTCCTCCGCGCCGCGCCCGTGGAAAAGCGCCGATGGAGTTCGCTCCGTGCAGGGGGAATTCGTCAAACGCGACGCCTCCTCCGTTACCATCCGCACGGATGCCGGGAAGGAAGTCGCCATCGAACTGACCAAGCTCCACCCGGACGACACCAAGTGGCTGGATATCAATCATTCGCTCAATCCCGCGAAGTCGATCGCTCCGCCACACGATCCGTCGGCGTTTTTCGACAATCTCACCTTCCGCGACACCCGGGAATCCACCCTGGCCAAGCTCAAGGTCAGCAAGGTCGTCCAGATGACGACGGATGAGACCTTCATCGGGCGCTCCGGATTGAACGGAGTCTTCAAAACCCGCCGGAAAATTGGAGTTTTGGATGGCTTTCTCTACTTCGACTGGACGGAAGCCGGGAAACTCAAGGAACTCACGTTACAAACCGAAACCCGCCCGGATTCCGCCTATCAAACGGAGCTGGAGCCGGGTTGGAAGGAATTGATCGATCTCCTCAGCTCCCTCTACGGCAAGCCCGTGCAAAAAGGCCCGATCCCGCCGGTGAACACACTGGCCGACGGCTCCTTCGCCCCCTCCCACCTCTGGCTGCTCGAAGGCGGCGGCTCAGCCCTGCTCGGCACGGCACGCGACGGCGGTAAATACCAACTCGTCGTCCGCTTCACCCAGAAAAAGGTCGGCGTGGTGGAGATCCCGTAGCGCGTTGCTTCTTGAAAACCCGCATTGAATCCCGAGACTCCGCCCATGGCCGAGCCTGACCTTTTTTCCCTGAACACCTCCCCCGCCCCGCAGGACCGGATGCGCGAACTTCAGACCTCACTGGAGCGCCACGACCAACTCTACAATCTGGGAAATCCCGAAATTTCCGACGCTGAGTTCGACCGCCTCTACCGCGAACTCGAAACTCTCGAAGCGAAACACCCCGAACTCCGCGACCCGAACTCCATCACCCAGCGCGTCGGCGGCGCACCCATCGAAGGCTTCCAACAGATCCAGCATGCGGTCCCCATGCTCAGCATCGACGACGTCTTCGAGCTCAGCACCGAGGCCGTGGAAAAAGCCGGAGCCACCTGTCCCGAGCAGGAACTCATCGATTTCTATCAACGCCTTCAGAAGAACCTCAAGCGCGAGGACATCGCCGTCACCATCGAGCCCAAGATCGATGGCGTCGCCGTTTCCCTGCTCTACCGCGAAGGCAAACTCGCCTACGCCGCCACCCGCGGCGACGGGGCGACCGGCGACGACGTGACCCACAACGTGCGCACCATCCGGAGCGTCCCGCTGGAGCTCAGGTCTGCCGCCCGGCCGGCTTGGGAAATTGACTTGGAGACCCTCCTTCCTTATCTTCCACACCATGAACGAAGCCATCACCACCCAAGCACTCGCGGATCGTCTACGCAAAGCCCGGCAGAAAGCCTCCGCCAAAGGCTCATCGCTGACCTCGCGGGAAAAGATGGAGCAAATCTTCAGGAACGGCTCCGACAGGAAACCCAATCCATTCTTGAATGGGGAGCTGAAACTGGTCGGATGCTCGACCCGGAAAAGCTCCTGAACATCGTCAGGGACTGGCAGGATCTAGGTGGCCAATCGGAGCACACCGTTTTCTTCATTGAGGAACTGCCAAGGATCATCAAATTCACGCTTCCCCCGAATTTCGGCGCACAGGGAAGCACCGCCTATCTGAGAAACATCGGCGCTTCCAATCGCCTGTTCGGGGACGACATTCATTTCCACGGAATTCTCGAAACCGACAAAGGCCCGGCATTTGTTATTTCCCAACCCTTCGTCGCAGGCACGGTTCCCAGAATTGAAGAAGTCGCCGCTTGGTTCGAATCCAACGGCTATCACTCCACCGGTCACAACCGATGGAAAAACGATCAAACCGGAACAGAAATCGCCGACGCCCATGTCGGAAATCTGATCAAATCCATCGAGGGTGAATTGATCCCCATCGACCTCCAGGTCCTATCAGAAGCCGGAATCCCCTCTACATCCCCAATCCCCAATCTCCAATCTCCAATCCCCTCCCTTCTGGAAGTCCGCGGAGAGATCTTCATGCCGAACGAAGCCTTCGCCGCACTCAATGCAGAACGGGACGAAGCCGGCCTGCCCACCTTCGCCAATCCCCGCAACTCCGCCGCCGGGACGCTCAAACTACTGGACCCGAAGATTGTCGCCAAGCGCCCCCTCGCCTTCCTCGCCCACGGCCTCGGCGCTTACGACGGTCCGCCCTTGGAAACCGAGCACGAGTTCCACGACATGTTAGCCCGACTCGGCATCCCGCAAAACCAGCCGATCCTCAATGCCAGCAACCTCGACGAAGTGCTCGCAGCCGTCGCCCGCATCAACCACGAGCGCCATGCCCTCGACTACGGCACCGACGGAGCCGTCATCAAGGTCCTCGACCGCGCGGAACGCGAACAACTCGGCTTCACCTCCCGCGCCCCGCGCTGGGCGGCGGCCTATAAATTTCTACCGGAGCAGAAGGAAACCACGCTCAACCAAATCCTCATCCAAGTCGGCCGCACCGGCGTGCTGACACCGGTGGCGGAACTCACACCGGTGCTCATCTCCGGCTCCACCGTCTCCCGCGCCACACTGCACAACCAGGACGAGATCGACCGCAAGGACATCCGGATCGGCGACATGGTGCTGATTGAAAAAGCCGGGGAAATCATCCCCGCCATCGTCAAGGTCATCCGCCATGCCGAAGGCGCGGTTCCCTATTCGCTCTACGACAGTGTTGATGGAAAATGCCCGTCCTGCGGCGGCCCTATCAGTCAGGAAGAAGGATTCGACGCATGGCGCTGCACCAACTTCGAGTGTCCGGCGCAAGCCGTCACCAGCATCAAACATTTTGCCTCCCGCAAGGCGCTCGATCTTGACGGTCTCGGAGAAATCGTCGCCGAGGCGCTTGTCCGCCACGGCCACTGCACCACGCCGCTCGATCTGTTCCGCCTCGATTCAGACACTCTCGCCAATCTCAATCTCGGCACCGAAGAGTCACCCCGCCGTTTCGGCGAGAAAAACGCCGCCAAAGTCATCGAGGCGCTTGAAGCAGCGAAATCCAAACCGCTCCACCGCTGGCTCTACGCGATGGGCATCCGCCAGTTAGGCGAGTCCGCCGCCAAGGAACTTTCACGCCTGCACCGGACCATCGCCGAAATTCCAGAATCTCCCATTCTCACCGAACTTCTCCGCGACACCCGCGCCACGGCGAAAAAACAGAACGAATTTCTCTCGAAATACTCGATCACCGGCGACGTCGGTCCCGCCGTCGCGGAAACCATCATCACGTTCTTCAAATCCGAGGGAGGCCAGCACGTCATCGCCCGTTTTGCCGAACTCGGCATCGATCCGCTCTCCGACAACTACCTGCCCATCGCCGCCGAAGCCGATCTATCCGCCCTGCCGCTCGCCGGAAAAACCTTCGTCATCACCGGCACCCTCAGCATGGATCGCGACGCCATGAAGGAACTCATCGAGAGCAAAGGTGGAAAAGTCAGCGGCTCCGTCTCCGCAAAAACCAGCTACGTGCTCGCGGGAGAAGGCGGTGGCTCGAAGCGGGACAAAGCGGAAAAACTCGGCGTGACGATTTTGGACGAAGCGACCATTCTCTCCCTGATGGCGGGCGGACAAGCAGCCGCCGGATCGTGACCCACGGGAAATGGCGCGGCAAAGGGCAGCTGTCACAAATCCGACCTTGATCGGGTAGGCGGAATTTCCTATCGGTCGGCCGCCCCCCTTGGCACAGCTGCTGCATAGCGAACTTTCCCCCGACCCGCTCTTCGATAGCACGCAGGCTGCCGTGATGGCACCGTTCCGTCCGTTCCTGACCCGTCAATCCCCTCAGTCCATGCGTTTTCCACATATTTCAGGGAAGCTAATTGATCGCCGCCAGACGATGTGGCTCAAGCCCACTTCCCACCATCTGCCATGGATATTCAGCGAAATATCACGGCTCTTGATGATCCTTACTGTCTTTCTGCCAATCACATCCAGCGGCGCGCCTTTTACTCCCGGCAATGTGGTGATTTATCGTGTCGGCGATGGCGTTACCACCCTGACTGCCAATGGATCACCTGTTTTTCTCGATGAATACACGCCGACCGGAGGGTTCGTGCAGTCTGTCCCGATGCCGACGACGGTCGTCGGAGACCACCGCCGCCTCGTAGCCTCGGGTCGAGCGACCGCGGAGGGCGGACTGACCCGCTCGGCAGATGGTCGTTTCCTGATTGCCACTGGCTACGATTCTCCCGCGCCCTACACCAGCGCCTTGCCAGGTAGTTCCCCGGGGATCGTTTTCCGGACCATCGCAAAAGTGGATTTAGCTGGGAGCGTCGATACCACCACATCCTTGAGGGACTACGCCTACGGGGGTGGCCCGCGCAGTGCGACCTCAGCGGACGGGAATGCATTCTGGATGCTCGGTTCAGCCGGGGGTATCCTGTACGCGCCCTACGGCACTACAGGTTATTCCAACTCTATCAGCAACTCCATTTCCAACTACCGGCAGATATTCATCCACGCCGGTCAACTTTTCGCTTCCACGGACAGCAGCTCCACCGTCGTCATTGCAAAAATCGGCACCGGCCTGCCCACCTCCGGTGGTCAATCCGTCAGCCATATTCCCGGTTATCCGATTGTTGGCAGCGCCTATGCATTTCATTTTGCAGACCTCAGTCCAGATGTCGCGGGAATCGACACCCTTTACGTTGCTGACGACGAGATTGGCTTGAGGAAGTTTTCACTGGTGGGCGGAACCTGGGTGAACAACGGAGCCATCGGAACCGGGACCTCTGACTACCGTGGTCTGACAGCCACGGTGACAGGGGAAAACGTAACCCTTTACGCAACCAGAAATGCAGGTGGGACAGGAAATATCTTCGGCGGCGGAGAGTTCGTCACTTTTGTGGATACCAGCGGCTACAATGGCGCTTTCACGGGCACACCGACTCTTTGTGCTACCGCAAAAGATAATTCAACTACCGCCTTCCGCGGTATTGCCCTCGCACCATCCGCCGCCCCACCCGCTGCTCCGGTATTCACATTACAACCCGTCGGCATTTCGATTTTAAGTGGAACCACCGCGACCCTGACCGCTGCTGCGACGGGTATCCCTCCACCGACCATACAGTGGTATCAAGGAGAAAAGGGCGATACCTCGAATCCGATTTCCGGTGCCAACAATCGCTCGCTTGTCATTCCCTTCCTCGGCATCACGACCCGTTGCTGGGCCCGGGCGACCAACAGCAATCTGGAAACCGCGGATAGTGAGAGCGCCTTGATCACCGTCGTTCCAACGGGTGGCGGCGGGCTGCATGTCAAAACTTACGATACCACCGCCGACTCGTCTTTTTTCGATCCGGTCAACAATCTGATGGCAGTGACTCCCAGCGGAAGTAGTCTTCAAACTGCGGATCTTGATGTGGTAGGAAACTTTCCGGCGATCTATCCCGGCCTGACAAACAACGAAACCTTTTCGATCCTGTGGGAGGGCTGGTTCGACGTGTCCAAAGATGGTCCTGGTGACTACACATTTGGAACCAATAGTAATGATGGTAGCGCAATTTTCCTGGATCTGAATCATGATGGGGATTTCGGTGACCCGGGCGAATTGATCGTAGACAACAATTATCTTCACCCTGCAAATATTCGTGTGGGCGAAGTGACGCTGAGGATGGACTCAGTGCGAATTGCTATCGGTTACTACGAAAATCTCATCGAAAGCGAAGTCGCGAGTATGGTCGCACGTTTCAGGAAAGGAAAAGGTCTTGAATATGCTCAACTCGATCCAATCAATGGCACATCGGGCTATTTTTTCACCTCCAAACCCATTGTAAGCCCGGGCGCCACCGGCCTTTGGGACTTCGCATCCGGTGGCTACCCTGCTGAAATCCAAGGGGATACCCTGACCTGGCATCTTCCTCTGGGCACACCGGTCAACACGCTAGCTCCTACATTTTCCCTCTCCCCCGGTGCCACTTCCACTCCACCCTCGGGAACAATCCGTAATTTCACGACGCCCCAAACCTACCTCGTCACGGCCCAGAATGGCACGACCAGAACCTACACGGTCACGGCGGAGGTATCCACCTCGGACGGACTAACGCTGAGAACCTATGACACGACCACCGGAACCTCCTTCCTCAATCCGATCTCCAATCTCAAGGCCGTGACGCCCAGCGGGACGAAGGTGGAATTCGGAAACTTCGCGGTCACACCCGGAAACGTCGTTGGACTGCTTCCCGGCATCACCGACAACAGCAACTTCGCGGTTCTATGGGAAGGCTGGATGGATGTCTCCAAGGACGGCCCCGGAACTTATACTTTCGGGGTGGAGAGCGCCGATGGAGGCGTCATCTATCTGGACTTGAATGGCGATGGTGATTATGCAGACGCGGGAGAACTGATCGTAAATAACAACTTCGCGGGTTCACCCACCATCCGGCTTGGAAGCGCGGTGATCGAGCGGGACGCAGTCCGCATCGCGATGGGCTATTTTGAGGGCACGACCACCCGGCTCTTCAGTCCGCGCTTTAAAAAAGGTAGTGGTCTTGATTTCGAAGCACTGGATCCCATGAAAGGTTCCAGCGGTCACTTTTACACCACCCAGCCCCTTCCCAATCCCAGTGCGGCGAATCTCTGGGGTTTTGGGACCGCCGGAAGTCCAGCTCTATCAGACGGGCAGAACATCACCTGGCAACTACCGCCTGGAACGAGCCTTGCAGCTCTCGCACCTACTTTTTCCGTTTCCGCCGGAGCGAACGCCAACCCGCCCTCCGGCACTGTTAGAGACTTCACCACGCCTCAAAGCTATGCGGTGACATCGGCCGGAGGCGCTTTGAAGACCTATGTAGTCACGGCAGTCAACACTCCCACGACGGTGGTCTCCTATCGTCTGGGTGAGGCGGGCTCGCTCGGCCCGGACAACCTTCCCCTCGACTCTGCAGTCTCAGGAATACCTGGGGGCGCACAGGACATGACCCAGCACTTCGGAGGTTCCGCGGGAGTTACCATCGGCACCTCGGATATCATTGCCACAGGTTCCTCCGCGTATCTGGATACCTCCGTTTCGGGATTGTCCGGCTGGTATGGTGCAGATCTATCATCCCTTCCCAAAGACAACTTCGCGGTGGGAATATTCGTCAAAGCCGGTTCAAGTCCCGCTGCGAGCGCAGACATCCTCGCGCTGGGATATGAAAGGAGTGGTTTCAAACTATCACATGGAACGAGCGGCTGGGAGGCCAGTTCGCATGATGTTGGCTATATCGGCGCGGCCGGTGGGGCTCCGGCATCATTCATCCCAAACGCCTGGGCCCACCTTGCCTTGGTTAGAAAGGCCGGAAGCACGACATTTTACATCAATGGCATCGCCAGAGGCTCATTTTCAGGCGAACCCACGCACGGGCTCATGCGTCTTTGCCTTCTTCGGGACGGCAACAAAGGAGCTTTCAAGGGCCAGATCGACGAAGCGCGGGTGGTGGTTTTCCATTCGACCTCTGCCGTCGCGGATATCCTGCAATCCCTGCACGGCGGATTCACCATCCCACCCACCATTTCGAATATCTATCAGTGGAACGGTCCGACAAGTGAAAATTGGGCCACGGTCAGCAACTGGGCGGCAGCGAACGGTCCTAATGGCGTTGCCACCGGTCCCGCACCGACGAGCGGTAATTTCATCCACCGACTCAGCGTGAACAACAAGGCGGGCAATCCGCTCAATTACCTCGCGTCGTTGGGCGACACCGTATACGCCAATCCGACGGGACGCGGCCTCGTGATCGGCAGCGGCCTATCGACAGGCGGCGGGACGATGATCATCAGCGGAGGGAGTTTTTCCACGGTGGGTTCAGCCTCGTCCGATGTCGTGGGGAACTCGGGGAACACCGGCAATCTCATCCTGGAGGGCGGAACGTTCCTAAGCGACGCGCTTGACCTTGGGAACGCCGGGAATGGAATCGGCAGGCTTACGATACAAAGCGGTACGGCGTCAATCAGCACCCTATCCTTCAATTTCAACAATACAGGATCTGGCTTCGTGAACCTTAACGGGGGAATTCTGGAAATAGCCGCGTTGCGGGAAATCACGACCAGCGGAAACCATGTCTTCAATTTCAACGGCGGCCTGCTCAAGACGACCGCCACCATGTCGACGGTCTCGGGCTTGACCCGGGCGAACGTCCGCGACGGTGGTGTCCGGATCGACACCGGAGCCTTCAATCTAACGATTTCCCAACAGCTTCTGCACTCGAACATCTCAGGAGATGCGCCGATCGATGGCGGACTCACCAAATGGGGTGAGGGCACGCTAACTCTTTCAGGCTCGAAGTCATACACCGGCGACACCGTGATCAACGCAGGCACCCTGGCAGTCAGTTCCGCAAGCTTTGCCAATGCTTCGGATGTGATCATTTCGGAATCCGCGTCTTTGCATTTGAATCATGCCGGGACCGACACTATCGGCCAACTCATCATCAACGGAGTTCCCAAAGCCGTGGGCATCTGGGGCGCGCCCGGCACAGCAGCTGCAAACACCGATCCACATTTGAGCGGCACCGGCACGCTGACCGTCTTCGCGGTCCCACCGGCACCCGATATCGAGATCTGGACCGCAGGCGGCGACCGCACGAACTGGGAGGACGCTGCGAACTGGTCAAACGGGCTTCCGCTGGCAGACGACAAAATTTTGATTTCGGGAGCCGGCAAGGTGCTGTTCACATCCCCCGGCTTGGTTTCTCCGCCACCGCTGGCAGGAACGCTTTACGAGTCGCTGCACCTTCGTTCCGGGGAATTGATCATTGATGAATCGAGCTTCTTCGCTCTCGGCGGCGGTTCGGGTGCGCCGTCCCGGGTCGGAGGCTTCGGCGAAGGCCCAGCAATCCTGACACTTAGACAGGCGGCGTTCGCTTTCAACTTCGGCAGCGGCTTGGATTTCGGAGGCACCGCAGGGGGAGATGCCATCCTCAATTTCAATGGCAATCCGCCGAACAATCCGCTCCCAGCACCCCTTAAAATCTCACCCTCCACGGACCAAACCGCAGCGCGAAAAAGCAGAGTGCAGTGGAATTTCCTGATCGCGAAAACCGCTCCTTTTCTGCCATGGGTCGCAAGTGACGTGGCGCTCGCCACGACGGCGAGCAGCAGGCCTAACCAAATCCGCCTCGACATCCGGGCCACCGGCCCATCCTTCGCACTCGACGAAAAATTCACCCTGATCGACTATTCCGCGGGCACTCTTACCGGCCTCTTTCTCACCCCGGACGGGACCTCCACCATCACCGACGATTCTATTTTTTCCTCCAATGGCTATGCCTTCAGAATCGACTATAACGACTTCAAAAAAATTACCGCTACCGTGGTCGGTGTTCCCGGAAACCATCCACCGTTGATTACCAGCCAACCCGCTGCCAGCAAGTCAGTCATCAGCGGCTCCACGGTCAATCTGGTCGTAACCGCGATCGGTTCGCCAGCTCCCACCTATCAATGGTATCAGGGCCCAAGTGGAGACACCTCGACCCCTATCCTGGGCGCGACCTCGGCCTCATTCACCAGCCCTGCGTTGATTTCGGGAACCAGCTATTGGGTCGAGGTCCGGAATATCACCGACACCATGAACGTGGTGGCCAGCACAACCGCTACGATTTCCATTTCACCCGTGCCGTTGCCAAATGCCAGTCTGCTACATCGATGGAGCTTCGATAATCATTACGACAGCGTGGGCGGTGCCCACCTAACGCTAGTGGGCGATGCGGCACTAGCAGGGGGCCAACTGGAATTGCCCGGCAGCTCCCTGCCCCGCACCCACTACGGCTCGGTGAACATCGGAAGCTCCCTGGCAGGACTCAGCAGCACGACGGTGGAATCCTGGTTCACCCTCGATGTTCTCAACGTCTGGAGCAAGGTCTGGATGTTCGGCAGACCCAACGGCGGTATTCAGCCCGGCTTGTCTGCCTTGGAATTCACGCCCCACTCCAACGCTAGCATCCCAAGGATCGTCATCGACCCCGTCACTAGCAACACCATCTTTTCCACCGACGCTACGCCGAATCCCGGCACCATGGCCTTGGCGACCCAATACCACGTTGCCGTCGTGTATGATGCACCGGCTAACCAGATGCGCTTCTACATCAACGGAAGCCTATCGGACTCCGCCAGCATGGGTGGGTTCAATGTCAGCCAGATCGGAGCCACATTAGAGAACTTCTTCGGTGCAAGCGTTTACTGGCCGGATCCGGATTTCGGAGGTCGGATCAATGAAATCCGGATCTGGAACCGTCCGCTCACCACCGCAGAAATCAGCACCCACCGAACGCTCGGCCCGGATCAACTACCCGCGCCGGAGATCAGCCTGGAATATTTGGGAGGAGCGCAGATTGTTAGCGGAGGAGGCTCGGATTTTGGGATCGGTTTGGAGGGAGTGACACGGGTCACCAAATCCCTGCAAATCCGGAACAGCGGCTCCACGGTCCTAGAGGGGATTCAAGTCAGCTTCTCAGGAGAAAATGCCGGAAACTACTCCACCTCCTTGTCGGGGCCACCCTTCACGATTTCGCCTGGCGGAAACGCTGTGTTTGATGTCTCTTTCCATCCGCTCTCGGAAGGCGCGAAAAATGCAACCTTACGGATCACCAGCAACGACTCCGACGAAAATCCCTATCTGGTCAATCTCACCGGAACCGGGCAATCTGCGATCCCGCTGGCTACATCCACGGGCAGCACTTCCGGATTCCTCAAACCACAAACCGGTGACTTCTATCGGGTCTCCGTGCCGGGTCCGGGCATCCTCATCACGTGGACGGAAGGCTCACTCGACACCTCAGGAAACATTTATGATAGTTCCGGAGGGGCTTTGAGTCAGGACCTCGATTCAGGGCCCCTCACGAACTTCCGCACCTCCGCGAAAGTCACGGCCGGGGACTATATCATCCGTGTCGCGGGAGAGTTCACCGCATTTTCGGACATCTACGATTCCATCGTTACCGGTCCCTACACCTTGCACACCCGTTTCATCCCCGACTCGGAACCCACCCAGATCAGCTATTTGGAAAAAGTGAACGACTCCATCACACTCGGAATCACCACGAGGTTGGGAATCCAATACGAAATTCAAGCCAGCGAAGACCTGAAGACCTGGACTCCGACCTCAACCGTCACGGGTTCCGGCGCCGAACGACTCGTCACCCTTGCCGGACAGGGAGGTTTCACCAAACGATTCTTCCGGGTCGCCACGCCCATCGATTACCCCTCATGGGCCGCCGGCTTTTTTCCGGGTGATTCGGACCCCAACAGAACCGGAGCCGCCGCCGACCCGGATCGTGACGGGTTGGGAAATTCGGCGGAACTCGTCATCGGCGGCAATCCCACCACCACCACGCCCGCTGCGCTGCTGCCGGACATGGCACTCCTCAACACCAACCTCGGCGCGGGAGCCATCGACTATTTCCTCTTCACCTACCGGCGCACCGATCTCTCCGTGAGATCCGGAGTCGGCTCTGGAGCGCAATTCACCACCGATCTCGCCGGCCCGTGGATGGATGCCGTGAATGGGACGGAAGGAGTCGTGATCCAGGCCGATGACGATTTCCACGGCCCCGGCATCGACCGGGTGCGGGTCCACGTTCCACGGGGCGGAAAATCCAAAGTATTCGGCCGGATGAAAGCGGTCGTGCCATGAATTGACAGGAGCAGCCACCCTGAGAGAACTGTGGGAAAAGGCTGGCAGAATGATGGACAGCAGAATCATTTTCAGAGGTTTTCTGATTTCCAATGATTCTGCTGTCCATGATTCTGCTTCCTCCAACTTATGATCGGAAAACGACGATTCGGTGGGCGGGAAATCAACAGGTGCCGGGGTTCAGGAGGTTTGGCGAGGAACACCCGATGATTTCGGAGGGAAGTCTGACCGCAAAAGCTCAAGACGAAGATGGCTTCAGGGTCCGCTTTTCATTCACGCCGACCTTGCCCACCCCGAGTTTTTCATCTGCACTCAAGTTCGTATGATCCGAATTCTCTCTGTTGCTGGATTCCTGCTCAGCCTGGTTCCCTCCCCCTTGCTTGCCGCGGATGTCCGGGCGGAGATGAAACGGGCGGATGAATTCGGGAAAAACGCCCGTTCACTCGTCACCCGCAACGAGGTGCGCGCCTTCTGGTCGGCGGATGACGCGGTGCTGATCTATCGGGTCAACACCGGGCGCGATGAGCATCGATTTTTCATGGTTGATCCGGCGTCGGGCAAAAAATCGGAGGCCTTCGATCACGAACTTCTTGCCAAAGCTCTTGCCGAAGCCACGAAACAAACACCGGACAAGGACCAGCTGCCGTTGGAACAACTGGAACCCGCGGCGGACGCCCAGTCGCTCACCTTCCGGGCGTTTGGAAAATCGTGGCGCTATTCGCTGGCGGAAAACCGGATTTCACCATCCGATGTGCCGCCACGCGGCGCCAACCTGCTTCCTCCGGAAGATGCCATGCGCGGCACCCGCACCAACGGCGAAGCCACCCCGCTCATCATCGAGAACGGCACTCCGGACGAGATCGAAATCTTCTGGGTCGACGGTGCGGGCAACCGCAAGTCCTATGGCAAGCTCCCTGCCGGACAAAGCACCACCCAGCAAACCTACGCCGGCCACGTCTGGTTGATGACAGATGCGAGTGGCACGCCCCTTGCCGGAGTGGAAACCCCGCCCACGCCCTCTTTCGCACGCATCACCGAACGGGTGAAACCTGCCCCCCGCCCTGCGGAAAACCTTTCGCCCGATGGCAAATGGCGAGCAATCATTCTCAATCACAATCTGATTGTCGAGCCCGTCGCCAGCGGTGCTTCCATCACGCTTTCCACTAACGGATCCGCCAACGACAGCTTCGCCCGCCCGATCCACTGGTCACCGGATTCCAAAAAACTCGTCGCGTTCCGGGTCAAAAAAACCACACCGCGCAAAATCAGCATCGTCGAGTCATCACCACCAGACCAGGTCCAGCCGAAGCTGAAAACCATCGATTATGCCAAACCCGGCGACCCGATCCCGCAGCCAATGCCACATTTGTTTGATATCGAGAACCGCCGTGAAATCCCAATCGACCAGAGCCTGTTTGAAAATCCATGGGAGATCTCCAACCTGGCATGGGAGAACGATTCGTCGGAGTTTTCCTTCGTTTACAACCAGCGCGGGCACCAGGTGATGCGCATCGTCGGCATCCGGGGAGACTCGGGATCGGCGCGCACGATCTTCGAAGACACCAGCAAGACGTTCATCGACTACTCACAGAAATTCTTCATCCAACGTCTGCCCGCCACCCGTGAAATCCTGTGGGCCTCCGAGCGCTCGGGATACAACCATCTCTATCTGATCGATGCGGTTTCCGGCGAGATCCGGAAACCCGTGACCCATGGCATGTGGAACGTCCGAGAAGTGGTCGAGGTGAACGAAGAAAAGCGCGAGGTCCTGCTCAGGATCGTCGGCGTGACCGGACAGGATCCCTATCACTCCCACTTCATCCGGGTGAACTTCGACGGCAGCGGATTCACCCGGCTAACCACAGGCGATGGGAACCACCGGATTGACTTCTCGCCGGGTCGCAGGTTCATCCTCGATACCTGGTCCCGCGTCGATCACCCGCCAGTGGTCGAACTGCGCCGGGTGGAAGATGGAAAGCTCGTCGCCGAATTGGAACGCGCCGACGATGCGGCTCTCGTCAAAACCGGTTGGAGCCGCCCGGAACGCTTCAAGGCAAAGGGGCGCGATGGCATGACCGACATCCATGGCATCATCGTCCGCCCGACTAACTTTGATCCCTCGAAAAAATACCCCGTCGTCGAGGACATCTACGCCGGACCTCACGACCACTTCGTCCCGAAATCCTATTTCCCGTGGTCATCCAAAAACGCAATGGCCGAGCTTGGCTTCATCGTAGTCAGCATCGACGGCATGGGCACCAACTGGCGGAGCAGGATGTTTCACGATGTCTGTTGGAAAAATCTAGCGGACGGAGGATTCCCCGACCGCATCGCCTGGATCAAGGCCGCCGCCGCGACCCGGCCGTGGATGGATCTCTCCCGCGTCGGCATCTACGGTGGCAGCGCCGGCGGCCAGAACGCGCTGGCAGGCCTCCTTCATCACGGGGATTTCTACCAGGTCGCTGTTGCGGATTGCGGCTGCCATGACAACCGGATGGACAAGATCTGGTGGAACGAGGCGTGGATGGGCTGGCCGGTGGACGAGAGCTACGAGCGGAACTCCAATGTCACCCACGCGGCGAAGCTGAAGGGGAAACTCCTGCTCATCGTCGGCGAGCTGGACACCAACGTCGATCTCGCCTCAACCGCGCAAGTCGTCGGAGCGCTGCAATAGGCCGACAAGGATTTCGAGTTCCTGCCCATCATCAATGCCGGCCACGGTGCCGCGGAAACCCCTTACGGAAAACGCCGCCGGGCGGAGTTTCTGATGCGACATCTGATCGAAAGGTGATCCGACAGGAACGGGCGGGCGCATTGGCGATGCCAAACCACGGCGCTTGCGATTTTCCCGGCGGGTATTATTCTACCGCCTACCAATCACTGACATGTCCGAATCCACCACATCCCCGAAAATCACCGCCTACCTCAAAACCTTCTGCGGCTGGAGCGAAGGCGTCCGCGCGATCATGCGGAAATACGAGCTCCCTTTCGAAGAGAAAGACATCATCAAGAACCCCGCTTTCCGCTGGGAAATGGAGCAGCGTAGCGGGCAGTCGCTCTCGCCTTGCGTGGAGATCGACGGCACCATGCTTCCCGACATTTCCGGCGAGGAAGTGGAGAAATGGATGCTGGCCAACGGCTACCTCCAGGAAAACGACGCCACTCCGGACGCTCCGATCAATTCGTCCTGCACCGACGAGCAGCACGCCGAAATGGCGATGGGCCGCACGCCGGTTCCCGGAAAGATCCGATTTCTCGACTGAGAACGATTTTTGAGACAAAAGCCTCCGCGCGGGGCTTTTCCTCTTTTGAATGATGGAATCTCCCGCAAACGCATGGAAGCAGTGGTTGGCCGAGAACGGTCCCCGCTTGCTTCTCTTCGCCCGCGGATGGAGCAATTCCCGCGCTGATGCGGAGGATCTCGTGCAGGAGGCGATCCTGCGGATGTGGCACCATCAGGAAGACAAGGGCAACACGCCGCCGGATCTGCCGCTGGTATTTTCGACCATCCGCTTCTGCGGGTTGAACCACCACCGCAGTGAGTCCCGCCGCCGGAAACGGGAGGAATCGGTGATTTATCTCAATGATTTCCAAGACGTCTGGCTCGATCCCGTGCTGGAAGAAGACGAAGAGGCGGTGATTCTCAGAGAAGCCGTCCAGAACCTGAGCCAAAAACTGCGCGAAGTCGTGGTGATGAAATTCTGGGGCGGGCTGACGTTTTTACAGATTTCGGAAACCCTCGCGATCTCGCCCAACACGGCGGCTTCGCGCTACCGCTACGCATTGGAACAACTGGCGCACGAACTGCGCCGCGTGAAGGAGGACCGCCATGCAAGCGCCTGATCCCATCGAAACCATCCTCGCCCGCTTGATGCCGCCGGCATTAAGCGAGGGTGGACACCGGGAAATCGAATCAATGATCGATGATCTCGCCGGTCCGGAGACGGAAAAGCAGGCACCCGGTTCCTCAGGGAAGTGGCTGATCAGCACTTTGGTCGGTGGTAGCATCGCTGCGGCGGTTGCCGGACTCTTGGCGCTTGTGCCGCTGATCGAGGGATTTCCGACTCCCGAATTGGCAGTGACGAGCGAAACTCCTTCAGGTTTTGTGCTGGTGAGCGAGTCCGACCGCATCGAATCGATGACGGATGAGGGATGGCAGGAATCATCGGATGGATCCGCCATGCACGCCCTCCGGCTTGTGGCCGTGGAGGAAAACAATGTGCGGGACGAGGAGTCCGGCATGGTCGTGAGAATTTCCGAGTCCCGCGAGGAGATTTTATACACCCCGATCAACGCCTTTTGAAATGAAGCGGCCCTTCATAGTAGCCCTGCTGGCCACGCAGACTCTCTGCGTGGTCGGCGAACCGACCGAGCCCCGGGTTCCTCTGCCGAGGCCCAATCCCCACGCGACCCGTGCGCCTCAAGCATGGCTCGGACTGCGGCTGGTGAAGCCTGATGAAACGATCACCGCTCACGTGCCTTCCCTGCCCCAGGGAATCGGATTTGTAGTCAAGTCCATCGATGAGGGCGGTCCGGCGCAAGCGGCGGGAATCAATGAGTTGGATTTGTTGTGGAAATTCGGCGATCAAATGCTGGTGAACGAAGCTCAGCTCGCCACGCTGCTACGCCTTTCGAAGCCCGGTCAGGAAGTCGTGATTTCCGGATTCCGCGGGGGCAGGCCGCTTGAGTTGAAATTAAAGCTTGGCCAGTCTCCACTCCTTCAAAAACCGTTTTCCGGAGAAATGGTGGAATCCGCCATCCTCCCGGGTGCGTGTCCGGGACCGATGCGCATGGTCAACGTCGCGGATAAGACCGCGAGCTTTTCCAATGATGACGGCCGGGTCCAAATCCGGCGCGATGGAACCGGATACCATGTGAAAATCGATGGTCCGACTGACGAGCTGATCTTCGAGGGCGACATCGTCGACAGCGACAGTCTCAGCAAGGTGCCGGAAGACTGGCATCGCCGCATCCAGGTGCTGTGCCGCACTCTGGATCAGGCGCTTGCAGGCAATATGCTGCCTCAGCGCCTGCCCCGTCCGCGGGTTGTCCCGCCACCCGGGGAAAACCCGTGAAAATGGTTCTCTGACAGTTTTATCAAGGGAATGCCTTGCGTTTTCTGACTCGGCTTCCCATCTTCCGCCCCATGCATCCTGACGTGGCGAAACTGGTTGAAGCCGGTCGCATTCCCAAACCGGTCGGCGAGCGCCTTTCTCAATTGGCTCCCGGAAACTTTTGTATTCATAAATCTTTCGGAGCCGGCAAGGTGGTCGATTGGGATCTCCCTGCCAAAAAAGTCACCATCGACTTCGAAAAGTCCACCGGACAAACGATGGAGTTGCAGTTCGCGTTCCAAAAAACCGAGTGGATCGGCCCCGATGATTTCCGGGCGAAAAAAATCGAGCAACTCGAAGAACTCCGCGGCCTGGTCAAGACCGACCCGCTCGCCCTCGTCGTCCACCTGCTCGAAAGCCACGGCGGCAGCATGACCGGTGACGCCTTGGAAAAGGAACTTTCCGGAGCCGTCATTCCCGAAGCGAGTTTCAAAAAATGGTGGGATGCCACCAAAAAAGCCCTTCGCGAAAGCCGCCTCGCCGCTGTCCCTCAGAAGCGCACGGAAGCAATTGTGCTCCGAGTCGGCGATCGCAGCCCGGCCGAGGCTCTGGTCGCCGATTTCGAAGCCGCTCGTGACATCAAGGGAATGATCCGCGCGCTGGAAGCCATCGCCGCTGACATCGGGGCTTTCGAAAACGACACGGAAGCACTCAAGCGCTTGCTTAACGACATTGATGAAGGGGCGAAAAAAGCAGCGCGTGTTCAACTCGGCCAAGCCCTGCAACTCGTCGCCGCACGCGACGAAGTGATCGGCTCCTCCAAGTCGCTTTCGCTCGACGATTCCGCTGTCCGGCTTTCCGACTTGTTGCTTTCCGCCGATCCCACCCGCCTTGCGGAAGAGGCCGGCGCGCTTCCCTCCGGCCGTCAGCGTGCTGTGTATGAAGCCTTTCCAAATGCATTCGCGGATGACTGGGTGAGTAAAATCGTCCAGGTTTTCGACCGCGTCGGTGCCCGTGGAGTGACGGAAATCGCCCGCATCCTCCAGGAGCGTGAATCGATGCCGGCGCTCGTCACCCACCTCCGCTCGGCCATCGCCCGCCGGGCACTGGGGCCGGATGCGTTGATCTGGGTCTGCCGCGAGCGCAAAGGTCCGTCGAAGGATGTTTTCAGCGCGGATGTCGGCGCATCGGTCCTCAATTTGCTGGAAAACGACCATTTGTCCGATGGCCCGCGCAAGACCTCCCGCCTCCAGTCGCTGCTAGGTGATGACAAGACCTTGTTGACCGATCTCGTCAGCATCATGGATATCAACGAGACCCGGAATTTCGGCCGCCGCCTGCTCGACTGCCCGGTTTTCGGCGATCTCGAGAAAAAATCCCTGATGGCCCGCATCATCAAGGCTCGCCCGGAGACCGCCGAACTGGTGAGCGGCGTGAATTCCAAACGCCCGGAAGAAGTCCTGCTAGTTTCCTGGGAGAGCCTCGAAAAGAAAAAGGCGGAACTCGACGACATCATCCGCAACAAGATTCCGCAGAACCTCAACGACGTGAAAATCGCGCGTTCCTATGGCGACCTTCGCGAGAACTTCGAATACAAGTCCGCCAAGGATTTGGAAAAATACCTCGGTCACCGGCGCAACGCGCTGGACAAGGAAATCAACAACGCCCGCGGCACCGATTTCAAAGGGTCGGACGCAAGCAAGGTGAACATCGGCACCGTGGTGACTTTGAAAGACGCCTCCGGCAAAGAGTCGGTGGTGACCGTGCTCGGCGCGTGGGACTCGATCCCCGAGACCAAGACCGTTTCCTATCTGTCAGAAGTCGGCAAGGCTCTCGTCGGCCGCTCGCCGGGCGAGACCGTCCAGATCCGCGATGAGGAGACCGAGATGATGGAGACGCTCACCATCGTTTCGATCCGTCCGTTCAATCCCTGAAATTTCAAAACCCAGCTTACCTAACCAATAACAACCATTATGGACTATACCACCATTGTTGAAATCCGCGGTCGCGAAGTGATCGATTCCCGTGGCAATCCCACCGTCGAAGTTGACGTCCACCTT